>CAZWQJ010000088.1:0-16329 GCA_964635825.1 uncultured Victivallales bacterium | reverse complement strand
CCCCAGTTCATCAGCAGAATGGTCTCCGCGCCCGACTTCGGATGCCGCATGAGCGCAGTTTCGATGAGCGGGCACGACGCGCGGACCGCCGGCTCCACGCCCGCCGCCTCCACCACGGCCGCCAGCACGCCGCGCTTCGTCGCCTTCAACTGCGCCGGCATGTCGAAGTCCGCGTGCATGATGTCCGAGGCATATTCCAGCCCGGCATAAAACCCGATCGTCACCGCCGCCCCTTTTCCCTGCACATGCCGGACCACCGCCACGCCGCCATCGCCAAACCGTCCCAGCACCTCGCCCCCCCCGTCCAGCTCCAGCACTTCCCGCCCGACGGCCAGGGAAAAGCCGTCCTTATACAACGCGCCCTCCGGCTTGAACTGCGCCGCGGCTTCCAGCGGCGGATTCGCCATCGGTTGCAAATCGGCCAGCGCGCTGGCGCCATACCTGATCACCTCGCGCCACACCTCCACGGGTTTCCGGGTTTTCAGACCCAGCGCGGGCTGCAACGCCTCCAGCGGACGGTCCGCCTCGTCCCGCGCCAACCCGCCGGCCGTGGTGATCAGCGTGCCGCCGGCTTCCACCCACCCAGCCAGCTTCTCCGCCACATCCCGGCGGATATGCGACCCGCTCACCACAATCGCCTTGTACCGCGACAGGTCTTCCGACAGCAGATACCCCTCGTCCAGCGCATCGGTCTGCATGTGGGCATGGGTCAGCGCTTCAAACACCCACTTCCCGTTCTCCCACGAGGCGCTGTTGTCAAACACGGCCGACGTGAGCGGCCGCACCACGGCCACCTCGGCGGGCCGACCGCGCACGGCATCATACAGCGCGCCCTCCGCCTCCCCCAGCATGTGCGCCACGCGGCTGACCTTGTCCAGGCGCTCCGGCGCGCGCGCGAACGTGTCGGGGTGGTGCCAGTCGGGCCCATACGTATACCAGTAAATAGCGCGCACCTGGCGGGCGGCTGCGGAAAGGGTCCGCTGGACCACCGCGCCGCGCGAGGGCTTGATCATCAGACTGAACCGCGTGCCGATCTTGTCCTGGTGGATCCGCCCCACGTCGCACAGGTAGCTGTCCCACTCCCACGTGCGCGGATCGCGGTTGGACGTCTCATACATGAACGCGTTGTCGGCATGCCGGTACCAGTCGAAGAAATCCAGGCTGTGCCCGCCCATCAAAAAGGAATTGCCGCGCAGGGCGAAGCTGTAGACCCACGGCTGCTTCGCCTCGGGCGACTCCGCCCGCCCCTCCGCCAGCGCCTTGCGCTTGCGCTCGTTCTGCGCCATCAAACTCTCCCGCAGCGGGGCGAAGACCCGGGCGGACGCCTCGTTGTTGAACCGGGCCGAATAATAGCGCAGCAGGGCCCACCCGGCATCCGTCAGCGGACAGCCGGCCGGTTTTACCGACGTCGCCGCCTTCTTTTCCAATTCAGGGACAACCGCCTCGTCGGCCAGGTCGATGACCTGGGCGTTGTTCTCCTCCATCTCCTTCTTCTGCTTCGCTTCCTGCTCCGCCCTGGCCCGCCCCGCCTCCTTCTGCGTCTCCGCCCAGCTCTTCGCGTTATACCCGAACGTGGACCGGATGGGCTCCCAGTCGGCCGCCCCGAAATCGGCCGGCGTCAAGCCGAACCCTTTCAGGAAAGTCCGGAACGCCTCGCGGCAGTAAGGGCAGACGCCCTGGTGCGACTTGCGCTCCGCGGACTGGTCGAAAAAGCTGCCGATCTCGCTGATGGTCTGGAACCAGTATTCCTCATAGGGCTCCTTGCGCAGGCCCGCCATCATCTCCTCCACGCCCGCCGCCACGTTGGTGGCGAAGCCGGCGTGGGCCGGATGGGACGGGCAGCCGTCGCCGGGCCGGGGATTGGCCGGATCGAAGGACGGCAGCAAATATTGGGCCGAATACCGCCTGAACAGGGAATTCTGGTTCTCGCCCTGCGCCTTGGCGAACTCCCGCCCGACGCCCTCCTTCTTAACGAGCAGCTCCCGGAGCCCGGGCCACGTGTTGTAGAAAATGCCATTCACGCCCAGCTGGCGCATGCTGCGGTATTCGGCCAGGTACACCTCGGGGTTCGCGCTCTGCGTGCCCCACCCCGAGCAGGCGCTCAGGAACACATAGCGCGTGGGCAGCCGCTGCCCGGTCCACGGCAGGGCCTCCAGCCGGTCGGCCCGCTTCCGCGCATAGTCCAGCAGGCCGCCGGTCTCCGCCAAAAACTCGGGGGAGCCGGGCCCGGATGCCGAAAAGCGGGCCGTCAGCCGGCCGCCCGCGGGCGACGATTCCGTGAACGTTTTCAGGACCTTGCCGGCCAGGCTGACCTCGAACTCCAGCGTCACGGCTTCCACCGCCGCCGGCTTCCGCGTCCTGCCGTTCAGCCCGTCCACCCGGAAGGTGACGAAGCCCTGGAAATCCTTGAGCGCCACGGCAGGCGACCAGGTTCCCTGCTTCAGCCACAGGTGGTTGTCCGTCTGCCCCTCCTCCACGATGCGGTCGGGCTCGGCGGGCTCGTCCGTCAGCAGGGCCGTCACGTCGCCGGCGGCGGGCTTGTCCAGCAGCCCCGTGGCCTGCGCGGCCAAGGCCGCGGAGGGGGGCGCGGGCCGCTCGCGGGTGATCTCGCCCCAGCTGCCATTGCCCTGCGGGAAAAAGACGCGCACATACAGGGCGGGCTTGACGGAGGTCGCCCGCAAGCGGAGCTGCGGCCCCTCGGCAACGGGGGCATCGGCAGCGACCGCGCTGCAGCCCGCCGCCAGCCAGCCCAGGATCCAAAGCATTGCTCTCCTCATCAAACCCTTTCACAGCGCCCGAACGGCCTATTTGACCAGCACAATCACCCCCGAAAAAGCGGGCGAGCGGGAAGCCACGGGCGTGTTCCCGTAAGCGCCCAGATTCACCCGCTTGCCGTTCGGAGCCGGTTCCAGGGCATAGGGGCTGACCGGGTCGCCCCGGTCAATCAGGGGGCTGTTGGCGGTGCCGCTCTCCCATTGGCCGCCGGAGAAATAACCGCCCCGGTACTGTCCCTTGCGGGACTGAAGATGGCAATAGACGGGGTCCATGAACGCGGGCGCCAGGTTGGTGCACCCGCCCAGGTCCGTGAAGACACCGTTGCTCACGCTGCAGTAGGCCAGGCTGACGGCGCCGGTCGTATCGATCCCGTTTCCCCAGAAAATAGAATTGGAGGCCGTCACCGTGCCGGCGGAGCGCACCAGCCCCTTGCCCAGGTTGCCGGCAAACGTCATCTGGCGCAGTTGAACGGCCCCCGCGTTGACGTGGATGCCGTCGGCATTGACGTAGGTATCCGCCGTCGTGTCGTTGGACGCGACCAGACAGTTCACCATCTCCAGGCTTTCGCCGCCGAACACGAACGCGCCGCCCTGCCAGGTGCAGGAATTGGCGAATAAGACGCACCGCTCGAACCGCGGCCGGCCCGTCAACTCGCCGCCGCCGCCATAGAACGTGCTTCCGCTTGTGTGCCGATTGCTGACGATCTGGCAACCGTAGAAAATGGGACAGCCTTGCTCCACATACATCCCCCCGCCACGCTGCTCGGCCTTGTTCAACCGGTTATTGCGGATCACGCAATCCGTCAGGCGCGCCGACGTGCCGCGCAAATACATCCCGGCTCCGAACACGTTGCTGCCGCCCGTGAAGGTCAGGTTGCTGATCAGCGTCCCCGCCCCCATGTTGTAAAGATTCATCGCACGTGTTCCCGAGTTGGTGGCATCGATCACGGTGAGGCCCGCGTTCGTGCCCAGCAACTCAACCGGATCGGCTTTGAACGCAAGGGGGAAGCTTTCGCCGTTCGCCTGGCTGTAGGTTCCCGCGGCGACATGGATGCGCGCGCCGGATTCGGCGATGGCGAGGGCGCGTGTCACGGTTTTCAGCGGGGCGGAGGCGGACGATCCGGCGTTGGTGTCGTTGCCCCCCGCGGTGTCCACATACAGATCGGGAGTGGAGATGGTGTATGGGAGCACGTGGTGATACCCCAGGTCCGCAAGCCCGCCGTCCATCGCATTCGTCCCCGCATACCGATTGTCCACCCCGGCCGAGGCGGCCGTCACGGTGGCGGCATTGAGGCACGGACTGCCATCCGCGAGATAATAGTCCAAGATAAATCGAGGGTTATCGTGGATCACGCCGGCCCCGGCGTCGGGATCCTCGATGCACGAGTAGGAGGGGATCAGGACGCTGGCCGTCCCGATCAGGTCGTCGCCGTTGTTCCAGACGATGGAATTGGTGACATAGACCGTCCCGTTGTTCCGGTAAATCCCGCCGGACGTGTTGTCGGCAACGGTGCAGAAGTTGAAAACCGTCTTCGTCTTGTCCGAGCGAATCGTGCCCCAGGTGCCGGCGTCCCAGTTGTTGCGGACCAGGCAGTTGGAAAAGGTCGCCGTCCCGGCCGCGCTCAACATCATCGCCCCGCAATACCGGGCGTTGTTGCCGACAATTTCCGTGTCCCGCATCAGCAGATTGCCCGCGCCCGTTGCCAACGCGCCGGCATAACGGGTCCCGTTCGAAGAGGTGTTGAGATTGTTGCGGATCACGCAACGGTCGAAGGTGACCTCCATGCCGGTCATATAGATACCGACTCCCTGCTTTTCACTCCCGTATATGGCATTGTCCCGAATAACGCAATTCCGGAACGCATTGGTGACGTAAATCATGAAAACGCCACCGCCATGGTCCGCCATGAGGCCATTCCGGAGGGTCAGCCCCTCGATCAGCCCGGCCGTGCAGTTCGTCACCACCAGCACCCGCCCGGCGGCATTGCCGTCCAGCACGGTCAGGCCCGGATCGCCCACCGCTTCGCCCGGCTCGGGCGTATCACCCCGATATCCGCCGCGGAGGGTCAGGTTTTTGCCCGAAATCAGGAGCGCGGAAGACTGGACATACGTTCCCGTTTTGACGCAGATGACATCCAGCGAGGCGGCGTCATCGATCGCGGCCTGCAGGTTGGTCCGCGCCGTGGCCCAGGTCAACCCGTCGGACCCGTCGCCCGACAGCGCCACATACCGGACCGTTTCCCCGCTTGCAGAAAGAACCCATGCCAGGCCGATCGACAGACAGACCGTCGCTGCAATCGTCTTCATAAAGACCTCCTCCGGTCACCGGATCTGGATCAGCACGCCGCCCGCGCCGGGGAACTGCCAGTTCACGTTATGGCCCCCGTTGGACGATCCGCGACCCGCAACGATCAGGGCGCCACCCTCGGCGTTGCTGTCCCGCACATAAACCCGCTTCACGTTCTGCGTGGCCGTGGCCGTGCCGTTCAAGTACCACCACACGCCGTCCTGGGTAGACCGCAACTGGGCCTGATCCAGGACCAGCCCGCGCTGCACCCGGTTGGTGCGGCCGGCCTCGAAGCGCACGATCTTGTTCCCGGCATTGATCTGCAGCACCTCGAAGACGTTGCTGCCGTAAACCGCCGCGTCGTTGGTCCCCACGAACGCGAACACGCTGTTCGTCTCCGCCACGAAGGACAGCAGGGACCGGTTCGTGGAAGCCGCGAAGGCCACCCCGTTGCTGAACAGCGACACCACGGCGATCGCCCGGTTCGAGGGAACCTGGAGGATGCCCTGCTCCCTCAGCACCAGCTTATCCACGGTCAGGGTCAGGGGGCTGCCCGCATATCCGTCCGTGTTCCTCGGCAGCAGCGTGACCGTGTTGGAGCAGATGAGATCGTTGGCGATGATGAGCGTGCCGATCTTGTCGGATGAAGTCCGATCCGTCAGCAACACCGTGCCGGCGGCGCCCTTCTGGATCAGGGATCCGCCCGTGCCGCCGTAGGCGTTGATCTTCCCGGCGGTCACCGGGTTCGTCAATCCCAGGCTGTTATAAATCAAATGAATGCGCCCGCCGCCGCCGCCGTCGTCATTGCCTGCCGCCCCTCCCTTGGCGGAAATGAGGCCGGAGCCCTCCAGCCGGTCACAGTCGATCCAGAGGGATCCTCCCGCGCCGGCCGGCCCGTTCCAAGTGGCCACCGCGCCGTCACTCGAGTTCGTCCCGTTCACGGTCAGCGTTCCGGCCACAATCATTCTTAAAGCGCCGCCGCCGTAGCCCGTCCGGCCTCCGCTGCCCAGTTCGGTGACATTCGAGATCGCCCCGTACGTGGCCCCGAAACCCTTCGCGGCCAGACCGCCATGGCCGGCGGCGGCCAGGTTGGTGCCGTACCCCGGACCGAATCCGTATGATCCGCCTGCGCCATTCGCGTTCAGGGATCCTCCGGCGTCAATCGTCACATTCGAGGCAATCAAGGTGATCCCCATTCCATATGGCCGGTTCGTGGCGCCGCCGGCCGCCGCATTCTCCACCGCCCAGTTGCCCTGGCAGACCACGGACGCGTTGCTGGCGATCGTCAGCGACGTGAACGTGAAGACGTTTTCATTCGTGTTGGCCACGAGCGTCAGCCGACCGCCGCCCGCAATCACGACCGGATTCGTAAAGGTTTGGCTGTTGCCGAAGACCATCGTGTTGGTCAGAACGAAATGGTCCATCGTCAATTCGGAGCCGGACGATTGCGGCAGGAGGATCGACCCGTTCAACCCGCTGCCGCCCCAGACCGCGACGTTCCGGGCGTCCAGCGTGCCGCTGAAGTTGTTGGCCACCCCGCTGATGTCGATCCGCCCGCCGCCGCCACCGCACGTGACGTTCATACCGTGCCCGCTGTTCACCGCGATGAGGCCCGTCCCCTGGAGCGTCCCGCCGGTCAGCCACAGCGAGCCGCCCGAACCCATCGAACTGTTCTGGGCCGCATATTGGGCGCTGGCCGACAGCGTGCCGTTGACTGTGGTCACGCCCGAAACGATCAACTTGATCGCGCCGCCGCCGGGATTGCCGGACCCCCCGCTGCCCAGGGCGGTGGGCCCGGCCGCACGACCATAACACGGAGCCACCGGGAACGGCCTGGTAAACGAATACACCCCGCCGCGGCCGCCGTAACTGCCACCCCAGTCTCTGGTGTTGTCGGGCGATTTCCCCGGGCCCGCGTTCGCGGCAAATCCCTGGTTGTCGGAATTGATGGACGCACCCGGGCCGACGGTGACGTTCGCCACGGTGACCGTGTAGCCCGCGCCGTAGGGGACTCCGGCGGGCCCGTCCCCCATTTTAGTCGGATCCGCGCCAAAGACCAGCGTGCCGCCGTTGACCGTGAGATCGCCCGTCAGCTGCAGGTGCATGCCGCCGCCCTGGACGGCGTTCTTCAGGAAGGTCACCGTCCGCGTCATGCCGGTTTCCATGACGAAATTCACCAGCCCGTTGCTGATGGAATCGATGGTGCAGCCGGTGTTGAGGGCGGCGCTGAACAGCACGCTCTCGCCCGGCTGGGGGGCGCGCCTGTTCGACCAGTTGGCGGCCGCGGACCACAGGCCACCCGTCGCCGTCCAGGTGTTGAGCACATCGGCCGGCGTGGTGAACGACTGGACCGCGGACAGGGGGCCCCACGTGGCGCTGCCGCCGGGATCGAGGGCCGAGACGCGCCAGTAATAGGAAGAATTCACCGCCAGCGGCGGCGCGATGACCAGGGTGGCGGTGCCGCTGGGCGCATAGGCCGTCCGGCTCATCTCCGTCTGCCCGAACCAGTTCGACTGCGATGCCGTCTGGTCCACCGTCCGCACGATCGACGCAAAGCCAGCATCCTCGGCAATCTCCACCTTGAACTGCAGGTAGTCCAGGTCCGCATCCAGCGTGCGCATCTGGAATTGGCCTTGCACGGCGCCGCCGTTGGTCGGCGTCAGCAGCGTCGGGGCCGCCGGCGCCGTGTTGGCCAGCGACGTGTTGACTTCATAAATCGTCCCGGTGCCGCCCGCCGTGGAGCCGGTGCCGCCCGCCGCCGTGTAGGGGCCGGTGAAGGTCTTGACCCGGTAGCGCAAGCTCATGCGCCCGCCGCCGCCGCCGCCCGCCGACCCGCTGCCCGTCCCGCCGGCCACGCTCAGCGTGCCCGTTCCCGACAGGGTGTCGGCCTCAATGCGCAACGACCCGCCCGCCCCGCCGCCGCCCGCCCCGCTGCCGTTGCCGCCCTTGGACGTGATCGTACCCTCCACGGTCAAAGTGTTCGTCACCAGGAGGCTGATCGCCCCGCCCCCCTGCCCCGCACTGGTGTGACCGCCGCCGCTGCCCAGGGCCGTCGGCCGGGTTTCGGAGCCGTAGGTCAATCCATAAACGGTGTCAAACAAGGCGCCCTTGCCGCCATAGCCGCCGGCCACGTAATTGACCCCCGGCATGCCGCGTCCGGGGCCTGTGCCCCGGGGGAACCCGAGCCCTTCCGCAGTGATGCGGCCGCCGCGGGCCACCGTCACCGTGGCGGCCATCATGACCGGTCCCGCGCCGTACAGGTTCCCGGGTGAACCGCCGGCCTCGGCGTTGATGTCGTAGTAATTCCCCCGGCATTCCAATGTGGCATTGCTCTCCACGGTCAGCGACGAAAAGGTGAAGAGGGCGCTGTCCGTATTGGCCTCCAGGGAAAGCATGACCCCGTTGGTCAGGGTCACGTTGCCGAACACCACGCTGTTTCCGAACACCACGTTGGTCCTGACGGGAACGAAGTTGTCCAGGATGAGGCCCGTGCCGGCCGATCGCGGCAGCATCAGGCTGCCCGCCAGACCGCGGAAGCCGTAGGTCGCGCCATCGTCGCTCAGCACCTCGAGGGGCCCGGTAAAATTATTCGTCGTCCCCCCCATGTCGATGCGTCCGCCGCCGCCGCCGCGGAAGCCCCGGGCCGTGATGATCCCGTCGCCTTCCACCGTGCCCGAGGCGATCCAGATCGAGCCGCCCGCGCCGCCGGCGCCATAGCTGGACCCGGGCAGCCCGTTGGCGCTCAGCCGGCCGTTGACCGTGAGGGTTTCCCCCACGATCAGCTTGATCGCCCCGCCCCCCGCGCCGCCCGACGCGTGGCTGGCGCCGCTGCCCAGGCTGACGCAGCCGGTCGCCGACCCATAGGTCAACCCGCCGCCGAAGAAGTTCTCCCCGCCGCGGCCGCCGTGGCTCCCGCCGTTGTAATTGCCGCTGTTTTCCGTGGAGCCCGCCCCGGGACCATCGGTGTTGGCGAAGCCCCGGCCGTCGGCCTGGATCGCCCCGCCGCTGTTGATGCGGGCCACGCGCGCCGAAATCACGACCCCGCGGCCGTAGGGAATGTTAGTCGTGCCGCCGGCCTCGGCATTCACGTCCTCCCGGTTGCCGGGGCAGAGCACGCTCGAATTGGTCGCCACCACCAGCGTATCGAACACATAGACATAATCGTTGCTGTTGGCGTCGAGCACCAGACAGCCGCCGTTGGTTACCAGCACGCTGCCGAAGGACTGGCCGTACCCGAAATAGAGCGTGTTGGTGACGACCATCGCGTCCCGCGTCAGCCCCGTGCCGGCCGACTGGGGCAGCAGGAGCGAACCGGCCAATCCGCGCACGGAGCCGGCGGTGCCGTTGTTGGTGGCGCATAAGACCTCGAAGGCGCCGCTGAAATTGTTAACGGCCTCCGACAGGTCGATGCGGCCGGCGCCGCTGCCGCGCACGCCCGCCGTCGTATTGGTGCCGCCGTTGGCGGCGATCAGCCCCCCGCCCTGCAGCGTGCCGCCGGCGATCCAGATCGACCCGCCCGACCCCCCGAAGCCGTACTGCGCCGTTCCGGTTCCGCCGTTCGCGGAAAGCCGGCCGTTCACCGTGATCGTGCCGGGAACCACCAGCTTGATGGCGCCGCCGCCGGGGCCGCCGTTGACGTGACCGGCGCCACTGCCGAGGGAGGTCGGCCCCTGGGCCGCTCCGTACAGCCCGCCGTTACCGTAGAGGCGGCCGTTGCCACCCTGGCCGCCGTGGCCGGCGCCGCCGAAATTGCCGGTGCCGGCCTGCCCCACGCCGCGGCCCGGCCCCTGGTTTTTCGGGAAGCCCAATCCGTCGGCGTTCAGGGACGCGGCGGCGGCGATGGAGAGGTTCGCCGCGGCAAGCGTATAGCCCACGCCGAACTTGCGGTTGGTGGCCCCGTCGCCCACGGCGTTGGGATCGCCGGTGAAGACGAGATGGCCGGCGTTCAGGACGACGTCGCCCGTCACCGTCAGGACCATCCCCGTCTCCACGGCGTTGGTCAGGAACGTGACGGTCCCGGTGTAGGCGGAGGCGAAGGTGAGCGAGCCCAGGCCGTTGCTGACCGTGTCCGCCGTGCAGTTGGACAGCGAGGTGGCGTCGAAGACCACGGCCTCGCCCGCCAGGGGCACGCCGTCGGGCGCCCAGTTGGTGGGGTTCGACCAGCGGCCCGTTTTGGCGCCATTGTCCCAGGTTCGCGCCTGCGCGGGTCCGGAAGCCACCGTGATCAGAAAAAACAGACTGACGACCATCCACCTGGTTTTCATAGCCCCTCCCCGTTAAACGCATCGGACAATTTTGCTTTTATACAACAGTTCACGGGAAGCCCGCAAGATACTTTCTCCCGGCCAGGCGCGAAGTCAGCGATTGACCTTTGCGCCCGCTTCGTTCAGATTCTCGGCATGAGTAAATCCGTCCGCATCCTGGCGTCCCTCGCCGTGGTCGCCTTGCTGGGCTGGCGCGTCTATGTCGTGGTGGCCGCCCGGAACACCGCCCCGCACCGCCCCAGTTCCTCCACCGCCGTCCCCGTGGTCCTGGCCCCCGTGGAGCACAAGACCCTGCGCGACGTGCGCATCCTCACCGGCTCGCTGATCCCCCTCTCGCAATTCAATCTCGCCCCCAAGGTGGCCGGCCGCCTCGAGCGCCTGGCCGTCAAGATCAGCGACCCCGTGCACAAGGGCGACCTCATCGCCGAACTCGACAGCCAGGAATACCTGCAGCAGGTCGAGCAGGCCCGCGCCGAGCGGGAAGTCGCCCGCTCCCAGGTACTCGACACCGCGAGCGCGCTCGACGTGGCGTCGAACGATTTCACCCGGGTCCGCGAGCTGCTGGCGCAGAAGGTGGCGTCCGAAGCCGAAGCCGACCAGGCCAAGGCCCGCTTCCTGGCCGCCCAGGCGCGGCACGGCGTCACCCTCGCCGGCGTCCGCCAGGCCGAGGCCGCCCTGAAAGCCTCCGAGGTCCGCCTCTCCTACACCCGGATCACGGCCGGGTGGGACGATCCCGGCGATATCCGCGTGATCGGCGAAAAGTTTGCCGACGAGGGCGCCATGCTCCGGGCCAACGACCCCATCGTCTCCGTCCTCGACATCCAGACCGTCGTCGCCGTGCTGGCCGTCATCGAGCGCGACTACCCGCGCATCCAGCCCGGCCAGGCTGCCTCCGTCACGACCGACGCCTATCCCGGCGAAACCTTCCCCGGCCGCATCCTGCGCAAGGCGCCCCTGCTCAAGGAAGGCTCCCGGCAGGCGCGGGTCGAGCTGGAAATCCCCAACCCCGACCGGAAACTCGCCCCCGGCATGTTCATCCGCGCCGCCATCGAACTCGCCGCCCACCCCGACGTGCCCGCGGTCCCCTCCTCCGCCCTCGTGCGGCGGCAGGACCGCCTCGGCGTCTTCGTCCCCGACGCCGCCCGCGCCAAGGCCCTCTTCGTGCCGGTCACCCCGGGCCTGGTCTCCGGCGGCGACACGGAACTGCTTCCGCCCGCGCCGGAGGGCCCGGTCGTCGTTCTCGGCCAGCACCTGCTCCAGGAGGGGTCCGCCCTCCTGGTCGCGCCCGCCGCCGGCAGCCAGGACACCCGCACGCCATGAGCCTTGCCCGTTTCTCCGTCGTCCGGCCCGTCCTCGTGGCCATGATCACCTTCGGGATCCTGATCCTCGGGGGGGTGGCGCTGGTGCGCATCCCGATCGACCTGATGCCCGACGTCACCTCCCCCACGATTTCCGTTTCCACAACCTACCTCAACGCCAACCCGGCCGAAGTCGAGGAGCTCATCACGCGCCCCCTCGAGGAGGCCCTCAGCGCCGTGCCCGGCGTGGAGGAAGTCACCTCGTCCTCCGCCGAGGGCTCCAGCAACGTGCGCATCACCTTCACCTGGGGCACCGACCTCGACGCCGCGTCCAACGATATCCGCGACCGCCTCGACCGCGTGGCGGGGCACCTGCCGGACGATGCCGACCGCCCCATCCTGCGCAAGTTCGACCTGTCCAGCTTCCCCATTTTGATCCTCGGCGCCTCGGGCGGGCTCGACCCCATCCAGCTGCGCAAGGTGATCGACGACCAGGTCAAGTACCGCCTCGAGCGCATTCCCGGCGTCGCGGCCCTCGATGTGCGCGGCGGCCAGACGCGGCAAATCCACGTCCTGCTCAACCCCGACAAGATCAAGGCCCTCGGCATCCCCCTCAACCAGATCCAGGCCCGCCTGCGCGAGGCCAACGTCACCCTGCCCGCCGGCAACCTCGAAAGCGGCAACCTCGAGATCACCATCCGCACCTCCGGCGGCTTCGGCACGCTCGACGAACTGCGCAACACCACCGTGGCCCTGCGCGACGGCGCCCCGGTGAAGCTGAGCGAGCTGGCCGACGTGGAGGACGCCTGGCAGAAGATTACCCGGATCGTGCGGGTCAACGGCAGCCCCGGCCTCCGCCTCGCCGTGAACAAGCAGTCCGGCAAGAACACGGTCGAGGTCGCCGCCCTCGTGAAGGAGGAGGTCGACCGCATCAACGCCGACATCCCCCAGATCAACCTCATTCCCCTGGTCGACACCTCCGATTACATCCGCCGCTCCATCACCAACGTGGGCGATTCCGCGATGTTCGGCGGCCTCTACGCCATCCTCGTGCTCCTGCTCTTCCTCCGCAACCTGCGCAGCACGGCCATCATCGCCACCGCCATCCCCATCTCCATCTTCGCCACCTTCATGCTGATCTACTTCGGCGGCTTCACCCTCAACCTGATGAGCCTCGGCGGCCTCGCCCTCGGCGTCGGCATGCTGGTGGACAACTCGATCGTCGTCCTCGAGAACATCGTCCGCCTGCGCGAGGAGGAGCCCGGCCTCACGGCGGAGGAGGCGGCCTGCAAGGGCGCCGAGGAGGTCACCGCCGCCATCGTCAGCAGCACGCTCACCACGATCGTCGTCTTCCTCCCGCTCATCTTCGTGCGCGGCATGTCCGGCCTCATGTTCCGCCAGCTGGCCTACGTGGTCACCTTCGCCCTCGTCTGCTCCATGATCGTGGCCCTCACCCTCCTGCCCATGCTGGCGGCCCGCTTCCTGGCCCCGCCGGGCCCCGTGGCCGACACCCCCTGGCGCCGCCTCATGCGCTGGTGGGGCGACCGGCTGGAGGCGCTCGGCACCGGCTACCAAAGCATCCTGAAGCGCGCCCTGGACCGGCGGGCCGTGGTGATCGTCTCGGCCCTCCTCCTGCTGGCCGGCAGCCTCGCGCTGATTCCCCTGGTCGGCACGGAGCTGATGCCGGCCAGCGACGAGAGCGAGGTGCGCGTGACCCTCGAGATGGAGCCGGGCATCCGCCTGGCCCTGCTCGACCGGACCGCCCTCGCCATCGAAAAGGAGATCCGGGAGTATGTTCCCGAAATGAAAAACCTGATCACCGGGCTGGGCGGCTCCGGCCCCAGCGCCAGCATGGGCGATTTCCAGATCATGCTGGGCCCCGTAACCACCCGCACCCGCTCGAGCGACGACATCGCCGCCGACCTGCGCCAGAAGCTGACCCGGTTTCCCGGCGCCACTCTCCGCACCCGCGCCGGCCAGGGCCTGTTCATCCTGCGCATGGTCAGCGGCAGCTCCGACCGCGTCCAGGTGGAGGTGCGGGGCTACGACATCGAGACCGCCGACGCCCTGGGCCGCCAGGTGAAGGGGGTGATCGAAACGGTGGAGGGCGTCACCGACGCCCGGGCCAGCCGGGACACCGGCCGCCCCGAGCGCCTCATCACCGTGGACCGCGCCAAGGCCGAGTCGCTCAAGGTCTCCGTCTCCCAGGTGGCCGCCGCCCTCCAGACCGTCCTCGGCGGCTCCACCGCCGGCTCCTTCCGGGACGCGGGCAAGGAGATCGACATCCTGATCAAACTGCGCCAGGCCGAAACCCGCTCGCTGGAGGAGATCCTGGACCTGACCCTCGCCAACGCCGACGGGGACCCCGTGGTGCTGCGCAACATCGTCCGCGAGGAGCCGCGCACCGGCCCGGTCATCATCGACCGCAAGGACCAGGAGCGCGTGATCTACGTGTCGGCCAACATCCGCGGGCGCGACCTCGGCTCCGTGCTGGGCGACATCCGGGACAAGCTGAAGGCGCTGCCGGTCCCCAAGGATTTCGCCCTCGCCTACGGCGGCGATTTCGAGGAGCAGCAGAAGGCCTTCCGCGAGCTGGGCCTCGGCCTCCTGCTCTCGCTCATCCTCGTCTACATGGTCATGGCCGCCCAGTATGAATCCTTCCGGGATCCCCTCATCGTCATGTTCTCCGTCCCGCTCGCCGTCACGGGCGTGGTCCTCATGCTCCTGCTGACGGCCACCACGTTCAACGTCCAGTCCTACATCGGCTGCATCATGCTCGGCGGCATCGTGGTCAACAACGCCATCCTGCTCGTGGACCAGACGAACCTGCTGCGCCGGCGCGACGGCCTGGCCGTGCGGGCCTCCATCGAGGAGGCGGGCCGGCGGCGCCTGCGCCCCATCCTGATGACGGCCCTCACCACCTGCCTGGGCCTGCTGCCCCTGGCCCTGGGCGTCGGCGAGGGCGGCGAGGCCCAGGCCCCCCTGGCCCGCGCCGTCATCGGCGGCCTGGCCAGCTCCACGCTCATCACGCTGCTGGTCATCCCGGTGGCCTATTCGCTGTTCGAGGAAGGCATCCGGCGGAAAGCTCCCCATGTATAACCTGCTCCCCCTCATCCTGGCCGCCGCGACGGCCACCAACGGCCCGGCGCTCACGCTCGATGACGCCGTGCTCCTGGCCCTGCGGAACAACCGCGGCCTCGCCGTGCAGACGCTCCAGCCCGCCATCGCGAAAACCGCGGAGGGCGTCGAGCGGGCCGCCTTCGACCCGGTCCTGACCGCCGGGGCGGCAAGCACGCGCGAGGCCGGTGAGAACGAGCACGAGCGGACCGACGTCACGCTCGCGGCCACCGAGCGCCTCCCCACCGGCACGCGGCTGGCCGTGGAAGCGGCCGGCGGGCGCGATCCCGCCGCCGACGCGGACAAGGGCCCCGCCGCCGCGGGCGTCGCCGTCACCCTCACCCAGTCGCTCCTTCAGGGGCGCCCCCTGGCGGCCAACCTGGCCTCCCTGAGCCAGGCGCGGCTGGACACGGAGATCTCGGACTACGAGCTGCGCGGATTCGCCGAAACGCTGGTGGCGGACGTGGAAATCGAATATTGGAACAACGTCCTGGCCCGGCGCCGGCTGGAAATCGTCGTCGACGCCGTGCAGGTGGCCGAGCAGCAGCTGCAGGAGATCGACCACCGCATCCGCGTCGGCGGCCTGCCCGAAACGGAGCGGGCGTCCGCCCAGGCCGAGGTGGCCCTTCGCCGCGAGGCGCTCATCAACTCCCGCAGCGCGCTGGACCACTCCAACCTCCGGCTCCGCCGCCTCATCGACCCCGCCGCCCTGTCCGCCGGCGGACTCCTCCCCAGGCCCGTCACCGAGCCCGCCCCCGCGGTCGACCCCGACCCCCTGGACATCCACGTGAAAAGCGCGCTCCAGCGGCGGCCCGACCTCAACCAGGCCCGGCTCCAGGTGCGGCGCGGCGACCTGGAGCTGGTCAAGACCCGCAACGGCCTCCTGCCCCGGCTGGACCTGTTCGTGCGGCTGGGCGACACGGGGTACGCCCGCTCGGTGGAAAAGGCCGCGGGCGACCTCGACGGCCGCGACCCCGCCTTCAGCGTGGGCGTGCAGCTCGAATTCCCGCTCATGAACCGGGAGGCCCGGGCCCTGCACACGCGGGCGGAACTGACGCGGGAGCAGACCGACACGGCGCTGGCGAACATGGAGGACCTGGCGCGCGTGGACGTGGAGTCGGCGTTCATCGAGACCCTGCGGACCCGGGAGCAGATCGCGGCCACGGGCATCACCCGCCAGTTCCAGGAAGAGAAGCTGCGGGCCGAACAGGCCAAGTTCCGGGTCGGCCGCTCCACCAGCCTGCTCGTCGCCCAGGCGCAGAAGGACCTGGTCAACAGCCAGGTGTCCGAAGTGGAATCCGTCACCGCCAGCCTCCAGTCGCTCGTCCGGCTCTACCGCCTCGAGGGCAGCCTGCTCGAACGGCGCGGGCTGGAGGCGCCGGGGGCCAGGGCCAGTGATCAGTGATCAGTAATCAGTGATCAGTAATCGAAACGAACGTCGAACATCCAACATCGAACGTCCAACGCCGAAGTAAGAGTCTCTTGTGTTGGAAGTTCGAAGTTGAGCGTTCGATGTTTGACGTTCGGTTTCTCATGCACGGGCGGGGTCAGGTCTCAACATTCAACAATTTATCGCCTTCGTTCTGATT
>CAZWQJ010000087.1:0-16700 GCA_964635825.1 uncultured Victivallales bacterium | reverse complement strand
CGAACAGTTCGGGGTCCAGGGTGCGCACCTGCTCGTAAACCCAGGCTTCACCGCGAGTGAAGATGACGTCGGGATAGTCGTCGAGCAAGTCGCAAGCGGCCCGGCAGGTGGCGAGACATTCGTCCGCACCCCGCTGCCAGTGCCAGAGCCACACCGGATCCAGGTGGGCATTGCCGATCATGTGGACGGTTACTTGTGTGCCGTTATTCATAACAATTCACTCCTCCTCCGGCCACCGCTCGGGGTCGGGCGGCTGGATCAGTCCTTGGACCACCGCGATGCCGTAGAGCGCGGCGAACTCCCAGATCAGCGTGCCCTCGTAACCGTTGGCCGGCCCCTCTCAGGAGTGGAACTCGACCCGGCTGCCATGCCCGCCGCTGAACAGCCCGTCGCCGAAGCCGCTGTCCATCTCCTTCGCCAGCTTGCGCGCCTCCTGGCGAAAACCGTAGCGCCACAGCACCGGCGTCGCGGGCGTGCCGGGTCATTGGTAGACGCACAGTCCGCTCGCTTCCCCGATCACGCCCAGACTGCCGTCACACGGGGCGGGCAGGCTGTAGCAGTGGATCAGGATGTCCGCCAGGTAGAACTCCAGCAGATCACGCTTGAGCACGAGCCGGAAGGCTGGCGCGCGGCCAAAGTTGAACTCGCGGTCGATCCGGATATGCCGTTCGAAGCCGCCGCCATCCAGCGGCAGGCGCCCGATCTGTGCCGAACCGTCCGGAGCCATCAGAATCGCCGTGCCCTCGTTCGGCGCAGTGCGGATGAAGAGGCCACAGGCATCCTCCTGTGCTGCGCCGCACGGCAGTTCGATGCGGCCCTCCAGCATGATTCCCCCGGCGGTCGGCAACGGGTCCGGCAACAGCCGCAGATTGAGTCCGGCAACGCGCTTTCCAGACTCCGGCCAGGCGAGCGGCTGCCGTTCCTTCCGCAGCGCATCGTTGCCCTCCCACCAAACGAGCCGCAGCGTGCCGGCCACGTCAATCAGGGCGCGCTTGAGCAGGCCGAAATAGACCATCCCGTCGCGGCCGATGGCATGGTGGTTCACCAGCAGGCCGTCCGGCACGGGGAAGAAGCGCGTGAAGTAGGTGTGCCAGGCGCCCTCGTTGCCCAGGAGCAAGGGATTGACCGTGGCGCGCCGGAGCGGTGCGCACGGCCCATCGGCCACGTAGGCCGTCATGTTGCCGTTGACGCCGATCATGTGGTAGTAGTGGCTGCCGACGCGGGCCACGCCGCCGTGCTCGCAATGCGCCTCGCCCAGCAGTGGCTCAAGCACGGGCGGCGGCAGGGCCTCCCAGGTGCAGCCGTCGGCCGACCAGCCGAACCCCACCCCGGTGTGCGCAAGCGGGGTCGCCGTCCACCACCCCCAGAGCCCGCCCTCGTCGCGCAGCGCCGTAAAGATGCAGTCCCAACGCGCGGTGTCGTCGTTGCTGATCTTGTACCAGCGCGTGTCCGGACGGGTGGTGGTGGCGGGGCCGAGCGGCGTCCAGTGGATCAGATCCTTCGATTCCGCCAGACAGATCCGCTGTCCCGACTGGCTGAGGGAGTAGTTCATGAAGAACTTGCCGTCCCGCGCGAAGTGTGGGCTCTTCCAGGTCGAACCGGTCCCCATCCAGACCGCGCCCGGCTCCTTCACCAGCACCGGCCCGTGCTCCTGCCAGCTCACGCCGTCGGTGCTCGTGGCCAGCGAGATGTTGTCCCATTTGTCAGACACGTTGGCCAGGTAGTAGAGGTAGTACACGCCCTCGTGCCAGTAAAGCCACGTGTCCCACATCTTGCCTGTGGAGGCGGCCTGCGGGCGAAAGAAAAGTCGATGCATCTGCGAATCCTTTCCTTTCAACCGTCCCCTCCGCCGACATTCTGCAGCGGGCGGAACACCGCGGGCGTATCGGCGAGCGACGCCGCATCGAAGCGCGGCTGGTTCGGGCCACTGGCGAGGTTCTTTCCGGATCCGTCAGATGCCATCCGGCCGGATAAAGACAGCGAGGGATGCGGGCTCATCGGCTCTCGGTTGAACATTGGGGCACCGTCCCCGGAGCGCACGACCACTGAAGAGCAAACACGACTGCCGCGGCACGCATATCCCTCCAACCAGCTCGTTGCTATTTATATACCAGATATACACGCGGTCAAGCACTGTTGCTTTGCGTGTCCACGTTGCATGCAATGGCCGGTGCGCCGCGATTCTCCCACGGGACCGACAGTCCGTTGCGTCAACTGGATGGCCGAGGCGGTGCGGTGGGGCAAGCGCGGCGCACGGGTCAACACGATCAGCCCCGGCATCATCATCACGCCGCTAGCGAACGATGAACTGAAGGGGCCGCGAGACGCAGGTTACCGCCGCATGATCGAGCTATGCCCGGCTGGGCGAGCCGGAACACCAGACGAGGTGGGAAACGTCGGCGCGCTCCTCATGGGTCCGGACGGCGCCTTCATCACCGGCAGCGATTTCCTCACGGGCGGAGGAGTCACGGCCGCGCACTGGTACGGCGATCTCGCCCCGAAGTGACGCCGGCAACGACATGTCGGGCCGGTTCCCGTTGCGCCGCCCCATGGACCTGTCCCGTGTGCCCCACGAGGGGCCTCCTCGCCATCGGCGGGGGCGAGTGGGCTGTCGGTCACGGCTGTCGGTCACGGCTTGCGGCGTTCAATGCCCGGGGCTATCCTTGGATTTGCACTGCGTTATCTCCCGGATTATCTCCCGGAGCCGTCCGCCCCCGAAAAGCGGCGATTCGTGCAAAGGATTGTCGAATAGTCGCAAATCCTTGTCGGAAAGCGACAAAGGATTGCAGGTTCGGGCGGGGATTCGACAAGGGAATGCATGGCGCGCCCACGGGGAGTCGAACCCCGCTTACGTGGATGAAAACCACGTGTCCTAACCGATAGACGATGGGCGCCTGGCTGCGTTGAAAAGGACGGCGAACGGTAGCAGATATGGGGGCGGTCGCCAAAGGAAAAAGGGTGGAGGGTGGCGTCGGCAGGACTGACAGGGTGGGGCGGGGCCCGTATACTGCCGGGCTATTATGAATTTAAAGACGGATTATCACATGCACACGCCGCGGTGTAAGCATGCCCTGGGGCCGATGGAGGGGTATGTGGAGCAGGCGTTGGCGCTGGGGCTGGAGGAGGTCGGGTTTTCGGATCACAACCCGCTGCCGAATGGCCTGGGCGCGAATGTGCGCATGGCCGATGCGGAGCTGGACGACTACGTGGCGGACGTGCTGCGGCTGCGGGAGCGCTATCGCGGGGCGATCGAGGTGCGGCTGGGGTTGGAGATGGATTATATCGCGGGGCTGGAGCCGTATCTGGCGGCGCAGCGGGCGCGGCATCCGTGGGATTACGTGATCGGGTCGGTGCATTACCTGGATCCGAAGTGCCAGACGGGGGCGTGGTCGCTGATGTCGACAGGCGGGGACGCGCATGCGCTGTTCGCGCGCTATTACGGGCGGGTGCGGGAGATGGTGGCGACGGGGTTCTATGACATCGTCGGGCACCTGGATGTGGCCAAGCGCGCAGGGGTGGCGGCGACCGCGCAGGAGGCGGAGGCGGAGCGGCTGACGCTGGAGGCGATCGCGCGGGCGGGGATGGCGGTGGAGATCAACACGTCCGGCGCCCGGCATCCGGAGCTGGCGGAGTCGGAGTTTTATCCGCGGGCCGGGCTGCTGCGCGATGCGCTCGCGCTGGGCATTCCGCTGCTGGTGAATTCGGATGCGCACGCGCCGCGCGATGTGGGGAAGGCCTTTGAATCGGCGGAGGCGCTGCTGCGCGGGCTGGGGTGCAGATCGCTGGCGCGCTATGCGGGCGGTGTGCGGACATTGCACTCGTGGGTCCAGGCGCCCGTTCAAATGCCGGCCGACACGGAGGTCGGCCCTCCATGATTGGCGTCAATACTGGGCATTCCGACGGAGGTACCGGTTCCGTTTGGGGCTAATCATCGGGCGGCTCAGGGACTACTTCTGCTGCATGACGTTTTCGACATCGCGGTTATGGCGCAGGCCGGAGCCGACGCTTTTGCCGCCGCCGCCGATGGCGTTGAAGATGGTGTGGACGAACAGGATGACCACGGCCGCGGCGGCGATGCTGAGGAGCATGGGGACGAGGGCGGCGGCATAGCGTCCTTTCAGGACGAGGCAGGCCAGCGGCACGGCCACGACGAGAACGAGCACCACGGCGGCGACGGGCAGGCTCCAGCCGGGCAGCTTGAGGGTGCCGAGGTAGGCTAGCGCGCCGAGCTCGACGGCGAGGCTCACGACCAGAACAATGGCGGCGCGGCTAGTCTGCGCCAGCGCGAGGTTGAAGGCGCCGCCGACCTTGTTCAGGACCAGCACAAAGGTCAGGGCCGCGAGAAAGGCGGCGACCGCAAACTCCAGAGTCGAGCCCGGGTTCATCAAGATCCGGCGCAGAATGGCTTCCATTGCAGTTTGCATGAGACGCTCCTTGCGGTGCCGCCCTCACGGTGCACCAGCCGCTATTCTAACAGGATGCGGGGGTGGGTCAATTGCGGCTCGGCACAGCCTCGCCCTCCATTTGACATGATCAAGGACCGCTCAACGACAGACCTGGAGAGCGAGGCTGTGCCGAGCCGTTGCCAGCGTCATGCGGCACGGCGCGCAATCCATGCGGAGTAATCACGGATGACACTCATGAATCCGTTCGATCCGTGACATCCGCCGTGAAATCTTCGCGGTGGCTGGTGCGGGTGGAGGGGCGTATGCTGCTGCCAGGGAGCAGGAGGATGGGCATGGATGGGCAAACGGTGAAGGCGCTGCGGTTTGAGGGCGGGGCGGTGTCATCCTGCGAGGATGCGCTGACGGTGGAGGAGCCGTTGCAGATCACGCTCAATGGGGAGCCGCATTCGATCACGATGCGGACGCCGGGCAGCGACGATGTGCTGGTGCGGGGGTTGTTGTTCACGGAAGGGGTGGTGCGCACGGGGGGCGGGGCGTGCGTGATCCGCCTGACGCCGGCGCGGGCCGATGGCACGGCGGCCGTGGCGGCGGTGGAGATTCCGGCGATCTACCTATGCGATCGCCCGCATGAACGGCGGGCGTTGCTGGCGAGCGCGGCCTGTGGCATGTGCGGGCAGCGCGAGTTCGACGAGCGTGCCTGGGTGGCGCCACCGCTGGGGCCGGCGGAGCCGCTGCCACTGGCGCGGGTGGCGGCGATGATGGCGAGCATGCGGGAGGGGCAGGCGACCTTCACGCGCACCGGCAGCACCCATGCCGCCGCCGTGTTCGATGTGAATGGCGAGCGCGTCTGTTTGTTCGAGGACATCGGGCGGCACAATGCGGTCGACAAGGCCGTTGGGTTCCTGCTGCTGAACGATCAACTGCCATGCGCGCATGCGCTGGTGGTGAGCGGGCGCATTTCCTACGAGATCGTGTACAAGGCGTACCGGGCGGGGATCGCGTTTCTGCTGGCGGTGTCGGCGCCGTCGTCGCTGGCCGTGGCGGCCAGCCGGCGCTGGGGGATGACGCTGGTTGGCTATTGCCGGGACACGCGCGCGACGGTTTACACGCACGACGAACAGACGGTGCGCTGAGAGGCGCGGGCTGCGGCGGCTCCGCCGGAGGCGTCGCCCTACCTGGCAGCCCGTTGAAGGACGCGGCCGCTGAAGTCCGGACTTCGCTGTTCGCCGCTCCTTGCTCGATATTCTGCGGTTCGTCTGACGGCACGCAGTCGCTACGACGTACACAGCCAACAACTTGCGTGGGCATGGTGGATTGGCTCTGCAATCTGCGATTCCCAGCGCCGCCGCAGCCCCTCACCCCGACCCTCTCCCCCGCGACGGGGGCGAGGGAGTTCCGAACTCGCCGCCTCCCTCGCCACGCCTTGCGGGGAGAGGGCCGGGGTGAGGGGCATGGGGATCAGGAGCGTGTGACGGAGACGAGGGCGTTGTAGTCGGGGGATCCGGAGAGGGGGTCGGCGATGCCGCGCGGGATGAGGACGTTGCCCTCGGGCCAGTGGACCTGCAAGTTACCGCGGGCGATGGGGGCGAGGAAGGCGGTGCCGGCGTAGGTGCCGGCCTCGCTGCGCAGGGTGACGGCGTCGCCATTCATGAGGTGGAGGCCGGCGGCGTCGTCGGGGTTGATGAGGACGGCGTTGCGCGGGGCGCCGTTGAGCGGATCGATTTCGGCGTAGACGAGGCTGTTGAACTGCTTGCCGCGGCGGGTGCTGGCCTTGAAGAGCCCGGCTGGCATGGTCTCGGGCAGGGCCACGGGCACGAGGAGCCCCTTGCCGTCGGGCGTGGGGAAGTTTCCATCGGGACAGAGGTGCGGGCCGCCGTACTGGAAGGCGTCGCCGGTGCGGCGCAGATGCTGCACGCCGTCGTAGAAGGGGACGATGCGGGCGATTTCCTCGCGCAGGGTCCAGCCATTCTCGCAGCCCAGAAGGTGGGCGCGAGCGGGATCGACGGCGGCGGCGACCTCGCGCAGGATTTTCCATTCCGCGCGCGCCTCACCCACCTGGCGCGGGATCTCGGGGGAGAACATGATGCGGCGCTCGGTGTTGGTTTCGGTGCCGCCGTCGTCCTGTTCGTAGCGGGTTTTGGCGGGCAGCAGGATGACGGCCTCCGCGGCGGGGATCAGCATCTGGTCGGTGAGAATGATGTCCTGATGCACGCGCAGCGGGACGCGCGCCAGAGCGTCGCGGACATAGTCGGGATCGGGTAGGTTGCGCAGGAAATTGCCGCCGACGCTGTAGAGGACATCGAGTTGGCCGCGTGCGGAGGCCTCGATCATGTCGGTGGTGGTCATGCCGGGCGCGTCGGGCACATGGAAGCCGTACTGGGCGGCGAGGGCCTGCGCGTTTTCGGGGGTGAGCGGTTTGCCGCCGGGGAGGGCGGTGGCGTAGCAGCCCATCTCGGCGCCACCCTGGACGGAAGAATGCCCGCGGATCGGCATGAGGCCATTCTTGTCGCGCCCGACGTAGCCGCGCAGGAGGCCGAGGTTCAGAATCATCTGCACGGCATCCGCGCCGAAGCGGTTTTGGGTGATGCCCATGCTCCAGACGAGGACGGCATTGCGCGCGTCGCGGATGAGTTCGGCGAAGGCGCGCATGCGGTCGCGCTCGAGGCCGGCGCCGCGTTCGAGGGTGTCCCAGTCCATGGTGGCGCAGGCGGCGCGCAGGTCGTCGATGCCGGTGGTGTGGGCGCGGATGAAATCGTGGGCGAGCCAGTCTTCCTCGAAGAGGGTTTTGATAACGCCGGCGAGGAAGGGGATATCGCCGCGGTGGCTGACGGGGAACCAGTGGTCGGTGACATCGGTACCGAAGAGTGCGCTGGAGAAGGTGGAGGGGACCCAATAGCGCTCCATGCCGGGCTCGCGGTAGGGGTTGACCATGACGACCTTGGTGCCGAGGAGTTTGGCTTCGTGCAGGTACTTCATGGCGACGGGCTGGTCGTTGGCGGGATTGGAGCCGAAGAACACGATCAGGTCGGTCCCGTACCAGTCCTTGTAGCTGCAGGTGGTGGCGGCGACCCCGAGCGCGCGCTTCATGGCGGCGGTGGAGGGGGAGTGGCAGATGCGGGCGGCGTTGTCCACGTTGCCGGTGCCGAGGAAGCGCGCCACCTTCTGGGCCATGTAATAGACCTCGTTGGTCACGCCGCGGGCGGTGACGAAGAAGGCCAGGCGCTGCGGGTTGCTGGCCCGGATGGTGCGGGCGATGCGGTCATAGGCATCGGCCCAGGTGATGCGATGGAAGCCGGTCGCGTTCTTCTCGCGCAACATCGGGTAGGCCAGGCGGCCGAGTTCACGCAGTTGCGCATTGGGGAGCGCCTCCAGCGCCGCGACGTTTTCCAGGAGCTGATGGTCCAGGGCCGGGGCGGTGTTGAGCCGCAACAGGTTCAGGCGCGTCATGCACAGGTGCGTTCCCTTGATGGTCCAGTCGTGGAAGCCGGCGACGCCGAGGGCGCAGCCATCGCACACGCCGCGGCTCAGGACCTTCCATGCATAGGGCAAATTATCGCGGTTTTTCCAGACGATGCGAAACATGTCGCGAAAATGTTTGGGCTTGGTCTGGCCGAGGCCGAAGGGGGCGAGGCGGGCCCATGATGTTTTGCGTGGGGCGGACTTGCAGGATGCACACGCCGGCGGTTGTTTGCGCTGAACAGAACCCTCTTGCACCACATGCCCCCCCTGAGCCGCAGGCACGCCGCGCGTGCAAGCAGACACACCCCGAAATCATGAACCCCGACACCCATCCTGATTGTAGCAGGCCGCGGGCGCACGCCAAGGCTGGGGTTTGCGGAGGGTGCCGCGGGCTTGCGGGAATCCTGTTGCACGGGGCCGGCGGTAGTGGGCATACTTCCGTGATTTTTTCTCATAGGGGAGGGCTCATGCATCGGATCGTGCGGCGTGATCAGTTATCGGCTGATGTCTACCTGATGCGCATCGAGGCGCCGTTGGTGGCGCAGGAGCGCCGGCCGGGGCAGTTCGTCATTCTGCAACTCGACAACGAGTACGGGGAGCGCATTCCTCTGACGATTGCGGATGCGGATGCGGCGGACGGGACGATCACGATCATTTTCCAGGCCGTGGGCAAGACGACGCGGCTGCTGGCG
Organism: uncultured Victivallales bacterium; assembly: GCA_964635825.1. Classification (GTDB taxonomy): domain Bacteria; phylum Verrucomicrobiota; class Kiritimatiellia; order UBA8416; family JAIOPI01; genus CAZWQJ01. The sequence continues at coordinate 8,143 of CAZWQJ010000087.1, read as the reverse complement.
GGGTTGGCGGAGGGGGCCTGTGTGCCGTCGGTACTGGGGCCACTGGGGAAGCCGACGCACATTGAGAAGTTCGGCACGGTGGTGTGCGTGGGGGGTGGCATTGGGGTGGCGCCGCTGCATCCGATCGTGAAGGGGATGAAGGAGGCAGGCAACCGGCTGATCGTGATCATGGGAGCGCGGCGGCGGGACCTCCTGATTCTGGAGGAGCCGATGCGGTCGATGGCGGACGAGTTCATCGTGGTGACGGATGACGGCTCGCAAGGGCGCAAGGGATTGGTGACGGAGCCGTTGAAAGAGGTCTGTGCGCGCGATCCGAAGCCGGACCTGGCGGTGGCGATCGGGCCGCCGATCATGATGAAGTTTTGTGCGGAGGCGACGAGGCCGTTCGGGGTGCCGACGGTGGTGTCGTTGAACACGGTGATGGTGGATGGGACCGGCATGTGCGGTGGCTGCCGTGTCACCGTGGGAAATCGGGTGGAGTTCACCTGTGTGGACGGGCCCGAGTTCGATGGGCACCTGGTGGATTTCGACAACTTGATGACGCGGTTGAAGGCGTACAAGCACCACGAAGACAAGGCCCGCCACACCTGCAACCTGGATTCCCAGGTTCGACGACTGGAGGAGCGGGCGCAATGAGCCACCACGCGACACCGGAAGAGCTGGCAGCGGCGGCGAGGCGCGAGTTGGCGGCCATTCAGGACCGGAAGCAGGCGCTGACGCCGAAGGATCGGCGTGCGATCCCGTTGCAGGAGATGCCCTCGCAGCCGGCATCGGTGCGGCGCGGGAACATGCAGGAGGTGGCGCTGGGGTATACGGCCGAGCAGGCGCAGTTGGAATCGCTGCGCTGCCTGCAGTGCCGTACGGCGCCGTGTGTGGACGGTTGTCCCGTGCGCATCGACATTCCGGGGTTTCTGAAGGCGGCGGGGGCGGGCGATTTCGAGGGGGCGCTGGCGATCATCACGCGCAACAGTCTGCTGCCGGCGGTGTGCGGGCGCGTGTGTCCGCAGGAGACGCAGTGCCAGGAGCACTGCACGATGGGGAAGGTGCTGAAGGATCCGAGCCGGGCGGTGTCGATCGGGCGCGTCGAGCGGTATGTGGCGGATCGGGGGCGCCAGCAGGGGACGGGGCCGCAGCCGACGGCGAAGGCGCCGACGGGCCGGAAGGTGGCGGTGATCGGCACGGGGCCGGCCAGCATCACGGTTGCGGCGGATGTGCGCCGCGAGGGGCACGACGTGGTGATGTTCGAGGCGTTTCACAAGCCGGGCGGGGTGCTGCTGTATGGGATCCCGGAGTTTCGGCTGCCGAAGGCGATCGTGAAGGCGGAGATCGATGCGCTGGTGGCGATGGGCGTGGAGATCCGTACGAATTTTCTGGTGGGGCGCACGCGCAAGCTACGGGACTTGATGGAGAAAGATGGTTTCGAGGCGGTGTTCATTGGGACAGGCGCGGGCCTGCCGAAGTTCATGAACATCGAGGGCGAGAACCTGGTGGGCGTCTTTGCGGCGAACGAGTACCTGACGCGTGCGAACCTGATGCGGGCCTACGACAAGGGGAATGCGGACACGCCGATCTACGCATCGCGCCGGGTGGCGGTGCTGGGTGGGGGCAACGTGGCGATGGACGCGGCCCGGACGGCGCTGCGGCTCGGCGCGGAGGCGGTGCACCTGATCTACCGGAGATCGCGCGCGGAGATGCCGGCGCGGTTGGAGGAGGTCACGCATGCCGAGGAAGAAGGCGTCACGTTCCACATGCTTGCGAATGCGAAGCGGGTGCTGGGAGACGAGTACGGTTGCGTGAAGGCGCTGGAGTGCGTGCGCTACGAACTGGGTGAGCCGGATGCCTCGGGCCGCCGGCGTCCGGTCGAGATTCCGGGCAGCGCCTTCATCATGGATGTGGACACGGTGATTGTGGCGGTGGGGAATGGGTGCAATCCCCTGATTCGGCAGACGACGGACGGCCTGCTGGTGAAGCCGGGCGGCACGGTGATCGTGAACGACGCGGGCGAGACTTCGCTCAAGCGCGTGTTCGCGGGTGGCGACATTGTGCTGGGGGCGGCGACGGTGATCCTGGCGATGGGTGAAGGCCGCCGGGCCGCAGTCGGGATCAACGCCCTGCTGGCGGGGGTGCCGGACGCGGTGAAGGCGTAGGGCGATGCCGGCGTGACGATTGGCGAGCGAGCCCGTGTCCGTGCAGGTGCGACAGACAGGCGTGCCCGCCCGCGGAGCGGCCGGGCCACCCGTGCGGGTACTCAGGCAAGCAGCGGCGCGAGTGCGTCGACGCCCTGGCGGAGAGAGGCGAAGTTGGGGTGTCCGGCGCGATGGAGGCGCGAGGCGAGAGCGCGGCTGCGGATGCCGTGGGCGCAGGCGAGCAGGTAGGTGCGGTCGGGGGCGAGTTGGAGGAAGGGCGCGAAGTCGGGGAAGGGCATGTGGCGCAGGCGCAGGATCCAGGGCGGGTTGCCGACGCGTTCGTCCGCGTTGCGAATGTCGATGACCTCGTAGCGCGCGAGTGTGGCCGGCGATAGGGCGGTGGCATCCACGAGCCAGTCGGTGGTGGCCGCTGGCGGCGGGGGCGGTTCGCTGTGGCCGCAGAGCGGGCAGTTCGGATTGCGGGGGCGTGAGAGTCGCTGGGTGGAGCCTCGGAGCAGATCCACCAGCAGCGTGTCGCGGTCGCAGATTTCCGGCAACCCCAGGAGCAGTTTCAACGTTTCCGCGGCCTGCAGGGTACCCAATACGCCGGGGACGACGCCAAGGACGCCAACGTCCGCACAGGTTCCGACGCAGCCATCCTCGGGAGCCTCGGGCCAGAGGCAGCGCATGCAGCCCGCGTCGGTGCCCGGTGTGAAGACCTGCAGTTGCCCCTCGAACTGGTAGATGGCGGCTTGGACCAGGGGGACGGCCGCGCGGCGGCAGGCATCGTGGATGAGGAATTTCGATTCGAAGTTGTCGGTGCAGTCGAGGACGACACTGGCGTCGGCGAGGGCGGTTGCGAGCTGCGCCGCTTGCACGCGAAGGGGATGTGCCTCGATGGTGATGAACGGGTTCTGGGCGCGCAGGCGTTCGGCGGCGGCCTCGGCCTTGTTGCGGCCGACGGCGGCGTAGTCGAAGAGGACCTGGCGGTGGAGGTTGGAGGCGTCGACGGAGTCGCCATCCCAGATGGAGAGTGAGCCGATGCCGGCGGCGGCGAGGTAATGCAGGGCGGGGCAGCCGAGGCCGCCGGCTCCGATGACGACCACGCGTGCTGACTTAAGGCGCGCCTGGCCGGCGGCGCCGACGGACGGCAGCGCGACCTGGCGGCGGTAGAAGGCGGACTCGGCAGAAACATCGAACACCGAACATCCGCCATCGCTGGCGGGTGCGGCATGCTGGGCGCAAGCGGCGCAGTTGACCCATTCGGCGGCACCGTCGAGGTAGTGCTCCTTCTTCCAGATGGGGACGCGCGCCTTGATGGCATCGATGATCGCGCGACAGGCTCGGAAAGCGGCATCGCGGTGGCGGGCGGTGACGCCGACCCAGACGGCGAGTTCGCCGATGGCGAGGTGGCCGACGCGGTGCACGCAGTGGGCGTCGAGGATGGCGAAGTCGCGGCGGGCGGCGTCGATGATCGCGTTGGCTTCGTGCTGGGCGAGTTCGGCGAAGGCCTCGTACTCCAGCGACGCGACGGCGCGGCCCTCGTTGTGATTGCGGACCCAGCCCTCAAAGGAGACGAAGGCGCCGGCCTCGGCATTGGCCATGGCGTCTTTGAGTGGGGCGGGGTCGATGGGGGTGGAGGAGAGGGTGAACATGGGGGGAGGGGAGGTGTCAGGTGTCAGTACAGCCGCCGGCCCGCGGCCGGCCGGATGGAACAAGGGATAAGAAAGCGTTCAACATCCAACGTCCAACGCTCAACGTTCAAGTCCGGACGATTCGGAGTTGAGCGTTGAAAGTTGAATGTTGAACGTTGAGCGTTCATGGATAACACATTACGACAGAATGGTTGCATGGGTGTATCCGGTCAGCCGCCCGACACCGGAGGGATGAAGACGACGCGGTCGTTGTGGTGGAGGGGGGATTGCATATCCGCGAAGCGTTCGTTGATCGAGACGCGCAGGAGGGTGGGGTCGAGGTGCAGGCCATGGCGGGCGGCGAGTTCGGCGTAGAGGGCGGCGGGCGAGGCGGCGGTGGTGGCGATGGTTTCGTCGCCGCAGCCGGCTTGTTCGCGCAGGACGGCAAAGTAGCGGATGTGGATGGTGGCGGGGGTCATGCGGGCTCCGCGGGTTTGCCGAGGTCGCGGCGGGCGGCTTCGAATTCGTCGGGATGGTTGATGTTATCCAGGGCGCGGGGCTCCGGGAGGTCCAGCAGGTGCACGAGCGAATTGATCAGCATCTTGCGCGGGCACTCGTAGCCCTGGGCGATGAATTGGAAGAGGCGGGCGCGGGCGCGTGGTTCGTAGAGGGCGCAGAGCGGTTCGGGCAGTCCATCGTGTGCGCTGCGGAAGGCGGTGGCGATGCGGAGGGGGCGGCGTTCGGCGAGCAGGTGCTGCAGGATGGGGGTGGCGAGATAGGGCAGGTCGCAGGCCAGCACGAGCCAGGGGGAGTCGGGGTGCGCGCGCATGGCGGAGAGGATGCCGCCGGTGGGGCCGCAGTCGAGCACGCTATCGTGGATCTGGGGGAATGGGGCGAGGTGGGGTTCGGTGGCCTGATCGGCGCGGCAGGAAACCCACACCTGCGGGCAGAGCGGCTTCACGAGTGAGACGGCATGCGCCAGTTGACTCTGTCCATGATAATTCAGGGTGGCCTTATCACGGCCCATGCGGGTGCTGCGTCCTCCCGCGAGCACGAGGCCGTGAATGGGAGTGCGGGCCAGGGGGGCTTGTATATGGCGCAGGACCAGGGCGCCCAGCTCCTCGAGGTTGTCGCGCTGGAGGTAGGTGGCGTCTGCCGGCAATTCGGCGGGGCGCGAGGATGAGGCGCCTACCCAGGCCAGGATGGGCCCGGCCTTGGGGGGGGCGGGCTCGCGCAGGATGGCGGCGTCGGCATCGAGCATCATCAAGCGCGGCAGCGGCGAGGATTTCCAGCCTTCGGCGAGGACGAACTCGCAATCGTCGAAGAGGGTGCGCCGCTGGATGAAATCGGGATCGCCGGCGGCGGTCATGGCGCATTCGAATTCGCCGGCGATGAAGGCGCGGGCGGCGCCGGCGGTGCGGGCGACGGCGGTGTCCTTGCCTTCACGGTCCATCTGGAAGGCGTGGCTGCTGTGCTTGGCGTAGCCGACGCGGTAGGTGGGCGTGAAGCGTTCCAGCAGGCGGCGGATGAGGGTGGTCTTGCCGCTGCCGGAGTAGCCGCAGACCGCGAGTTCAGCGGGGTGAAACATCGACATCGCGCTTGCCTCCCCGTTTGCGCAGCAGGCGGGTCTCGCGGATGCGGATGTCGTGCGAGACGGCCTTGCACATGTCGTAGACCGTGAGGGCGGCCACGCTGGCGCCCACGAGGGCCTCCATTTCCACGCCGGTGCGATGGTGAACGCGCACGGTGCAATCGATGACGATCTGGCGGCGGGCGTTGACGTGGATATCGAAGGCGCAGGCTTCGATGGGGAGCGGGTGGCAGAACGGGATGAGTTCGCTGGTGCGCTTGACGGCCTGGGTGCCCGCGATGATGGCGGTGTGGAAGACGGGCCCCTTGGGTCCGCGAATGTCGCCGTTCGTGAACAGCGCCATGACGGTTGGAGGCGCGACGACGAGGCTGCGGGCGGTGGCCTCGCGGCGGGTGATGGTCTTGGCGCCGACATCCACCATCTGGGGGCGGTTGGCGGCATCCACGTGCGAGAGGATCGGCGCGGGGCGCGCCGATCCTGAGGCCGCCGTGGCCGGCGGCGGGGAGGGGGCGGCGCGACGTGGCGCGCGCCTTATCGATCTGCGTCGATCAGGGTTCATCCGCGGTGACTGTTCCTCTTACGGCAAAATCATATCTTCGGGATCGGCGACCGAATCGCGGCTGCCCGGTTGCATGAGGATGCCATGGGGATCGGTCCATGCCCAGAACGGATGCGCGGAGCCGGCGGGCTGGCCGTCGGGATTGGGGGCGAGTTCGAGGAGTCCATCGCAGGCGGCGAGGCCGGTGAGATCGCCGGAGCCGTTGAGGGGAACGGGCGCGGCGGATCGGGTGCCGTCGGGGTGCTGACGGATCCGCACGGGCTGAAACAGGGTCATGGGTTTGCGGAAGCGGATGGGTTCGGTGAGGCGGGCGTGGGGGCGCTGGGATGGGGTGAGCAGGCTGGCGCCGAGATGGGCCCAGAGGGCGGGGAGCACGAAGCGCAGGAGGCAGACGGCGACCGAGACGGGGTTGCCGGGAAGGCCGAAGACGATTTGACCGTCGGGGCCGGTGCCGAACCAGAGCGGCTTGCCGGGCTTCTGACTGACCTTGTGAAAGCGTGGCTGCACGCCGAGTCGAGCGAGGGTATCGGGGACGTAGTCGTAGCGACCTTCGGAGACGCCGCCGGAGAGCAGGAGGACGCGGGCGGACTGCAGGGACTTCTGCAGGATGGCGTGCAGGGCGGTGGGGTCGTCGACAACATGCTGGGTGTGCACGTTGTTGCGGAAGCCGGCGGTGTGCAGCAGGGCCTGCGCGGCGAAGCGGTTCGAGCGGCGCACCTGATGGGGCAGGGGTGTTGAGGCCACGTCCACAAGTTCATCGCCGGTGCTGATGATGGCGATGGATGGGCGCTGGGCGATGGCGACGTGGGCGTGGCCGACGGCGGCCGCGGTGGCGCACTGGGGGCCGAAGAGCAGTGAACCGGCGCGCAGCAGGATGGTGCCGGCGGCACAGTCGGAGCCGAGGCGGTGGATGTTCTGCATGGCCTCGAGGCGCAGGCCGTCGTGCAGGGTGGCGACGTTCCCGTCGCGGGTGAGTTGCTCCACCGGGATGACGCAGTCGCAGCCGACGGGCAGGACGGCACCCGTCATGACTTCCAGCGCGTGGGTGGATTGGGCGAGGGCGTGTGGGGGTTCTCCGGCACGTTGGATACCTTCGATCGGGAAGGCGCGTGCGCCGGCGGCCCAGGCAGCGTGGGCGATGGCGATGCCATCCATGGCGACGCGGTTGTAGGGAGGGAACGGGCGATCGGCGGCGATGGCTTCGCGGAGGACTTCGCCGAAGGCGGCGTCGAGTGGCACGCGGATAGATGGTGCCGTCGACATGTTCGCGAGCACGAGACGTTCGGCATCGGCAACGGTGATCATGGCTGCTTCCGCGGCGCTCTCTTGCGGCGCGCGCGATAGACTCCGGCCTGTTCGCGAACCGCTTTACCCTTCTCCCTCGGTGGGGGCGTCGGCGGCCAGACGGCCAGCTGCAGGCGGCGGGCCACCGCCAGCATCTCGTCATCGAAGGTGACCAGTTGCAGATCCGGAATGACGGCAGCCACGCGCGTGAAACAGAAGAGGTGCCCGGCATCGGCTGCGCGCAGGCGCCAGTTGCGATTCCGCTCGCCAATCGCAGCCTGATCTCGGTCCGTCACATGATCAAAGCGAAACGGCCCCAAGAGCGCCGCCAATGCCGCCCACTGCGCGCTTGTCGCCCGGCGTCGCGCCAGAGCGCATTCCGCCTCCACCTTCAGCCAGTCCCAGGCGTATCCGCAGGACGTTGCGGCTGCGGCTTCGCGTGCAAGCGGAGACTGGGCCTCCAGGAAAACTCCTGCCAGGATCGCACTGGTGTCCCAGAAGAGCATCATCAGTAGTCCCGCCCCCCACGGACGAACTCAATGGATGCGATATCCGTGCGACCGTCCGGCGCCACGGTAGGGTTCACGGGGGGCATGCAAGATCCGGTCGGGCGGTTGACCGGGATGTCGATTTTGATCCCGAGCTTGTGCGCGCGTGCCAGCGCCTCCTCGCGGAACCGGCGCCACTCGGCATCGGCATCACGCGTAATCGGGGTGAGGGTGGCCACAGGCTCGTCGCGGTCACAGACGATGATCGTTTCGCCGGTCTCCCGCAGGCGCCGGAGATAGCGGCTCAGGTTGTTTTTCAGATCGGCCGTCTTGACATTCATATAGCTATGTTAGCCAAGTCACATGGCCATGACAAGTGCGGGTCCGCCGATGGGTGTAGGGGGAGGGGTTAGCGGGGGGCGGGCAAGCCGCTCGCCGCTGGTGGAGAACACGCGCTTGCC
>CAZWQJ010000086.1:1701-16730 GCA_964635825.1 uncultured Victivallales bacterium | reverse complement strand
ACCTTCCCGGTATTGCGGTGTTCCTTCATGGCGAGGGCCACGCGCAGCGACTCGTAGGAGCTGCGCAGGTCCGCCGTCGGCTTGGCCTTGCCCTCGATGCAATCCAGGAAATGCTCGATGCTGCGCTTCTCGGTCCCGCGGGAGGTATACCAGCCGTAGTCAAAGCCAAATATATTATCCGCCCCGACATGCTCCTCGCGCACGCGGTCGAACGCAAAGCGATCGACTTCCTGCCAGGCATACGACGCCTTGGTGCCGGTCACCACCATGTGGTTGTAGCGCACCTTCGCCAGCGAGTCGCCCAGGTGGAACATGACGCCATTCTTCATGCGCCCGTCCGCAAACACCAGCTCCTCGGAATCCTTGCCGGCCACGGTGGTCCGCGTGTTGCAGTACACTTCCTTGAACTCGCCGAACAGGTAGTACAGCAGATCCAACTGGTGGCACGTGTGGTGCACGATCCAGCCGCCGGACTCCTCGGGTTCCTGCACCGCGCGGTGCCGCGCCCCCGCCCCACTCAGCCCAAACGCGCGCCCATGCTCGAACGAAAACGACAGAACCTCCCCAAGGTCGCCATTCGCCAGAAACTTCTTCAACGCATCGATCCGCCGCGCGTAACGCCGCGAGTAGTTCACCACGTTCACAACCCCGGCCGCCTCCACCGCGTCGATCATGCGCCGCGCATCGGCCAGATCCAGCGCGATCGGCTTCTCACAGAACACATGCAGCTTGCGCTTCGCCGCCGCCTCGACCTGCGCGCAGTGCGCGTAACTCGTGGACGCCACCATCACGAAATCCAGGTCCCACGAGCACAGTTCGTCGACCGAATTCGTGCCGCGCAGCCCATACTCCTTCACAGCCGCATCGAGATTCGCCTGGCCCCGGTTGCAGGCCGCCACGATCCGCGCGCGCGTGCAATGGTTGTTGATGTAGTCCGTGAACTCCCGCCCGGACGTTCCAAACCCGATGATCCCACCCTTCAACATGCTCTGCTCCTTTTCTAAAACTCCGCTGTGATTCCACCGGCTCGGCCGGAGGCCTCGCCCTACCGATGCGCCGGTTCCCGGGTCGCGCGCGACGTCCCGCCGAGCCGCAACTTTTCCGCCGGCCCCGTATACCACATCGACGTCGACATTTCCGCGAGGCGCACGGTGAAGGAGTCCGTGTTGCGCGCCACGATCTTCCCGCTGAAGACATCGTAGACGACGCCCACCTTTTGGGGCAGCCGGAAGGTGTGCGTGCCGCCGCGTACGGTGTGCACCCCCAGCAGTTCCTTCACCGCGAAGAGCACATCGCCCGCCTCGCTGTAGAGGTGCACGCCGGCGTAGCGCGCCATGCCGCGCAGCACGTCCGGCGGTATCCCCGGCACCGCGCAGAACACGGACTTCCAATTCGCAAACTCCTTCACCGCGAGCCCTTCGGCGCAGCGCCCTTGCGCATGCACGACGTCCGCCAGCGAGCGCGCCTTCGGATCGGCCACGTAGAACGTCGGCGAGAGATTCAGGTCCGTTCCCCACTGGTAGCCCTCGGGCAGCACGCGCGTGATCGGATGCTTGTAATCCGTCACATTCATGAATGGCCCCCACGGCGTCTTCGTCATCGCCACCGAGATCCCCGTGACCTCGGCCACGTTCGCGGGGGAAAGATCGCGATTCAGCGCGCCGCTCGCGTAGACCCAGACCGCCACGCGGCCATCCTTGCGGATCTGGCGCTTCAGCTTCGCGCGGCGGGCATCATTCAGCGCCAACGCATTCAGGAAGAGATAGAGCTTGTACGGGCGCAGGCGCCCATCGAGGAAATCGTCGAGAGCTTGAATATCCGCCGGCGCACCGAGGCGCGGCAGGTGGCGCACACACTGCGCGTGCACCCCCGGCAACTCCAAGTTCTTGAGGTACGTCTGGTGATAAAAGCTCTCGTCGTCCATCAGCACGCAAATCTCCGCGGCCGAAGAGCGGTCGACATCCAGCGCGAATTGGCCGGCGCGGTGGCAGGCCGCGAACTCCTTCACAAAGCGCGTGCATTCGTCCGCCGGAAGATCCTTAACCACGATCGAGTGGAACATACCGACAGGATCGCCTGCGATCCCCTCCGACTTCTGGATGTGGTGCGGAATCGACGTGCACCAGGTGCCCTGCCCCGTGGTGATCGCATCCACCAGCGTGCGCCGGTACGTCGCACAGAATTCGCCGACCGTCCGGCAGCCGCTGTAGTCACGCAGCGTCGGATGCCAGCAGCGATCGTCGTTCTCCTGGATGTAGAGCTTGCCGTGCTCGCGCACCATGTCGATGGGGATCATGGATGGGCAATGGCCGCCGACACCGCGGAAGCTGTACTCCATGGGCGACACCAGGAAATCAATATCCGGGCTGTGCAGGATGCGGTGCAGGCCCAGGTGGCCCGTGCGCTGCAGGCGCGTGTGCGCTGCCGGCAGGTCGGTCGTGTCGCGGAAGTAGTCGCTGTTCAACTGGAATCCGATCCAGTAACCGCAGAAGACGCCGGTCATCGCGCGGCGCTGCGTCGCCTCCTTCACCGTGCCGCAGAATTCCTCCGCCAGCTCGGCGTTGAGGGCCGAGGTCGCCCGCAGGTAATCGATCGCGCGCTGCTCCGTGGCCGGGTCGCGCAGGATGTAGTGCGCCGCCGCAAACTGCTGCGGCGGCGTGGGAACCTCGGCGGTCTCAAAGGTCACATTCGGGTCGGCCCAGGCCTCGCGCAGGGCCGCCTCGTCATGGCCGTAGCGCTGCTTCAGGAACGAACGAAAGTAGCGCTGCATCGGCGGCGAATAGTCGCCGCAGATGTTGCCCAGGTTCAGCCCGAACTTGAACCATTCGCAGGTGGTCCCGATGTTGATCTGGTAGGCCAGGATGCGATCGAAGAACGGCAACCCCTTGGCGTGGGCAACGAACGCCCGGATGAAGTCCTTCACCTGCGCGCGCCACACGAGCGACGCAAAGGATTCCTCCGCCTGCCAGCCGTCGCTGTTGATCAGGCACTCCTCCGGATGGCGCTGGGCCCACCAGCGCGACTTGGCCCAATCGGGGTTGTATTCCAGAAACATCCGCACGTGAAAGCGCGCCTCGGGGTCGCCGTCGAGGATGGGCTGAAAATCGTCGCTCAAGCCGCTGAAGTCGAAATCGCCCTCGTGCCCCGGGCCCGGGCCGGGAACCCAGTCCTTCGTCAGGCCAAACGAGGCCGTCCCGTTCTCGATCGCATAGAGGTGCACCCCCGTGCGCTTGCTGATCGCCGCCACCGTCCGGCGCACCGCATCCCGGTTCTTCGGATCCGGTGTCTGCAACCACGCCATGTGGTACGGCGACGGCTTGCCCCCGATAAACACGGTGGGCGTCCCGTGGTGCGGCTTCACTTCAGCAAAAGGGCGGATACGTTGACGCATAAGCCGGCTCCTACGTAGCAGATATCAACCGCAGATGGACGCTGATAGACGCTGATACACAGGAGGGATCTCCGGGTTGCTCGTCTCTGCGTTCATCCGCGTCCATCTGCGGTTCCTTCTGGTCAGCTTCTCAAGTTCCCAAATTCCCTACAGCAATTTACGATGAACTGGTTTTGTTCCATGGTGCGGTGCGGAAATCCGGCGAGGCCGAACATGATGTGGTCGCCAGGCGCGGCCTCGGCGTAGAGCCGGCGCATCTGCGCGCGGACATCGGCGGGATTCCACTCCACCTCGGCCACCATGGGAAGGCTGACGATCATGGTGATGCGCCCGCCGAGATGGGCCCGTCCGTCGGCGATGGTGGCATTGCCCACCGTCGGCAGCGAGTAGGCGTGGACAGCATCCATGCGCGTGCGCCGGTAGATCGGCAGCAGATCGCGAATCAGCCCGCAGGAGTGATGGTAGTAGAACTTGCCGGCCGCGTGGGCCAGGTCCACGCGCGCGTCGGTGAGGCCCAGGTTGCAGGCGGCAAACATGGCGGGGGAAATCACGGTGGTGGAGGTGTCGTCCATTCCCACCAGCACGTCGGCCTCGGAGTCCGCAGCCAGGCGGAATTGCTCGAGGTAGCGGGTCTCCATCACGCGCAACAGGGACTGCAGCTCCTCGCGCGCATCCGCCCACAGATAGGCCAGCGTCTCCACGGATGTGTAGACCCGGTACATCATGCCGAGGGGCGTGCCGGCCATGAAGACCATCACGATCCCATCGTCGCCGATCAGCGCGCGGCGCGAGCGGATGATCCCCGCGAGCGTCTCATCCCGCGCCCAGACCTCATCCTCAATCAACGCCGCCAGCGCCGCCAGATCCTGCGGCCCCTTGATCAGGTGCTCGCTCACGTAGCTCGTCCCGTCCGCCCGCGTCTGGCGGCTCACCTCGCGCAGATCGCCCGCAGGCGTATGCCAGATCGTGATGCGGTCGGCGCCATCCACGCGCTCTTCTTTTTCCACGCGCCGGCGCCGGCAACGCACGGGCGGCGACAGAAAATCGGTGATGTCCAACCCGAGCGCGCGCGAAAAGGCCACCGTCGACTCGTCGCACCACTCGACCTTCTTCAGCGTCTGGCGCAGGGCCGGATCCATGCCCTCATGCGAGGGCTGGTTGTAAGGATCGCAATGGCCCGACACCGGAATCCACTCGGGAGACTCGTGGCGCAGCACCCGCAACAGATTCTCGCGGCGGGTGATCATGGGCGGGGAGTTCCGTTCGCCGGCATGGCACCGCGCAGCAGGGTCTGTGTCGCGCTCAATCGCATGGATTCATACCTTCCCAAGACGGGCCATGGGCCGCAATCTCATTTGCGGACGATACTCGTACGCGCCTAGATCCGCCGCCGTACCGACCGGGCGCGCGAGCCCGTCGCGGTCGAGTGCCAGTTCCGCGGGCGCGAATGATGACGTGTGAGGAATCGGGTAGGGCGAACCCTCCGGGTGAGCCGCAGTCTCCAGCACGGCCGGAGGCCTCGCCCTACCCGTTTCTGCATCTCGCTTTTCGAACATGGTCGCTACTTCACCATGATGATAAATCCCGTACTCGGACTCGCGCCCACCGCGCCGGCCGCCTGGATCGATCCCCCGTACGCCCCCATGTCGATGCGGCACGGATCGCCCTGCGGCTCGTCCTCGCACGGATCCGCCGGATCCCCCGCATCGATGCACGGACTCGTCACCGCATCAAAGACCAGCCCGTTCTGCGTCCAGCGGCCCGCCTGCGATTTCAGATGGTAATCGCCTTGGGCCGGATCCGCGAAGAGCGGGTCGGTGGTCAGTTGGCCGCCTAGATCGGTAATTCCATCCCCGCTGGAAAGCACGCGATCGTAGTCGCTGTACGAGACGGTGACAGTGGTGTTGCCCCGCTCACGGAGGTTCTGCGGCTCGGCTTTTAGCGCGCCGTTGAGCCACAGGATGCAGTTCCGGATGCTGAAGACAGGAACGTCGTCGGCCCGCGCGTACACTCCGTCGCCTTCCCCTTGGGCGGTGTTGGCGCTGACCGTGCAGTTCACGAGGGCGATCTGGGCATAGGGCGGTAGATAGCCATCCATGCCGAAGCCGGCGGCACGATAACCAGAGTAGTTGCCGAAGAAGAGACAGTTGCGGACGGTGCCGGTGGCGCCAAGGTCACACCACATGCCAGCGCCAAGACCTGACGCCGTGATGTCGTTGTCCGTGAACGTGCAGCGGGTCACAAGAAACGGCCCGGCCTTGTCCAGGTAGAGCCCGGCGCCGCTGTTCACTCCATAGCCACCGCGAACGGTGAACCCGTCGATGACCAACTGCCCGCCATAGGCCCCGCTGACATGGACGACGTTGGCCACGTTGTCCGCGCGGTTTCCGAAACCGGCCGTGTCATCGCCACTGAGATCGCCGCTGAGGATGGTGACGTTGCGGTAGGGGTCGCGCTGAATGAGGTCGCCCATGCCGCTGCGGAACCCGCCATAGAGCTGAATGGCCGCGCGGATGTTGAAGCGGTTCGTGGTGGATTCGCCGGCCTGCGCGGGGCGGTATGTACCTTCCGCCACCCAGATCACATCCAGGCGATCCGCGCGGTTGATGGCCGTGGCCAGGTTCGTGTACGCATCGCCCCAGGAGGTCCCGTTGTTGGCGCCACCGGCGGCATGATCCACGTACATGAAATCGTCATCCAGAATCGTGAACGTGTGCAGCGGGTTCGCACCCATACTCGCATTCACCGGCGCACTCAGCAGAACCTCCACCGATTCCGCGATTTCTGGTTCGGGATTATCCATCACGGACACCTCCACCGACTTGTTGGTCTCGCCCACGGCGAATTCGAGGACGCCGGGCAGGAGCGCGACGTCCACATCCGGCGTGGCGCTGCCGCCGGCAAGGGCATAGCGCACGCGGGCGGGTAACCCGTGCGGGCGGTTGAGCGAGACGCCCAGGCGCGCCGGGGAGATATTTTCGAGCCCGCTGGAGGCGGCGGCATCGAACGAGACGGACACGGGCGCGTCATCGTCCAGGATGGTGATGGTGTGCATGGAGACGGCGCCGATCAGCAGGTTGGTGGGGCTGAAGAGTCCGAGCACGATCGTGCGCATCGGATCGGCGGCACCGTTGTCGAGGATGGTCACCGGCAGCGCGTAGGCGCCGGTGGCGGCGTTGAAGACGAGGGACGTGGCGGCAAACGTGTAATCGACGCCGGCGACGGCGGTGCCGCCGGTGACAGCCACCTCGACGCGGCCCTCGCCGACTTGCAGCAGGCTGTCGAGCACCACGTGCAGAACGACCGCACCGGCGGGTTCCCCGATCACCGTGGCCGCAGCGGTGAACGCGACCGTCTGGGTGTAGGCCCCCTCGTACGCGCCCATGTCGAAAGCGCCGGCGACCGGCTGCGGGCGCACCGCACCGCGAATGTCTTCCGCCACGCCAAAGTCCACACCGGCATCGATCACCGGGCTGCCGCTGAGCGGCTGCAGGCTGTGCAGGCGATAGGCGCTGCCCAGCGCGTTGGTGGTGAGGGTGCCCGGGTAATTCGTCGTGGCGTTGCCCCATACGTAGACGATGCCGGCCCGGTTGGAGGCCACCACAAACTGGAGGGTCTGGTTGGTGTTTGGATTCAGCAGGCGCCCGACCAGCAGGCTATCGGCCCAGAGGTTGGCGGCGTCCGTGAACGCCGTCTGCCCGGCCGCCGGATCGTAGGCCGGGCCGGCCGTCCAGGTGCTCGCGGGGCCGCCGGCGAAGAGCGGGTCGGCGTCGATATTGCCGGCCCCGCTGCGCCCGCCGCGCACGTCGCTGTAGAGCACGCTCGCGCTGCCGGGGGTCGCCTCGTGGATCTCGCCATTGGTCACGCCCGCGCTGTTGCCCCAGAGCACGCTATCGACAATCTGGATGGTCCCGTTGCCGCAGGCCAACGCGCCGCCGGAGGTTGTGGCGCGGTTGCCGGCGAACGTGCAGTGACGCAGCGTGTAGCCGGCGGCGGCGTTCGCCTGGAGCGCGCCGCCGGGGCCGGCCGAGGCGTTGCCGGCGAAGAGGCAATTCTCGAAGGTCGGGGTGGCGGCCGTGCTCTGGCTGTACATGGCGCCGCCGCCATGCGTGGTGTTGCACTCGCCGGCGGCAAAGATGCAGCGCCGGAAGACCGACCCGCAATCGATGCCGTAATAGGAGCCGCCGTACTGGCCGGCGCGGTTGCCGCTGAAGACGCAGGACTCGAAGGTGTAGCCGTCGTTGCCGGAGAACGCGCCGCCCGACGTGGTGCCCGTGTTGGCCGCAAAGACACAGTCGCGGAAGGTCGCCGTGCAGTTGAGGCGCGAGCCGCTGTTGAAGGCCCCACCCGAGGCCGCCACGTTGCCACGGAATATGCAATTTTCCACAAGCCCGGTCAGCGCCGTCACGTACCCCACGCCACCGCCGCCGGTCGTGGTGTTGCGCTCAAACGCGCTGTCGCGCATCTCGACGCCGCCGCTGACCACATAGAGAGCCCCGCCCCACGCGGCCGTGTTGTCGCGGAAGACGCAGTTGCTGACAACCGCCAGGCTGCCGGCTCCCGATAGCACCAACGCGCCGCCATACGTCGTCGCCGCGTTGTTGTTCGCGAACAGGCAATTGCGGATCGTGGCCGTCACACTGTAGATGGCCATACCGCCACCGTGGGCCGTGGAGTAGCCATTCGTGATGATAAACCCGTCGAGGGCGGCGTTGTTGGTGGCGGTGATCACGCGCCGCGCACCCTGGCCATCGAGGATCGTGGCGTTGGCGCTCCAGTGGCGTTCGGTGACGCGCCCCTCCCAGCCGGCAAATCCGCCGACCATGTTCACGCCGACTTTCATGGGGAAGGGTCCGCCGCCGATGTAGGTCCCGCGCGCCACCCAGATCTCATCGCCGCTGGTGGCCTGGGCAAGGGCTTGGGCCAAGTCGATCCGCGCATCGAACCAGTTGGCTCCGGAGTTGTTGCCGGTGGCGGTGTCGTCGACGTAGATCACGCGCGGGGCCGGCCCGTACTGGAAGTAGGCATTGACCTGCTTGGGCGCATTCATCAGCACCGTCGTGTTGGTGCTCGTGCCGGCGGCCGCGCCCGTCCAGCGCGCAAACGGCACCCCCGCCTGCGCCAGCGCCGTCAGCGAAACCGTGCTTCCGGCATCGAAGTAGCTGCCGGTGGCCGGCTCGACCGCCCCCAGGGCCGGGTCCGGCAGCACCGTCCAGGTGAGCGCGTGCTGCGTCTTGAACTGGGCGACCAGGTTGGTGGCGGCCGTGCCCGTAGTGAAGACGCGCTGGGTGTCCGTGCTGCCGTTCTCCCATTGCGTGAAGACATAGCGCGTGCTGCCGACACCCTGCGTGGCGACGACGGAGAGCGTATGCACCTCGCCCGGCTGCCAGCTGAACATGTTCGTGGTCCACGCGGTCCCATCGACGTCGATCGTGCGGCCGAACGGCGACGCGACCACACGCACGACCGTGCCGGTGGGGCCAAACTGCGCAAGGCCATGACGCGCCTGGTCCATCGTCACGACCAGCGCGGCATTCGTGCCGGAAACCGTGCCGGCCCAGTTGGTGAAAACCCAGCCGTTGGCCGCGATGGCTTGCACGGGGATGCCGGTGCCACGGTCATACCACGTGCCGCTGGCCGGCGTCACCGCGCCGGCCGACGCCACCGGCTCCACCGCCGTCGTCCACAGCATCTGCGTACTGAACGCCGCCATGAGCATCGTGCCGTCCACATGAGCGGTGACCTCATGGGACTGCGCCCCGCCATCGGACCACGCGCTGAACACGAACTGCGTACCCGCGCCGCCGGACTGCGGACTCGCCACGGCTATCGTATGCACGCTGTTCGTCTTCCAGGTCATCGCGCGCGGCGCGGCCGCCGTCGTCGCATCGGACTGCACGGCCAGCCCGCCCGGACTGGTCAGCAGCGTATAGGCCAGCGTCGGCACCGCCGTCTCGTAGGCGCCCATGTCATAGCCTTCATTCAAAGGCCGCGCGTTGCCGGCGAGATCCACGGTCACCCCCACGTTCGCACCCACGTCGATGACCGGGCTCAGAATCGTCGGCCGGGTATTGTATATCAGGAAGGCATCGCCGGCGGTGGCTACGGCCGCACCAATGCGGTTGGTGAGCGCATTGCCCCAGACGTACAGCGTCTCCGTCCCGTTCGAGGCGATGACAAATTGCAGATCCTGCACGGCGTCCGGGTTGACGGTGAGCCCGCGGTAGGCGTTGCCGGCCCAGCCCGCGCCCGCGGCCGTCAGCGCGGTCTGGCCGGCGGCGGCATCGTAGGAGCCCACCGTGCTCCACACGCCCGTCGGGCCGCCCGCGAACTGGGGATCCGCGCTCAGATTGGCGACGCCCACCCCACCCCAGCCACCCTGCACCGCCGAGTAGTTGACCGCGACCAAGCCGGGCGTGTTTGCGTAGATCTGCGCGCCGGCGGTGCCGGCGGAGTTGGTCCAGAACACGCAGTTGGTGACGGCCCATAGCCCCGAGCCGCCATTGTGGTAGAGCGCGCCGCCGTAGCTGCCGGCGCGATTGCCCACGAAGGTGCTGTGGTGAAGATCGAAGCGCGAACCGGAGTAGGCATACATCGCCCCGCCAAGGCCCGGGGTGGCGTTGCCGGCGAACAGGCAGTTCTCATAGGACGGGGCCGGTGCGCCCGCCCCTTGATAGTACGAAGCACCCGCGCCATTCGGCGCCTCGTTGCCCGCCAGCACGCTGCGCCGGACAACCGTGGCGTTGTCCGCGCCAAACAGGGCCCCCGCCCAGGACGCCGTCCGGTTCGCGCTGAAGATGCACTGCTCGATAGCGTACGCGTCGCCCCCAATGAACGCGCCGCCGTAGCCGCTGCCGCCGCCGGCGGTGTTGCCCGCAAACACGCAGCGCCGGAAGGCGGCCACGCAATTCGCCCGCGAGCCGCTGTAAACCGCGCCGCCGCCGGCCGACGTGGCCGTGTTGCCCACAAAGACGGTGTCCTCAATCGCGCCGCTAAGGGCCAGCGGGTAGAGTGCCCCGCCGCCCTGCGCGCTGTTGCCGATGAAGCGACACCCCCGCAGCGTCGTGCTGCCCGCGCCCCAGTGAATCGCCCCGCCATAGGCCGCACTGTTTTCGCGGAAGACACAGTTGCTGATGATCGCGGAACTGCCCGCCCCGAGCTGCGCGATGGCCCCGCCGTAGCTCGTGCCGCCGCTCGCCAGGTTGTTCGCGAACAGGCAGTTGCGCACCGTCATGCCCACGCCACTGATCAGCAGCCCGCCGCCCGAGGCCGCCGCATTCCCGTTCGTCACCACCACGCCGTCCAACACGGTGTTGTTGGTTCCGATCAGCACGCGGCGCACACCGGACCCGTTGAGCAGCACCGGGTAGACCAACCAGTCGCGCGCCGCAAACACCGCCGTCGTCGACGTAAAGCCGCCGTAGACGCCGACCCCATCCTTGAGCTGCACCGTCGCCG
This sequence comes from uncultured Victivallales bacterium, assembly GCA_964635825.1. Lineage (GTDB taxonomy): Bacteria > Verrucomicrobiota > Kiritimatiellia > UBA8416 > JAIOPI01 > CAZWQJ01. The sequence goes on along the minus strand of CAZWQJ010000086.1, from coordinate 5,881 downwards.
AGGCCGAGTAGGTGCCCTGCGCCACCCAGAGATCGTCACCCGCCACGGCCGCCGCCAGCGCGGCGATCACGTTCGTGTGCGCATTCGCCCAGTTGCTGCCATTGCCCGATCCACCGCCCACCGCCGCATTCACATAGCGCACCGCCGCCGGCGCCGGCGCCACCCCACCCAGCAGACCAACGCACCCCATGACGCCCCACACCGCGAAACGGAAACCGCGCGCCCAGGCTCCAGCCCGCCAAAGGCCCGCCCGCGCCCCACCCGTACGCCCCTGACCCCATGGATTCATCACGGCAAGATCCTCCCTTGAACAGGCTGTTCGCCATGTTACCCGATCCGCAAGAACCGAACCAAGCGCACCCCGCTGAAAAGCACGGGAGGATTTGGCGTTTGGCTTGTATTTTTCAGCGGCCGGCGGGCGCCGGCGGCGACTGCGTCCGCTCGCGGTACATGCTCGGGGTGCAGTTCATGTGCTTCACGAAAAGGTGCGAGAGGTGGCTTTCGTCCGCGAAGCCCCATTCGGCGGCGATGGCCTTGAGGGGCCGGTCGCCGGAGGTCAGCGCGTGGGCCGCTCCCTGCAACCGGTGCCGCAGCCCGAAGCGGATGAATGAGACCCCCATGACGCTGCGAAACGCGCGCATGAATTGATCGACGGACATGCCGCAGGCCTTTGCCCCCGTGGTGTTGTCCACCCGCTCCTGCGTGCGCAGCACCAACTCGATGGCCGTGCGCAGGCCCTCATGCAACTCGCGGTTGCGCCCGGGCCGCGCCGGCCGGTTGCGCTGCGCGGCCATCACCATGCACAAGAAATCTACAAGGATGGTCTGGACTTGTACGCGACGCAGGGGATCGCGCTGGTGCAGGGCCCACTCCAGGCGTTCGAGCAGCGCGCGCAGCGCCGCCAGATCCTTCACGCGCCCCGGCCGCTCGCGCCAGGGCGCGGAAAAGGCCTGCAGCCAGTCCACCGTCGGGGCCTGGGCAAAGTGCAGGGAGGCGATGAACTGCGGCCGGATCTCGAAGACCGCCAACCGGCACGGGGTCTCCACCAGGCGGTAGCCGTTGGGTTCGTACGAGGGGCAGAACCAGATGCAGCCGGGGCCCAGCAGGCGCGCCTGCCGCGTTGAACCCCAATAGCGCTTCAGACGGCCTTCCAGCACGAACCCGCACTCGAGCGCATCGTGCATGTCGAAGCGATCCAGGTGGTCGCAGTGCCCATACACCTTGACGCCGGCGGAGATGGGATCCTCCTCCGGCAGCACGTAGTCGTACTCGGCGATCTGCTGCCCCGGCAACAGGTCCGTGCTGCCCCAGCGCCAGCGTACCGGCGTCGGCAGTGACGGGCCTGTCGGATGGCATTGCTTGACCGCCGGCGTCCGCGCCGGCACGGCTGCGCGCGCTCGCATATCCCCCCCTAGCGTGCTGAATCTTACAACACCACGGCCGAACTGGCGAGCGAATTGCCGGGGCGCATCTGCGCGCCGGTCACCGCGCCGCAGCGTCGATCTCTCGTGCGACGCGGTTGGCGGAACGCGTGGCCGCCTCCATGCCCCAGATCAGGTTGTCGGCATAGGCGCCGCAGAAGTGGATGCGGCCATGGGCCCGCATGATCTCGGGCCAAAAGCGGCCCAACTCTCCCACGGGGAAGGGTTGCCGCTCGCAGGAGGGCGCGTGCGCGTCCGCCACCCAGACCTTCACCAGCGCCTGCTCGATCTGGCCGGCGCTGCCCGGCATCCCGCGCTGCAGGGCCGCCAGCGCCTGCTCCACCGAGAGCGTATCGTCGCCGCTCGCCATCAGCAGCCCGCGCGCACTCTTAACCTCTTCGGCGATCGGACACGTCCAGAAGACATCGCCCTCCAGCCGCGTGTTGCCGCTCGCACCGCGCTGCCGCCAAAACGGCGTGCGGGTCTGGTACACGACGCGCGCCTGTTGCGTGTAGCTCACGTTGTTGATCACGTAGGCCTTCGCCGCCGGCCAGGCCGGCTTGACCGGGATGTTGCGCAGCACCGTCAGCGGCAGCGCATTCACCAACCAATCCGCCTCGATCTTGCGCCGGCGGCCCGCCTCCATCACGGTCACCGTCACCCCCGCCTCCCCCTGCGCGATACCGGTCACCCTGCAGTTCAGGTGCACGCGCTCGCCCAACCGCGCCGCAAAGGCATCGGTCATGCGCTGATTGCCGCCGCCAATGCGGTACAGCTGCGTCGGAAAAATCGGCACGCCGCGCAGTTGGACGATGGCGGTCTGCCAGAGGCGGTAGAGCGCGGACTCGCCCGCCACGCGCCCGACGCCGCGCGTCACCGTCTCCGAACCCGCGAAACGGATGGCCGTCGCGGAGGCGCCATCGCGGCGCAGCAGGTCGCTGACGGACAAGCCGTCCAAGTCGTCGAGCCCAACGCCAAAGGGCTGATACTCATCGGTGAACGCGCCGAGGTAGGGCGACAGGTAAAGCAGCGGCAGCTCCCACCACGCGTGCGTGGCCAGGAACGCCACCTCGCGCCGGTTGAACCCGAGCGCCTTCAGCACGCGACGGCTGCGCAGTTGCGCCTCCGTGTAGCGCGTGCCGTTGATGGTCTGCACGATATTCTGCCGGCGCGGAAACTCCAGCACGGGCAGCTTGAACTCGCGCGTGTAGTCCCAGAACCGTTCGTAGCCCGGCTTTGTGAAATGCTCGGCGCCCATGTCCGCGTAGAGCCCGTCCGCCAGCGGCTCACGCAGCGTCAGGATATGGCCGCCCGTGCGCGCGGAGGCCTCCAGCACCGTCACGTCGTGCCCGCGGCGCATGAGTTCATAGGCACAGCTCAGCCCGCCGATGCCGGCCCCCGCCACCAGCACCCGCGCCGTCCGCTTCCGCTGTGTCTTGCGTGTCGTAGCCGTCATGCCCTCGCCACCTCCGTCAGATACCATTTCACCACGTGATCGCACCGCCCCTCGCGCTCCCACGGGGAGTAGGGCCCCGCCTCGAACGTGCGCGAGTTGACCCCAGCCTGGTTGTTCTCGCACAGAGTCAGGTCCTGCTGCGAGGTGGCGCGCCACACCTGCACCAGGCGCTCCAGATCGCAGTTCTCGCCGGGCACCGCCGAGGCATCCGCATACCACGTCACCTCCACCTCACTCGTGGTCGGCCCCATCGGGGTCACGCGCGTGGTCGTGGCATACTCGCAGCCGGACTCGGACCAGAAGTTCGGATAAAGAACCGCGCCGACCAGGCTGCCGTGGCGCCCGCCCTGCGCACCCATCAGCGGCGCCGCCGACTTGCCATTGAGCGTCCAGCTCTCGAAGCCGGGCATCAAGGGATAGCGCGAGATGTGGTGTTGCCGGTCTGCGCCGAAGCGCACCTCGTGCGTGGCCAGCCCGAGCGCGCGCCACTGCGCCATCTGGTCGGGATCCACCTGCCCCCTACGCGGGTTGGCGGCGATGCGCGCGTCCGCCACCGTCCGGCAGTACTCCGGATGCGTCGCGTCGCAGTGGTAGCACTCACGAAAATTCTCCGCGATCAGCTTCCAGTTCGCCCGCACCGTGTGGCGCTCCACGTGCACGATCCGGCACCGCTCAAATTGGTAGGGGACAAAATACGGCTCAAAATCGGCCGCCACGACATCGAAGTCAGGTGGGGATTCGGCCAGGCACAGAAAGACCATCCCCGCGACGACACGCGCGTGCACGGGGCGCAAACCGTGCGCGGCGCGGTCGAAATCCGCCGGCATCAGGCGCGCCTTCTCGAGTTGTCCGTCGCGCCCGTAGACCCACTGGTGGTACGGACAGACGATGCGCTCGGCGTGGCCGCATGGCTCCAACAGCACCCGCGACCCGCGGTGGCGGCACACGTTGTAGAAGGCATGCACGGAGCCGCCATCCCCCCGCATCACGACGATCGATTCCGCGCCGATGGCGTACAGAAAATAGTCGCCGGGCCGCGGGATGCTCCCCAGCACCCCCACGAACAGCCAGTGGCGGAAGAAGACCCGCTCCAGATCGAGTTGAAAAATCGCCGGGTGCGTATAGAACACCCGCTCCAGCGTCCACCCCGGCCGCTGCGCCGCAATCAAGGACTCCAACGGCTGCGGCAGCGCCGCCTCCGCCGAAAGCTCCGCCATGGTTGTATGCATGCCTACACCCTCCCAAAGCCCGGTGCAGCCGACGGCCGCACCCACACCCTCACGAACCCGCTGCAAACCCGGCC
>CAZWQJ010000086.1:0-1601 GCA_964635825.1 uncultured Victivallales bacterium | reverse complement strand
ACCCGGCCCGCCCGCTACAGAGCGGACGCGGTCCCACCCGCGCCGCTCACCACCGCATCGAGTTCCTTCTCCTGCGCCGCGTCGAGCGCGCGCGGATCGTTGGAGGCCACGATGCGCTTCACCTGCTTGCGCGCTTCCTCCAGCATCTCCGGCTTCTCCCGGTTCCAGGCGCTCGGATTCAGCCGCCGCATCAGGTGCGGGAACCACAGCTCCTGACGGAAATTCGCCACCGTGTGGTCGTGATCCATGAAGCGCCCGGTGAAGCCCTGCTCAATGATGAGATCCGCCGCGATGCTCTCGTCGTCCACCCGGATGCCGCCAACCAGGCGATTGAGGATGCTCATGATCTCGCAGTCGATGACGATCTGCTCGATGGACGCCACCAGCCCGCCCGGACCGATCATGCCGCCATGGCTGATGAACGGCGGCGCCCCGACCAGCAGATTCAGCATGGCCGTGTAGGCCTTTTCGATGCCCGTCTGCAGCCCGGGCCGGCAAGTGTCGCTGGCGGTGAGATGGCCGATGGGTCCGAGGTGCCCCATCTCGACGCCGATGTGGCGGTAGAGATCGCGCGCGGCCAGGCACAGCAGGGCGCGGTCGGGGCCGCAGTAGAGACTGGCGCCGGTGCGCTGGTCCATCACGATCGGGGCCATGCCGGGCTCCCAGGGCTGCCCATACAGATCCGCCAGCAGCATGCCGGCATACGCCTCCGCCAACGCCATCGTCAGCGTGCCCGCCAGCGTGACCGGCGCACTGACGCCGGCCACCGCCATGGATGCCCCGAAGCGTACCCAGACGCCCTGCGCCAGCACCTCCAGCGCAAAATCGAGCGTGTCGTGCGCGAAGCACAGCGGGGTCGTGATGAACGCGTGGTACATCAGCGTGCGGCGCCGCAGCGCCTCCGCCCGGCTGCCCGCCGCAATCTCGGCCATGCGCAGCATTCGCGCAATCGATCCGCGGTTCAGGATGTCCATGCGGTGCGGCTCGCGCACGCGCCGCAGGATCACATCCGCCATCAGCACGTCCTCATGCCCGGGGCGGTCCTTGGGCTCGAATAGCGCCGTCACCTGCCCGACTTCCGGCAGCGACAACCCCACCACCGTCGCCGCGTCCAAATCCGCCCGCGTGGGATAGCGCACCGCGTCGAGATCCGCGTCGTAGATCTGGTTCGCCAGGTAGCCCACGCGCACGGTGCCGGGGCCCGTGCCGCGCGCGTCGCCCGCCTTCGGCACGCGCGATAGCAGATCCTCCACCTCGCGCCCGCGCAGGCGAACCACGTTGCCGTCCACACGGTAGCCGCGCGCGCGGATGCGCTCCAGCACCACCGGGTGATCGACCTTGAACCCCAGTTCGTCCACCACACGCCGCGCGCCGCGATCGATGGCGGCGGCCTTGTCGGCGGTCAGGACCACGAAACGTTCATTGCCCTTGAGGTCCGCGAGGTGCTGCAACACGTGCATCATGGAAACCGTCTCCTTCCGTCGGCGTGGCCGGAGCTCATACTCGACGACCCGCTACGTTACGGGGCCGGCGCGCGCGCCGCCAGTGGAGAGTGGTTTCGTTCGGTTGTAGGAACCGATCCGGGCATTGTACGTTTCCGC
>CAZWQJ010000085.1:0-16849 GCA_964635825.1 uncultured Victivallales bacterium | reverse complement strand
ACGACCAACGTGACGCTGACGCTGACCAACGACGCGACGCTGGCGTGGCAGTGGAAGACGCAGTTCTGGTTGGAGGCCTACGCGGCAACCGCGGGCGGGGATGTGACCGCCAACAACGGCTGGCATGACCAGGGTTCAAACCTGCTCGTCACGGCGGTGGCCTCGAACGGCTACCACTTCTCGCATTGGAGCGGCGACACGCAGGGCGACACCAATAGCACGGCCATGAACCTGACCATGACCGGGCCCCGCACGCTGACAGCCCATTTTGCGGGTGACCAGGCGGACCTTGGCATCAGCAAGACCATCACGGGCGGCTCGCCCATCGCCGGCACCAGTCTCCAGTACACGATTGCCGTGTCCAACAACGGCCCGCAAACCGCTCAGAACGTGCAGGTGCAGGATCTGCTCTCCTGGGGCGTTACCACCAGCAACCTGCTGACCAAGGCGCTGGGCAATCTGGCTGCAGGCGTGTATACGTCTTATCTGTTTACTGTTCAAATTAACGCGGACACACTGGGGGCGATCACGAATCGGGTGGTGGTCACCAGCGACACGCCGGATCCCGGGCCGACCACCAACGCGGCTTCGGCGCTGTCGACCGTGACCGGCTCCGCCGACCTGGGGGTGACCAAGACGGTCTCGGGCGGATCGACCACGGCTGGTGAGCAGCTCCTGTTCGCCATCACGCTCACCAACTCGGGGCCCAGTGTGGCGCGCGCGGTCACCATTACGGATACCGCGTTCCCTGGGCTCACGGCGATCGACGGGGCCGTGACCAATTTCGGCGACCTGGCGGTTGGATTCGGTACTTCATACACATTCCGTGCCCTGATCGACGCGGATGCGCTGGGGTCTGTCAGCAACCGGGCGGCGGTGACCAGCACGACCAGCGATCCGGGGCCGCTGCCCAACGCGGCGCTGGCGCTGTCGAGCATCACGAACGCGGCGGACGTCGGCATCCGCAAGGAGTTCTGGAGCGGCGTTCTGAAGGCGGGCACGGAACTGACACACCGTATTGTCGTGAGCAACAACGGCCCGAGCGTGGCCCGCGGCGTGGTGGTTACCGACACGCCTGGGGCGGGGCTGACGGCGGTCGACAACGTGTCCTCAAACCTGGGGAACCTGGCGGCGAACGCCGTGACATCGTACCTCTTCCGCGTGTGGATTCATGAGGCAACGCTGGGGACGATTACCAACCGGGCCAGCGTGACGACCACGACGACCGACCCGAATGCGCTCAACAACGACTCGGCGGCGACCAACCCGGTCAGTGCGGAGGCCGACATTTCCCTGACCAAACTCGGACCGCCGACGGGGGCCGCCGGCAGCAATCTGACGTACACCATCATCGTCAGCAATGCGGGTCCGAGCCTGGCGCAAAGTGTGGTGTGGACGGATAGTCCCCCGGCGTCGGTGACCGCGCTCGATCCGACCGGCGGCACGCTGGGCAACCTGAGCGCGAATGCAGCGACGTCGTTCCTGTTCCGCGCGCAGGTGCTGGCGTTTGCGGAAGGTCCGATTACCAACACCGCCAGCGCCACGGCGGCCACGACGGATCCGGCCCCGGGCAACAACACCGACACGCATGTTGTCGACATCGGCGCGGCGTCCTACACGATCCAGGCCTCGGCGGGGCCCGGAGGCTCGGTCTCGCCGAACGGGACGGTGAGCATTGCGTACGGGCGCAGCACGAATGTGACCGTGACGGCGTCGCTGCTGTACCACATCACGGACGTGCGCGTGGATGGCTCCTCTGTGGGTACGTTCGGGCAGGGCAGCAATGTGATGGTGTATGCATTCAGCAACGTCACGACGAACCACACCATCGCGGCCACGTTTGGCATCGATGCCGGTCTGGTGGGCGGGCTGCACACGGCGTCTTCGTATGCCGCGATGGCCACGAATACGATCAACTGTGCATTCACGAACTTTACGGGGCAATCCTTGCAGGATCTGCGCTGGGCACCCGCGTTGCCGCCGGGGTGGGCGCTGGGCTCGGCGTCGGGCCAGGGTGGACCATCGGTCACCAATGGCACGTCAATCGTATTTGCGGCGCCGGCCAGCACCAACCCGTTGTCTTTCAGCTACACGGTGGTGGTCCCCTTCGGGCAGCAGGGGTCCAACCAGATCACGGGGACCCTGAGCTACCGCCTGGCCGGCATGGTCAGCAACGAAACGGTCACGGTGGCCCCGAATCCGCTGTGGCTGTACGCCTATCATGTGGCCGATTTCCGCGACGCGCGCGCCCTGATTGACGGCACGGAACTCAACAGCGTGCTCACGTACTGGCGCAACGGCGCCTACCACATCACGAATGCCGCTTCGGCCGACGGCTATGCGCAGGGCGCTGCCGGCGATACCAACGGACAACGGCACGTCGCGGATTACCAGCCGCCGTTCTGGTCCGTGGACGGCTCGGAGGCCAATCGGGTGTTGGCCTACTGGCGCGCCATGGGGTACCGCGTGGATGCGGCCGGGTACGATGGCTATGCCGCCGGCACGGGCAGCTTCTTCCGCGCCGGGATGGCACTCAACGGCGTCAGCGCCCTGCATGTGGCGGCGACCGGACAGCAGTTCTACGACCCCGGCCGGCCGGTGACGCTCACGTTCGCGCTGTCGGTGAGCGGCGAACTTCTGGCGCTCGGTTGGAAGCCGCTCGTGCCCGACGGTTGGCAGCTGGTGGACATCACGGCCGACGGCAAGCCGGAGGTCCGGCGTGGCGAGGCAGTGTGGGTGGGGCGCCTGCCGCCCAGCCCGGTGAGCATCACCTGCACGCTTCTGCCTCCCTTGAACGCACACGGTAGCCGCACGATCCGCGGCGTGGCGGAGGTCCTCGTCAGCGGGCTCAGCAACCCACAGTCCAGCGATGCGGATGGCGATAGCATCCAGATGGTCATGCGCGACGCGGATGGCGATCGGCTGGCGGACACCTGGGAGTCCCTGTACGGTGGCGATGTCACGTCCATGAACCCGCTCCTCGACCTGGATGGCGATGGCATGGACAACTACGCCGAAAGTGTCGCGGGTACGGATCCCACGGATCCCGATTCGCGCCTGGCCGTGGCGGCGGGGGCCGACGCCCTCCCCGGCGATGTGGTCCTCGCATGGCCGGGCATCGAGGGCCGCCTCTACCGAATTGAGCGTGCGGATGCCATGGCGCTTCCGTTCTTGCCCATTGTATGGGATATCCCCGGCACGCCGCCCTTGAATGCCTACACAGACCGGGTGCCGGAAGCGCGTTCCCTGTACTATCGCGTGGAGGTGCAGAACGAACCGTGAGTATCAGCCGATGAACCGCATGCAGTCATCATGGCGGACGGAACGGCGCGCGCGCTCAGGCGTGGCGCGCCGGGCGGCCGCGTGTGCGTTGGCGCTGAGCCTGGCCGCCGGATCCGGCCTTGCTCAGGACCTGAGTGCCACCCACAGCGCCGCCGGCTACCGGACGCCGTTTACCAACACGATCACCTGCACGTTCTCGCACCCGGCCAGCAACGTGTTGAATGCGCTGCTATGGCGTCCCACCCTTCCGGCGGGCTGGACGTTGCGGGACGCGGCGGGTGACGGAGCCCCGGACGCGCGCGGAGGCGAGATCGTCTTCACCGCGTTTGGGCTCACCAACACCCTGGCCTTCAGCTTCATGGTGGAAACCCCGGCGGGCGTTCTGGGTACGCAAGCCGTGAGCGGCGAGGTGGAGTACACGTTCAGCGACATGGTCAACCCCGCCACCGTGCGGGCGGCGCCGGATCCGCTGCCGCTCTCACGACTGCAGGCCCTCGATATCGCCAGCGCCTACGGCAACCCCCAACCGCCGACGGGCTTCCAGTTGCGCCCGTTCGGCCAGATGCTCAGCGCCGGCGTGGCCGGCTCCCCGGTAACCGGCAGTGCCACGCAGTTCGTGTGCGCCGGGTGGGTCGGCAGCGGCAGCGCGCCCGCGACAGGAACCACCACCAACACCGGACTCTTCTCCCTGACCAATGACGCCAGGATCGCGTGGGCGTGGCGCACCAACCTGTGGCTCGACACCGGAATCGCGGACGGCACGGTGCTGCCCGCCGACGGCTGGCAGGCGCTGGGCACCAGCGCCGTCGTGCGTGCCCGCCCCGGCATTCAATCCTGGTTCGCCGGCTGGACCGGTGATGTGCCGGCCGGGCAGACCAATGACAATCCGCTGATGCTGCTTATGGATTCCGCGCGCTCGGCACAGGCGCAGACCGTGTTGCGGCCGCGCGTGGTCACGACCGCACCGGCCGGAAATGCGCGCGCGGCGGCCACCTCCGCCGTGGTTCAGGCGGTTTTCGACCGCGACCTGCAGCCCGGCACGCTGGCCGGCCGCGCGGTGGTTCTGCAGGCGGAGCAGCGGCGCCTGGATGTGGCGCCGGCCTATGATGGTCCTTCGCGCACGGTCACCTTGCGCGCGGGTGGCTTGAATCGCGCCCCCGGCTCGCGCGTGCGCGCCATGGTCTCCAGCCGCGTACTCGGGGTGGACGGTGTTCCGGTTCGCCCGCACACATGGGAGTTCCGTCTGGCCGCCGGCGCCGGATCCGGTCGCTTCGCGGCAACCGTCCCCCCGTTGCCTAGCGATTCCAGCGTGGATCTGGCCCTGGGGGATCTCGACGACGACGGCGACCTCGATGCCGTGGTGGCGAATCGCGGTGGCCGCCCCAGCCTGGTCTATACCAATGACGGGTCCGGACGCTTCACCCAGGCCGCCGCGCTGGCCGCCGATGCCTCGTGGGGGGTGGCGCTTGGCGATCTCGACGGCAATGGAACTCTGGATGCCGTCATGGCCAACGACGGTGTCAGCCGCGTCTACACGAACGCCGGCGGCGGGGTGCTGGTGGATAGCGGGCAGGCCCTGGCGGCCGGGCAAAGCCGATCCATCGCGCTTGGCGATCTCAATGGCGACGGTGCCCTGGATGCGGTCTTCGCCAATGACTTTGGCCCGGATGTGGTCTTCACCAACAACGGGGCCGGCGTGTTCGGCGATACCGGCCAGCGTCTCGGACACGTACGCACCTGGGCGGCCGCACTCGGCGATGTCAACGGCGATGGAGCCCTCGATGCCGTCATGGTCGGTGTCGGGCCGGATCAGGTCTACACCAACGATGGCTACGGGCAGCTCAGCGAGGCGGGCGCCCCGTTCGGAACCGGAGACAGCCGCGATGCCGAACTCGGCGACCTCAACGGCGACGGGGCCCTCGACCTCGTGGTTGCCAACATCGGTGCCAGCACGGTCTATCGCAACGACGGCACCGGCCACTTCGTGGATACGGGCGCCGCACTCGGCAGCGGCAACGGCTTCGGGATCACGCTCGCGGACCTCAACGCCGACGGCCACCTCGATCTGTTCCTGTCCCGCTACGCCCAGGCGGATCTGGTCTATCTGAATGATGGCGCCGGCCTGTTCAGCGCCAACGGGCAGGAACTCGGCGCCGGCAAGAGCTGGCGGCCGGCGGCCGGCGACGTGGATGGCGACGGCGCCGTCGACATCGGCGTGGCTCAGGAGGGGGAACCCGGCGTCATCTGGATCAACCGCCTGCCGCCCGCGGCTCCCACGGTTTTGCCGGCCACCGCCATCACGGCCTATGGGTTCACGGCCAACTGGTCGGCGACCGCCCGCGCCGACGCCTACACGCTGGACGTCGCCACGAATGCCGCCTTCGGCGCTGCCGACGTTCTTCCGGATTACACAGCGCGGATGGTTGGCGCAGATACCACCGCCGTCGTGACCAACCTGACGCCTCAGCGGCTCTACTACTACCGCGTCCGTGCGGTCAACGCCGGTGGCGTCGGCGATCCTTCGGCCGCCGAACCGGTCACCACCCTCATGGCCGCCACGCTCGGCGTCACACCGGCCACCCTGTCATTCGGCATCGCACGCGGTGAGGCGGCGTCGCCTAAGACCTTCATCGTGACCAACAGCGGTGGCATGGCCCTTGCCTACACCAATCTGCTCGTGGTGGGGGCAAGCCCTGCCGGCTGGGTGACCGCGCCGACACCGGCTGCCGGCGTACTGGCGCCGGGTGCCTTCCAGATTCACACCGTACACCTGCAGACGGCCGAGGCTCCGTTGGGGACCTTCACGGCCACCAACGCCGTGTTCGCTGCCGAAGCCACCAACAGCCCGCTTGCTGTGGCCATCAGCCTGGTGGTCACGAACCCCATCCGCACGCTGTCCGTTCAGAGCCAGTACGGCGGGGTGCTACCCCCGGCCGGACCGAATGACTACGTCAACGGGGCCAGCGTCATCGCGCGTGTCACGAATTCCCCGGCCGCCGGCCCGGCAGGAACACGATATAGTTGCATGGGTTGGATAGGTTCTGGAAGCGTACCCGCCATCGGGTCGGCGACGAACACCGGCTCGTTTGTCATTACGAATGTGTCGTCGATCGCCTGGCTCTGGCAGACGCAGCACCTGTTGAATGCATCGGCCCCGCTCCACGGTTCCGTCACCTGTTCCAATGGGTGGTACGCGTCCAGCGCCACCGCAGCCGTCAGTGCCAGCCCGTCCAACGGGTATCATTTCACGGGGTGGACTGGCGACGTGCCCCCCGCCAACAGCAACGATGCCGCCCTGTTGCTGCCGATGGCCCTGGCGCGCACGCTGACGGCGCAGTTCGCGGCCGACGAAGCCGATCTGCGGGTGAGCGCCGCCGTGACCAGCGGGGCGCCGATCGCGGGAAGCCCGATCACCTACACGGTTACGGTAACCAATGCGGGGCCGTTCCTCGCGCAAGGAGTCACGTCCACGGCCGATCCGGGACCGGCCGCCGTTCCGCTTTCCCCGCTGGTGCAGCCGCTGGGCACGCTGCCCGTTGGAGGTGCGGTCACCTATGCCTTCGAGGCGCGGGTGGCGGCCTCGGCGGCCACGCCGCTCAACCTGACCAACCGCATGACCGTGACCAGCGCCACACTGGATCCGCTGCCCGCCAACAACAGCACCACCCATGTCTCCACGGTGACGGCGGCCGCCGATGTGCGCATCGCCAAACGCATCAGCGGCGGATCGACCACGGCCGGCGAGGATCTGGTGTACACGCTCACGGTCACCAATGCAGGCCCGAGCTGGGCCGCCGCCGTGACGGTGACCGACAACCCGTCGGCGGGCATGACCACCGCGGATGCCCTGGTCACGAACCTGGGGACTCTGGTGACGGGTGGCACGACGTCCTACCTGTTCACGGTTACGCTCTCGGGCGGCGTGACGGGGATTGTCACGAACCGCGCCTCCGTATCCAGCATCACGCCCGATCCGGTCCCCCAGAACAACGCGGCATCGGCTGCGTCGGTTATCGGCACTGAGGCCGATCTCGGTATCGCCAAGCGTGTCACGGGCGGCACAGCGGTGGCGGGGGAGTCCGTTCAGTACACACTCACCGTGACCAACCACGGGCCCAGCGAGGCTCAGAATGTGTGGGTGACGGAATGGCTGCCGGATGCCTTCTCCACAGCCCTGCCCCTGACAACGAACCTCGGCACGCTGGCCGCGCTTTCTTCCGCCTCCGTTGTGGTTCCGGTTGCGGTGGCCGCATCGGCCCTGGGCCCCATGACCAACCGCGCCACGGTTGCCAGCGACACGCTGGATCCGAGTAGCGGCAACAACGAGGCCGCCGCCGGCGTCCTGATCGTCGCCACGGCGGACGTCGCGATCGCGCAGGAGATCCTCGGCGGTCCGCCCGTCGCGGGTAGTCCCCTGGCCTTCCGCCTCACCGTCAGCAACTCCGGTCCGAGCCTGGCGCGCAACCTTGTGGTCACCAATGAGCTGCCCGCAGGCATGGGGTCTTCCGATCCGCAACTCATCGCGCTGGGCGATCTCTCGCCGGGCGCGGCCACCGCGCTGACGGTGAATGCGTGGATCGAGGCGGCCGCGTTGGGGATGTTCACGAACACGGCACTGGTGACCGGCGAGACCGCGGACCCGGCCCCGGCGAACAACCGCGCCACGGCGTCGGGCTCCATGGAGGCGCGCGCCGATCTGGGGTTGGGCATGGTCCTCACCAACACGGAGGCCGTGGCTGGCGCGACGCTGGGGTACGCGGTGACCCTCACGAATGCCGGGCCCAGCCTGGCGCGCGATGTGCAGGCCGCGTTCCTCCTGTCGGCGGGCCTCAGTTTCCGCGGTCCGGCGATCACCAACGTCGGGTCCATTGGCCCCGGCGCCTCGCGCGCATTCATCTACCCGGTGCTGGTGGATGCGGATGCCGCGGGGGCGGTCACCAACCAGGCGTCGCTAAGCAGCGCGGCCAACGATCCCCAGACCGCGGACAACACGGCCATGGCTGGAACCACCGTCGTGACGCGTGCGAACGTCAGCGTCCGCCAGCAATTCAGCGGCGGCACGCTGATCGCGGGCGATCCGCTCGCGTTTGCGATCACCGTCGCCAATGCGGGCCCCAGCGTCGCGCGCAACGTCCGCACCACCATCACGCCGCCACCTCGCAGCACGACCACGCAAGCGCTGGTCACCAATGCCGTGGTGCTCGCCGCCGGTGCCGCCACGACGCTGACGTTCCAGGTGACCACGGATCTCGACGAGCGCGGCGTGATCTCCAACAGCGTGGCGGTTGCGGCGGACACCCCGGATCCGGCCAGCGCCGACAATCAGGCGGTCACCGAAGTGAATATCGATCCTCCGGTCTACCAACTGGTTGTCGGCAGCGAATTCGGCGGCGTCACGCCGCCGCGGGGCACCAACACGATGTATCGCAACACCGCCGTGGACTGCACCCTGACGGGATCGCCGGTGGAGGCGGGCACGACGCAGTATGTCTGCACGGGCTGGGTGGGCTCGGGCAGCATCCCGGCCGACGGCGACACGATGCGCGTCGGCGCCACGCTCACCAGCGCAGTCTCGACGGTGACCTGGCGCTGGACGACCAATGTGTGGTTGGACGTGCTCGCCACGACGGACGGCAGCATGGCCGCCACCAGCGCCTGGTACGCCATCGGCCAGCAACTCTCGATCAGCGCGTCCCCCCACGAGGGCTTCCGGTTCGAGCGCTGGCTGGGGGATGTTCCCGAGTCCCTGGCCGTATCGAATCCGGCCTCGCTCCCCATGGATCGCGCGCGCACGATCGGGGCCTCGTTCGTGGCCGTCGCGCCGCGGCTCTATGTGGACGCCGGTCTCGCGGGCGGCGCGGCGACCGGGCTCTCCTGGGAGGACGCGTTTCGCGATCTGGGCCAGGCGCTGGCCCGTGCGGTGGTGAGCCAGGAACTCTGGGTCGCGGCCGGCGTGTATCGGCCCGGCACGGCGCGCACGAATAGCTTCGCGCTCCAGGCGCGCATCCCGGTCCTCGGTGGGTTCACCAACGGCATGGGCCTGCGCAGCGCGCGCAACGGCACCCAGCACACCACGGTCTTGAGCGGCGATATCGGCGTTGCCGGCGTCGGCACCGACAACTGCTATCACGTGGTCTCCGGCGGCGGCGGCGTGACGCTCGACGGGTTCCGCATCCAGGACGGGTGGGCGGATGGAGAGGGTGCGGCGTCCATCGGAGCCGGCGCGCTGCTGTCCGGCGCGGCCATCGGCACCACCAACCTCGTCACCGACTGTGTGTGGGTCAGCAACCATGCCGTCACGGCTGGCGGCGCCTTGCACGCACAGGGCGAGCTCCTGGTGGCACGCTGCACGTTTGCGGAGAATGAGGCGGATACCGGCGGTGGCATGCAATACGAGGGCCAGCAGCCGCCCTATCGGGTCACGGTGCTGGATAGCCTGTTCAGCGCCAATCGTGCCGTCGGCGGCGATGGCGGCGGCCTGTGCGTCCGCAGCACCAACCCGTTCGCCTCGGCCGGGATGATCTCCAACTGTGTCTTTGTGGGGAACTCGGCCCTGCAGAACGGCGGCGGCGCCTATAGCCGGCGCTTGGCGCGGCCCATCGTCGACTGCCTGTTTGTTGACAACGCCGCGGGCGCGGATGGGGGCGGGCTTTATGCGGCCCGCCACGGAAGCGCGTCGATCGGCGGCAACGTCTTGGCCGGAAACCGCGCGGGGCGCGGCGGCGGGCTGGTCGTTGAGGGCGATAGCCCTGTCGTGCACCATGGCCTCTTGGCGGGCAATGTCGCCGATAGCCCGACCGCGGGTGGCGGCGGGCTGCTGGTGCTCACCGGGTCTGCGGCAGACGCGCAGCCGTCGTTGATCTCATGCTCGCTGGTGGAGAACCGGGCCCTCTCTGGCACTGGTCATGCCCTGTGGTCGGGCGCCATGCCTGCGGCACGCGCGGTGGCGGTCAACAGCATCCTGTGGGATGACACCGCCGCCAGTCTGATTGCGCCCGGCGGCGGCGCCATCACTGGCGACCACAGTTGCATCAAGGGTGGTCTTGGCGGAACCGGCAACACGGATCGCGATCCATTGTTCATGCCGGCCATCCTCTCGTCCTGGGACGGGAGTGCCACCTTCGATCCGCGTACCGGGCGCAGCCAGATGATGGCGTCCATCACGAACTGGGCCGGCGTTGACCTCGGCGGATACTTCGTGAACCCCAACCGGAACCAGCCCCGCCAGTTCCTCGTCGAATCCAACGATGCCGCCAGCCTCACGGTATTCGGCGACGTGACCGGACTTGTTTCCAACGGCGCGCCTTTCGGCCTCAGGGACTATCGGCTGGCGTCCACCAACTCCCCTTGCGTGGACACCGGCGTGTTCGTCGGCTACGGCTACCAGGGCTCTGCGCCGGATATGGGCGCCTACGAATGGGGCTTCCTGGTGAGCATGCGCGTGCTGCTCGAGGGGCCGTTCCGGTCCGCCTCGGGCGTCATGAGCGACGCCGCCGGGGCACAGGGGCTGCTTCCCGTCGTGGCACCCTACTTGAACGATCCGCGGACCGTGGCCGCGGTGCCCACCAATGCCGTCGACTGGGTGTTGTTCTCCCTGAGCGACACCCCGGAGGGGACACCGGTCTCGGCACGCAGCGCATTTGTCGATGCCGACGGATACCTGCTCGCGGACGACGGCAGCCGCGGGCTCCTGGCGTCCGCACCCGCCCGTGAGTACTACTTTGCGATCCGGCATCGCAACCATCTGGCCGCCATGAGCGCCGCCCCCGTCGCGCTGGTTGGCGCCACCGTCGCTTACGATTTCACCACGGCGCCCTCGCAGGTGCGCGGCGGCGAAAGTGGACTCGTGGAGGTGGCAGCCGGACGCTGGGCCTTGGCGGCCGGCGATGCCGACGGCGATGGCGAGGTGCTCGCGGTCGACGGGCTCCTGACGCAAACCCAGTCCAATGGAACCGGGTATGTGCGCGGCGATCTCGACCTCGATGGACTCGTCACCGCCGACGAGTTTACGCGCATCGGCAGCCGGCACCTGGGTCGCCGCTCCGCGCTGCCTGAGCCCGCCACGCTGCTCATCCCCACGCTCGGCATCCGGCCGGCCCAGTTGACGCTGCTTGCCGGCGACGGGGCGCTGTTCCACGCGTCGGACTCCACCGGCACCGTCCACTGGGCGTTTGCCCGCAATCGCAGCGGCAGCACGTCCATTCCTACCGTGTCCCAGGACCGGCCCCTGACCTACTTCGCCGGAACCAACGCCGGACAAGTCGACATCCTCGAGTGCTGGGATCCGTCCAATCGCCTCGCGCGGGCGGTTGTGAACGTGCTCGGCACCGGCGATGTCGCCCAGGCCGGAAACGCAATCATCATCGCTGGCCGCAAGGCGGTGAACGATCCGCTCTGGCCAACCACCGACTACCTCTCCGCCTCCGCCTTCCAATCCCTGTTGTATCGCGGTTATGGCCGCGACCACGTCCAGATGCTCAGCCCCGAGCCCGGCCGCGATATCGACGACAACGGCTGGGATGACGACATCGACGCGGAGTCGACCTGGGCCAACGCGTCCCAGGCCGTCACCAATGGCGCCGCATCCCGACTGCCTCTCTTCCTGTACATGGTCGACCATGGCGCCAGCGACGGCGAGGATGGCTACATGCGCCTCAGCGCCACCGAGCGCATCTCCGCCACCGAACTCGATGGATGGCTGGATGCGCTTCAGGATGCCTACAGCAACGATGTGGTCGTGGTCCTGGATTTCTGCCAAGCGGGGAGTTTTGTGCCGCGGCTGGACTACACCGGGACCGCCACGCGCATCGTGATGGCGTCCTGCAGCGCGGACGAACCGGCCTACTTTATCGCGGGCGGGTTGGTCAGCTTCTCCGATGCGTTCTTCACCGGGGTGCTGTTGGGGCTCAGCGTCAGCGACTCGTTCGCGCTGGCGGCGGATTCGGTTTCCGCCTACCAGACCCCGTTGCTGGCCGACAGCGGAAACGCCGCCGACCGCACCTTCGTCGGGGCCATGCTGGTGGCGGGGCAGGATGTGCCGCGCATCGGCCGCGTGGTCAGCGCCCAGTCCCTGATGGGCGGCACCGTCGCCACGCTGTGGGCAGGGGACATCGTCTCGCCGCACCCGCTTGCCCGCGTCTGGTGCAGCATCGTCCCGCCCGATCACCGGCCTGCCGACCCCGCCAACCCCGTCGTCAATCTGGTCAACCTGGATCTCTTCTATAACGAGGCCACCGGCCGCTATGAAGCGGACTACAACGGGTTCGCCAAAGCGGGCGTCTACAAGCTGCTGTTCTACGCCCTCGACGTCAACGGCGGCTCCTCGTTGCCGGTGGCCAGCTTCATCAACCAGAGCGCCTTCCGTGAGAAGGTGATCCTGGTCGCCGGCGGCGCGACCCACGCGCCGGAATGGAACACCATCAACACGCTCGCCAACCTGGCGTACCAGACCTTCCGCATCCGCCTCTTCGATGCCGAGCATATCGTGTATCTGAATGCCCACACCGCGCAGGATGCGGATGGCGAGCCGGGCGACGACGTGGACGGCGTGCCCACCCTGCAGACCCTGGGCGACGCCATCACAAACGGGGCAGGCCAGGTGGATGCGCTGACGCTGCTCCTGATCGGCACGGGCAACAGCAACACCGTCGCCGTCAGCGGCGACGAATCCCTGGATGCGGACCAGTTGGCCGCATGGCTGAATGCCGTGCAGCACGACAACCGCAAGCAGGTCAACGCGATCCTGGATTTCTCCGGCTCTGGCGCGTTCCTGCCGGCACTGGCCGATTACGACCCCGGCCAGCAGCCCGGGCTTCTGGGGCGGCGCGTCAGCATCGCCAGCTCCAAGGCCAACCGCAGCAGCCTGATCGTCAGCGACGGCGATGTCAGCTTCTCGCAGTTCTTCCTCAGTGGCATCGCCGGCGGCCAATCCATCGGCGCCGCCGCCACGGAGGCGCGCCGGTTGATGCGCCGGGCCTCCGGCGACCTGGGGCAGATGGCCGAAATCGATGATGACGAGAACGGATTGCCCAACGAGAAGGACATCGACGGGGTCCTTTCCCGCAGCCGCTTCATCGGCACCGCCTTCGCCACCGGCAATGACGTCCCGACGATCGGCGCGGTGCTGCCCCCCACCACCATCACGAACACGAGCAGTGTGCTGCTGTGGGCCAGTGGCGTCAACGACGTGGAGGGCGATGTCGAGGCCTGGTGCCTGGTGACGCCGCCGGGCTTTGACGGGAGTGACGATCTGCCGCGCGTGTCGCTGGCCGTGAATCCGCTCACGGGCCGCCATGAGGGGTTGTACACCAACATCACGGCCGCCGGCACCTACGCGCTCACCTTCTTCGCGCGCGACGCGGCCGGCCAGCTTTCGGCCCCCCTGCAGAGCGCGATCACCCGCATCGCCGCGGCGGTCATTCCCGCCGACCCCGACGCCTATGAAGACGACGACGCGTTCACAAATGCCTCCCCGTTTATCCTCGGCACGGTGCAGACCCACACGTTCCACACGCCCGCGGATGCCGACTGGGTGAGCTTCTATGCGGTCTCGAACCTCGTCTACGACATCGAGACGCGACACCAGGGCACCAACTTGGACACGGTGGTCGACTTGTATTTCCAGGCGGACGACGGCACGCTCCAACTCCTCGACTCCGTGGATCTGTTCGGCGCCACCGACGGCGAACTCGCGGGGCTCGACTTCCCGCGCAGCGGCTTCTGCCTGGTGCACGTCCGCCAGTACCCGAGAAGCCTCTGGACGGCGGAAGCCTACGAACTCCGCATCGCCGCGCCATCGGCCGGCGAAGTCCTGGTGGTGGTGGCGGTGGATAAACTGAACTCGTCCCACGCACCGCCCGGCGCTGTGGCCATCCTGGATGGATCGACGCGACGGTCGTTCGGTGACGCGAACAGCGTGTCCTTCGCCTCGATCTCGCGCGGCTGGCACCGGGTGGAGGTGACGGTTCCGGCCGGCTACGACCCGGAGCAGGACCCGAAGGCCCCCAACCAGGTGGCCAACGCATCCTCGGTGTACTACGGGAACCCCAAGCAGGTGCACAGCGACTCCGCCGTGGCGGTCTTTCAGTTTGTCCCCCAGTCCTCGATCTCGGGGCGCGTGCGCGATTGGTGGTCCGGGGCTCCAATCCCTGGCGTCAGCATCTCCTTCACCGCCCGCAACGGCATCATCGCCGGCCGCACGTACAGCGGATTCCCGGCGTTCACGAGCTACACGCAGCCTTGGTACACCCAGAACGACGGAACGTTCCCGCCAACGCTCATCCTGCCCGCCGTCGATTGGGACCTCGTGATCGCGGCGGATGGCTACTACAGCACAACCTTGAAGCCGGCGGTCTGGACCCTCACCCCCGGCGTGGTTCGCTATATGGGCGATCTCTTCCTGGCCCCCATCGATGGCAACCACAACGGCATCGCCGACCGGTGGGAAATGGCCAACTACGGGCGACTCGACATGCCGGCCTGGATGGATACCGATGGCGATGGACACAACAGCTGGCTCGAGTACCTGCTCGGTACCAATCCCCAGGACGCCGGCAGCGTGCTGGCCGTGCGCCCCGTCGAGGCGGCCTCCGCGAAGGCCCTTTCCATGACGTGGCCGGTGAACGTCGGCCACTCCTACGCCGTGGAACGTAGAAGCGACTTGCCCGGTGCCGGTGGCTGGACTACGGTGGCGGGACCGTGGGTGGCTCCGGACAGTGGTGGAACGATGTCGTGGACCCATGACGGCTCTTACAACAACAACAGGATGTTCTACCGCGTGCGGGTCACCATGCCGTGAGCCGCACCAATCGCTCCCGGGACTGGACATGAACGGAAATCGCAAGAGACGGTGGTGGGTAGCGGCCGTGCTGCTGGCCTGCGCCGGGGGCGCTGCGGGGGCGGGGGCTGAGGAGTTCTATCTCCGGGCCGCCCATACCAACCGCGTCTTCGGGCCGTTCCGCTATGAGCAAGGCGCAACCGTCACCGTCGGCCGTGTCGCGTTCGAACTCGTGCGGCGCCCCGCCCCCGCGGAACCCGCCGCACCCGAGGTCCCGCCCGAAATGGCCCAGGCCGCCCGCGCCGCCGCCGACACCTGGCTGGCCCTGATCGATCAGGATGCGTTCGGCGCCGCCTGGGACCAATCCGCCGACTACCTCAAGACGGCCCTCGCCCGCGACGAATTCGCCAAATCCCTCCGCGCGGTGCGCGACACTCTGGGCAGCCTGCGGTCGCGACGCCTAGCCTCTCTTCAGCACACCGATTCGCTCCCCTCCGCCCCGGATGCGCATTACGTGATCATCCAGTACGACGTTGAAATGGAGCGCAAGCGCCACGCCGTCGAAACCATCATCCCGATGTGTGCAACCGACGGCTGCTGGCGGATCTCCGGCTACTACGTCCGTTGACCGGCTCTCGCTCGCCCAGGGCGCATCCGGATCCGCACTCGCTTTTGGGCCGCGGCTTCCGTATCATCCTCACCTGCATCGTCTTTGCATCACGGGGTGTAGCGCAGCCTGGCGTGCCAGGGCGTAGCGGCTCGCGGCCCACCGCACCGCCACACCACGTGCGCTGGACAAGCGGAGATCGCCAGATTTCGGGGTGTAGCGCAGCCTGGTAGCGCACCAGCTTTGGGAGCTGGGTGTCGCGGGTTCAAATCCCGCCGCCCCGACCACTTTTCCTGCAATTCATTGTGGAAGTCCGGACTTTCACTCGCATTACGACCAGCTCCGATGGACCAGTTTACCCCCTGTTTGACACCTTCGGGGGGTCCTGTTTGACAGTTTCAGAATCGAGACAGAATCCTGACCGGCCGGGTTTGGGGACCTGATTCTGGCGGGCGCGTACCGGAATCGCAGGCCTATGCCGCTTGTTCGCGAACGCATGCCGGTGGGGACTTGCCGACCGCGTAGGGGCCGCTGTTGCCGGCCAACACCTTCAACAGGTCGGCAACTTCTACCCGCTTGATCAACATCAGCCTGCCGATCCGCATGGCACAGAATCGCGTAACCACGTCGTCGGGCAGGCGCCCCGCGTCCTTCACCAGGCCCGTCAGCGGCACGTAACCATCCACCAACTGACGCACATAGTGGCCGTCTACATGCACGCCACCCTTGACGCCCTTGCGACACGTACGCGTCTGCTGGTGGAAGAATGCCCGTGCGGTCCTGATGGGCACGGCCACGCCCCATTCGCGGTGAAGAAGCACAATGGCATCGGCCTCCGCCATCCACGCCACTGGCGCCTGCGGTTCCGTCTTGACCTCGGGCGGCTTGAACAACGCATCCACCCGCTGGCGCACGACCTGCAGCGTTTCCTGATCGAGGCCCAAGCGCTCCAGACCCTTGATGTGCGTCTCGGCCTCGCGCACGGGATCGACTGCCAAGCGCCCGCGGTATTCGGTGTCCGCCATGGCCGACCGCAGCGGGTTGCGCAACACGTAGTGCGTGTTGACGACATCGAACGACGCCCGCATCCGGTCGGCCAACTCCGCAGCGGTAAGGCGGAGCCCCAGCGGGGCGGCGTTCAGCGTCGCAAACGTCCGGCGCAGATCGTGTGGCCCTGGGCGCCC
>CAZWQJ010000084.1:0-16915 GCA_964635825.1 uncultured Victivallales bacterium | reverse complement strand
GTGCTTTTCCCTTGCCCCCGCCCCCGCTCGCGGCCGCATGATGCGCCATGGATGCAACGACTCCATCGCCGGCCCCCGGCAAAGTCTCGCGGGCCATGTTCGACCGTGTGATTCTCCCGCGTCTGGGGCGTCCGCGCCCGGAGGTGGTGGTGGGGCCGCGCCATGGCGTGGATGTCGGCATCGTCGAAATTGGGGCCGGGCAGGTCATGGTCGCCACCATGGATCCGCTTTTCGTGGTTCCGGCCTACGGCTGGGAACGCGCGGCCTGGTTCGCTCTTCACATCGTCGCTTCCGATGCCGCCACCTCCGGCATCGCCCCGCAGTACGTCACCGTCGACCTCAATCTGCCTCCCGATCTGGCCGACGCCGATTTCGCCCAGTTCTGGGACGCGTTCCACCAAGCCAGCGACCGCCTGGGCCTGGCGGTGGTCACCGGGCACACCGGCCGCTACACCGGTTGCGCCTTCCCCACCATCGGCGCCGCCACCGTCCTGGGTTTCGGCGCGCGCGATGCCTACGTGACGCCCGCCATGATCCGCCCCGGCGACGCCATCATCGTCACCAAGGGGGCCGCCATCGAAACCGTCGGCCAGCTGGCCGTCGTCATGCGCGCGCGGATCGAGCAAGCCTTCGGTGCCCCCTTTGCCCGCGAGGCTGAAGCGCTTTTCTGGACCATGTCCGTCGTGGACGACGCGCTCACCGCGGCCGCGGTTGGCGTGCGCGAGGCGGGGGTGACCGCCATGCATGATGCCACCGAGTTTGGCCTCTGGGGGGCGCTGGTGGAGGTGGCACAGGCCTCCGGCGTCGGTCTCTGCATCGATCAGGGCCGGATCCCGATGCCGGATGTCGTGCGCCGGCTTTGCGACTGGCTGGCCATCGATCCGTATTGCGCGAGCAGCGAGGGGACCTTGGTCATTGCCTGTCGGCCCGCACGGGCAGGGGAGGTACTGGCACGCTTACGCGACCGTGGCATCCTCGCGGCCATCGTCGGCGAAGCCAGGCCCCTCGATGCGGGCGTCGTGGTCACCGAAGGCGGCCGCTCACGCCCCCTGCATTACCCCGACCACGATCCGTTCTGGGATATTCTCAGTCGCGAACTAGCCGCATCGGGTCCCACCCCAGCCCGCACCCACGGCGCACCGCCACTTCATCCGCCCGGCCTTGCTTAGCGCTTCAGATTAGCCGTCGCCTTGACGTCGTTTACCGTGAAGTGATAGCCTATACGGTAGGCGAACCATAGTTCTGCCTCCGCGGCGCGGTATGGACGGGGGACGTCGGCGGTTTTGGGGGATGAATTGGAGGATATTCGAATGAAACGTATGTGTATGGTGGCGATCCTGGCGGTGCTGGGGATTGCGGCGTGGGGAACCAAGGCGTCGGCGCAAACCGTGTACTACGTTGACGCGAGCATGGCCGGCATCGGCAGCGACACCAACGGGCTGACCTGGGAAACCGCGTACATCGACCTTCAGTCCGCCATGGGGGTGGCCGCCAATGGCGACTCCATCTGGGTGGCCAAGGGCGTCTACAAGCCTGGCGCCAGTACCGCAGATTCCTTCGTACCCCTGACCGGTCGCCTGCATTACGGCGGCTTCACCAACGGCATGACGACGCTGGCGGAGCGCGACCCGCGGGTGCATCTGACGATTCTGAGCGGCGACCTCCTCGGTGATGACGGCACCAACTTCGCCAACCGCACCGACAACTCCGTTCACGTGATCCGCTGCACGGGGCAGACGCGGAACAACATCCGCTTGGACGGCTTCGTGATCCGAGGCGGATACGCACACGGGGCCGCGCAGCCCGACAGCACCGGCGGCGGGGCCCATTTCGATTCGTGTCACGGCCTGGTCATTGCCAACTGCGTGTTCACGGATAATTCGGGATTGGGCAGTGGCGCCCTGCGGCTGCGTCGCTCGGATAACGTCGAGGTCCAGGACTGCATTTTTAGTGGCAACCGCGCCGCGACGGAATCCAGCGACTACGGTTCAGGTGCGATCGGCGGAAACGACGCGAGTGGAGCGAATTCCGGCAACCTGACTTACGTGCGCCGCTGCTACTTTACGGGTAACACGGCCATGGGTCGGGGCGGCGCTTGCTACGACGGTTCCGGCCCCTGGCAGATTCATTTTGTCAACTGCCTGCTGGCGGGAAACACGGCATCCACGAACTGGGCGGGCGGGTCGCTGTTCCTGCGCAGCGGCACCAACACACTGGTGAACTGCACGATTGCCGCGAATTATCCGGACGGCGTTGCCGTCCAGACCACCAGTCCGTTTGCCCTGAACACGATCATCTTCAGCAACAACATCCCGGCGGGCCAGGATCACGAGATTTGGGTCGCGGGTGGTGGCGCCAATCTCGTCCCGTTTTTCAGCGACATCAACCGGGCGGGCTACCCGGCGGCCAATGGCAACATTCGGGTGCTTCCCGGATGGGGCCCCGGCTCGCAGACCATCTGGAATGCCGCCAGCATCTTCTATCCCACCGTCGGTCAGACGCGCCTGATCCGCACTGGCGCCACCTGGGCCACCGACGCGTACAAGGGCATGACAGTCAACCCGGACCTCACCCAGAAGCGCCATTTCCTGATCTGCTCGAATTCAGCCACGGAGATCTACGTCTGGGGCGACGCGCAGTGGATCGCGGCCTCGGGCGACACCTTCCGCATCTGGGATTTCCGCCTGGCTGGCGGCAGCCCCTGCATTGACACGGCCACCAATGGCGTCGTGACGGACGACATCGTCAAGGAGACCCGGCCGAAGGGGTTTGCCACGGACATGGGCGCCTACGAGTCTACCGCCACCGGGACGGTCGCCGGCGTCATTTACGTCAACGACAACGCGACGGGCGGCAACAATGGCTCCGCCTGGGAGCACGCCTACACGAATCTGCAGAGCGCGCTGGCCACGGCCTCGGGTGACAACAACAACCAGATCTGGGTGGCCGGCGGCACGTATCGCCCCGGTTCAGGCACGGCGGCGACCTTCTACCTGCCGAGCCGCGTCCCGGTCTACGGCGGATTCGCCGGCACGGAGGCGTCGCTCCTGCAGCGCAACATCGCCGCCAACCCGACGATCCTGACGGGTGACGGCGACAACAACGATACCGCCAACTTCGCCAATCGCGCGAACAACGCCGCGCACGTGGTCTCCGACCTCTACACCAAGAGTGCGCGTCTGGACGGCTTCGTCGTCCGCGGCGGCAACGCCCCCGGTGTGGATGCGGCTGGATACGGCGGCGGCCTCTACAGCGAAGGCAGCACCAACCTCGTGATCGCCAACTGCACGTTCGTGGATAACTCGGCCGTCGGTGGCGGCGCGATCTACTTTAACGAACCGAAGGCGGATTGGGTCGTGGTCTCGGATTGCGTCTTCAGCGGTAACCGGGCGACCGAGCAGGACAACGATGTGGGTGGCGGGGCCCTCACGGGAGCGCGGCAGGTGGCGGCTCCGGGGTACCTTCTGGTCGAACGCTGCGTCTTTGCCGGAAACCGGGCACCCAACTCCATCGGCGGCGTGTATGCAATGCACAACACCCAGCCGCTCGTCTCGCGGTTTGTGAACTGCCTGGCCGTCGGCAACCAGTCGGGCTATACCAACGAAATCGACATCACGGGCCCGCAAGGGGGCGCGTTCTATCTGAGGGGCACCAACGTGACGCTCCTCAATTGCACGATCGGCCTCAACCAGCCCTACGCGATGACGTTGCGGAACATCAATGCGACGGTTCAGAATTCGATACTCTGGGGCAACACGGCGAGCGAAATCCTGACCTTGGCGCCCAGCGGCGTGACCGCCTCCTACTCCGACATCGATGAGCCCGGCTACGAAGGCGTCAGCGGCAGCATCCGTCAGGATCCGCAGTGGGGCACCGGCACGAATGGCACCAGCTCCGGCATCAGCTACACACCCTCCACCGGGCGCTCGACGCTGACGGTTTCGGGCAGTCCGTGGGCGGCTGGCGCGTTCGTCAATCGCGCCGTCAACCCGAACACCGCGCAGAATCTTCAATTCTGGATCGTCACGAACTCGGCCAACCAACTCACGATCTGGGGCGATATCCAGGCTGTGGCCAGTGTCAGTAACCCGTTCCGGGTCTACGACTACCACCTCAAGTCCTCCAGTCCCTGCATCGACAGCGCCTCGCTGCTGGTGGCGCCGGCCACGGACCTTGAGAAGTTCGTGCGCCCCGTGGGGCTCTTCGCGGACATCGGTTCCTATGAGTTCGGCGGCTCGGCCCTCTTCACCAATGGCGTCGTGTACGTGGATCACCAGGCCACCGGTCTGAACGACGGCACCTCCTGGACCAATGCCTTCACCACCCTGACGGCCGCCTTGGCCGCCGCACCGGGCGGGCGCGATATCTGGGTGGCCGAAGGCACCTACAAGCCCGGCGCCACCACCAACGACGCCTTCCAGCTCAAGGCCAACGTCGCCGTCTATGGTGGCTTTGCCGGCAACGAAAATGCCCTCAACGAACGCAACTGGCGCGACCGGCCTACCTACCTCAGCGGCGACTTGCTGGGCGATGACGGCACCGAGGACTTGAGCGTGTCGACGCTCCACCGCGGCGACAACTCGCGCCACGTGGTTGTGGGCGTCGATGCCTCGACATTGGACGGCTTCATCATCTCGGGCGGCTATGCCGGTGCCTCGGACGAAGCGAATCTGCAGGCCTATGGTGGCGGCGTGTTCATTAACGGCAACTCGCCCACCATCCGCAACTGCACCTTCGTGGACAACTACGCCTTGAATGGCGGTGCGCTGGCCGTTATGGGCGTGGGTGCTCCGACGATTGAGTCCTGCACGTTCAGCGGCAACTGGGGCAACAATGGCGGCGTGGCCTACACCCAGGGCTCGGCCACCTTCAACCGCTGCCTGTTCGCCGGCACGCGCTCAACCTTCAGCGGCGGCGCGCTCTACATCACGGGCAACAGCCAGCCGACGGTGCAGAACTGCATATTCTCCGGCAACTACGGCGAGTTCGACGGGGCCATTCGCGTGGAAGGCCAAATCGTCACCAACACGGTGAAGATTGTGAACTGCACGCTGTCCGGCAACGAGTCGCTCTACACGGGTGCTCTCTATGCACGCGGCAGCGGCGCCAGGCCCACCGTCCTGAATACCGTGTTCTGGAAGAACAACGCGACCGATGTCGGCGGCAACGACGAGATCACGAATGACGAAAACAAGCCCGGCGTCGTCAGCGTGAGCTACTCCGATGTCTCCGGCGGATTTGCCGGTGCGTCCAACTTCAATCTCGATCCGCAGTACGCGACCGCGATTTCCGCCACGTGGTCGTCGGTGCAGAGCTATCAGGGCGCCAAGCGCCAGACCACGCTGAACCGCAGCGGGGCCGGTTGGGCGGCCAACCAGTGGGCCGGTATGGTTCTCAACCCGGACACCAACCAGTGGCGCCGGTTCGCCATCGTCAGCAACACGTCAACTTCGCTGACGGTGTGGGGGAATGCGTCGCTGGTGGCCTCCGCTGGTGAGCCGTTCCTGATCGCCGGCTTCGATATCGGCGCGTCGAGCCCGTGCTTCGACACCGGTACGTCAACCAGCGCACCGAACCGCGACTACGAGGGCCGCCCGCGTCCGAACGGGGCCGCCTACGACGTCGGCGCTTACGAGTATCAGCCCCTCACCGGCCTTGGCATGCAGTTGATCGTGTATTAACGATGCTCATCGCAATCCCGCGTGGCGATCGCGCGGGATGCCTGAGTAAAGATCGGACTGGGTGGCCCGCGTGCTCCGCCGCGCGGGCATTCCCCTCCCGCATTGTCCGCTTCCGCCGCCAGACTTGATCGCGGCCGGAGTGATGGTAGGATGCCCCGCTATGCACTCGAATGACCTGACCGCCCCTGCCGCTTCCAGTTCCGATACCCCGGCCCCGACCGGACACTTCATCCGCCAGATCGTGGAAGAGGATGTGCGTTCCGGGCGCTACGGCGGCCACGTCGTCACGCGCTTTCCGCCAGAACCCAATGGCTACCTCCACATCGGCCACGCCAAGGCCATCTGCCTCGACTTCGGCATGGCGGCCGAGTTCGGCGGGCGCTGCCATCTGCGCATGGACGACACCAATCCGACCAAGGAATCGATGGAGTATGTCGATGCCATCCGCGCGGATGTGCGCTGGCTGGGCTTCGACTGGGGTGAGCACTTCTACTATTCCGCGGACTACTTTGAGCGCATGTTCCAGGTGGCCGAAGACCTGATTCGGCGCGGGCAGGCGTATGTATGCGACCTGTCGACCGAGCAGTTCAAAGACTACCGCGGCGTGCCCACCTCGCCAGGCCGCGAGAGCCCCGGGCGGCTGCGAACCCCCGACGAGAGCCTCGCGTTGTTCCATCGCATGCGGGCGGGGGAGTTCGCGGACGGGTCGTACTGCCTGCGCGCGAAGATCGACATGGCTTCACCCAATCTCCACCTGCGCGATCCCGTTCTGTACCGCATCATGCGCGTGCCGCACTACCGCACGGGGGACGCCTGGTGCCTCTACCCGACCTACGATTTTGCCCACCCACTGGAAGATGCCTTCGAGGGCGTGACGCATTCGCTTTGCACCCTGGAGTTCGAGGTGCATCGCCCACTGTACGATTGGGTGGTCGCGCAGTTGGGCCTGGCGGAGCCGCCGCGCCAGTATGAGTTTGCACGCCTGAACCTGACCTACACCGTCATGAGCAAGCGCAAGCTGCTGGAACTCGTGCAGGATGGCCTGGTCACGGGCTGGGACGATCCGCGCATGCCCACCATCTGCGGCATGCGGCGACGCGGCTATCCGCCCGAGGCCATCCGCGCGTTCTGTGAAGCCGTCGGCATCACGAAGTACGGCAGCCTCACCGATGTGGCCCTGCTGGAACACGGCGTGCGCGAGGTGCTCAACCGCCTGTCGCTGCGCCGCATGGCCGTCCTTCATCCGCTGAAGCTGGTCCTCTATAATATTCCGGAAGGGGATGTGCACGAGGTCGAGGCGATTAACAACCCCGAGGACGAGGCCGCCGGCAAGCGCCGCATCCCGTTTTCCCGGGAGCTGTTCATCGAGCAGGATGATTTCATGGAAGTGCCCGCAAAGAAATTCTACCGGCTGGCGCCGGGACAGACGGTTCGTCTGCGCGCCGCGGGCTTTGTCACCTGCACCGAGGTGCGCAAAGATGCCGCCGGTGCCATCGCCGAGATTCACGGCACCTGGCAGCCGTCAACGGCGGAGATCAAGGTCAAGGGCACCATTCATTGGGTCGACGCCCGCACGGCGCAGGCCGTTGAGGTTCGCCACTACGATCGCCTTTTCCGTGTGCCCGAACCCGAGGCGGATGAGTTGTCCGACTACAAGAGCCACCTGAATCCGGATTCCTTCCAGGCGCGGACGGCCATGGTGGAGCCGGCCCTGGCGCAGGCAGCGCCGGGCGACCGGGTCCAGTTCGAGCGCATCGGCTACTTCTGCGCGGATAGCCGCGATAGCAAGCCGGGACAGCCCGTCTTTAATCAGACCGTCGGGCTTCGAGACTCCTGGGCCAAGATCGCCGCGCGCGTGTAGGCGCGGCGGGCTCCGGTCGCGCGCGTCGTCAACGCAACACGAGCCGCGCGCCCGCCTGAAGCGTGATGGCGCGCTCGAAGACCAGCTCCGCACCGTCACGCTCGCAGGCGACACGCTGGCCGGAGAGGGTCGCCCGTGACACCGCCGGCCGATCCGGCAGCGCGAAGCGCTCGAGCGTCAACGTGCCACCCGAGACCAACAGCGTCACCGAGGCCGCCCGGAAATCCACGGTTCCCCAGCCGGTGTGCAGGGCCCAGAAGCACTGGAACCGACCGCGCGCGGGCAGCGCCGGCTGGAACCCGATCATGCCACGCCGCATATCGAACTGGAAGCCGCTGTACGCCAGCAGCAACGCGTAGCTGGCCATGGATCGCGCGTAGTAACTCCCGCACTCGAACTCGTTCCAGGGGTTGCGCCGCTCGCCGTCATAGCGTTCGCGCACGGCGCGCACCACCGCCAGTCCCTCGCGGTGCAGGCCGTTCTGGATCATCTGAACGGCGGCGGCGTACTCGAAGCCGTTCATGCACTCTTGCGCGTAGGTGATGGGGATGGCGGGCTTGCGCCTCCCCTTCGGCCATGAACAAATGGCCAATCCCTGCTCATCGTTCAGTGCGTAGAGCCGGCAAGGATTGTAAACCCGCCGCATCGGCTGAAAGTTGTTGCGAAAGATGGCCCGCAGCGCGCGCCGCCGTCGAGCCGGCTTGAAGAGATCCCCAAGGCCGTAGAGCGTGGCGTGATACTGGGCCAGTGTCTGGTCGGCCGCGCACCCTTCGCCGATCTGGTACTTGACCTCACCATGCTCGGCGTTCCAGTAGCCATCGGCGCCGTACTGGCGCAGTTGGCGCCGGTCCGCGAGATTCACGCGCTGCTGATAGTACTCGCCGTTGAACAGGTTCGCTTCCATCCACGCCTGGCCGCGGGCGAACATGTCGCGGTAGCTCGCGGCCGTGTCGGCTTCGCCCAGAGCGGCGGCCATGTCCGCCCCGGCTTTCAGGGCTCCGAGGTAGAACCCGCAAAGCCAACTGCTGGGCCCGAACAACTCCATGTCGAGCGTATGATGCTGGCGCCCGCTCAGCACGCCCGAGCGCTCCGGGTCCCAGCGGTCCTCGTTGTCCGGGTGCCAGGCATAGGCGATCGACGCTTTCACCGCCGGCCACCACCGCCGCAACCAGTCCGTATCTCCCGTGATCTTCCAGTTCCGGTACACCGCCAGCACGTTGCCGAAGAGTCCGTCCGCGCAGGAGCGTCCACCGGCGTGTTTCAGTCCCAGCGGTAACTGCAACCGGAAGGGCATGCCGCCATTCGGCAGCTGGTTGTAGCGGTAATCGGCCTCCCGCACCGTTCGCTCCAAGCCCGGGAACAGAAACGGCAGCGCCTGCGCGTAGTTCCAGACATGGGTGCAGGTTCCCTCACAGCACCCGGTTGTCGAATTGCAGCCCTCGAAGCCGTAGAAAGTCCCGTCCTCGAGGCGCATCACCGTCGGCGATTTCAAAATTGCCAGATTGGCCGAGACCGCATCGAGCACTTCCGGCGGCACGGTGGAGGCAAACAGCGCTTCGTGGAACGCCAACGAGTCGCGGTGCAGGCGCGTCCAGTTCTTCAAGGCGTAGGTGGCCGTGGCCCGCGAGGAACTCCAGCGGGTCGCGTAGTAATTCTTCCACGTCGGCGCAATCCCGGCGGCGCGTGCCCGCGTCGTCGCGGTCGCATTCCAGTCATTCTCGCAGTTGGGGACATGCCAGGCCACGATGAAGCGCACGTCTTGCCGTTCCCCGGGGGCCAGGCGCACGTGGGCCGCCAGCGTCGCCTGATTGCGATCCCCCGCCTCCGCCGGCGCATAGCGACGATTGCGCAGCGGACCCGGCGTCGTCCAGTCCCGCCAAAACACTTCCAGCGCGTCGAACCAGGGCCCCCGGAACCAGTAGTCCTGATGGCTCACACGAGCCGCATCCGTGCCCACGGTCAATTCGCCGTAGAGCCGGTCGTCGGGTGCCAGGCCGGTGGTTCCCAACTGCAGCAATGAGCGCCCGGACTGCCGCTGCAGGCGATGTACCTGTGGCTTCGGGAACGGGTTTGCCAGGGTGGCGGCCAGCGTGTAGTCGAGCGGACCGGTCGTCGAATTGTGCAGTTCGAAGGAAAAGAAGGCGGCGGGGATCCCGGAGTCGTCCTCCTGCATCGGGATGAAGGGGTTGAAGGCCGTCAGCCGGATTCGGCCGGGGAAGTCCGAATCGCGGTAATCGATGGAGGCGAAGGGGAAATGCCCGCTGAAAACCGTGTCGCGGAAGTGCGGCAGGCCTGCCATGGTTTCGCGCGGCGGACCGCTGCCGATACTGCCGCCGCCGCCCGCGCCCACATAGGGTGGCTCCAGGTCCCCATGCAGGACCCTCGCATCCACCACGCGCCCGCGCGATTCCGCCCGCACGGCAAAATGCGAGAAGCCGTTGATGCTGTCCTGGTTCGGTCGGTTGAAGATCTGCCAGTCGACCAGTCGCCCATCCCCGGCCAGCCCGATGCAGCCGGTGCCAATGCCACCCAGCGGAAACCGAATCTCGCGGCGCTGGCGTCCGCGGTAACGGACCGCTTTCACGCTGGCGAGCCCCCGCTGTTGCCTCGGCGCGTGCCGCTGCCGGACTCCTGCCGGGTCCCCAACGTGCGACGAACCACATTGATCTCGCGATCCATTCTGCGGTAGCGCCCGTAGCCGAAGGCCCCCACGAACAGTCCCATCGGCAGACAGCCCAGCCCCACGTAAAACAGCAACTGCCCGGCTTCCGCGAAATGAATGAAGGTGATGCCCACAATCACCAGGGAGATCGCCCCGCGGAAGTAGGCCAGGACGGTGCGCTCGTTCGCAAGAATCGTC
Organism: uncultured Victivallales bacterium; assembly: GCA_964635825.1. Classification (GTDB taxonomy): domain Bacteria; phylum Verrucomicrobiota; class Kiritimatiellia; order UBA8416; family JAIOPI01; genus CAZWQJ01. The sequence goes on along the minus strand of CAZWQJ010000084.1, from coordinate 6,513 downwards.
CGGTCGATGGCCAACTCGTCCCGCAAGATCAGCTCGTCACCACGAAAACGGTCATACGGATTCTCGCCCATCGCCGACTCCTTTGGCTGATTGATGTGTGGGACTGCAGGGGCATATCCACGGATGCTACGTTGCCGAATTCCGCCGCGGCTGTCAATGAACGGGCCATGACGCCGCTTCGGCGCCCATCCGCGCGAAGATGCCGGGGTTGACTTGCGGGGGCCCGTGCCTATACTACGGACTCTTAATATTTCGTTGTGTGAAGTAAATGCCCAAGAAACAAATATCCCTGGCGGCCTTTGCGGAGGAGATGGTGGACGTCCTGCCGCTGCTGATGCGCTCCATCTGGATGATCGAACGCAACTATGTCTCCCTGGGTAAAATTACCATGCCGCAATTCGGGGGCCTGCACTTTCTCTTGGAGCATGGCGGCGTGTGCACGATGCATGACCTCGCCGGTGCCCTGCATACCTGTGGGTCGTCCGCCACGGCCATTGTTGACCGCCTGGTGGCCCTGCGCCTGGCGCGGCGCGAGCGTGACCCGCATGACCGGCGCGTCGTTCGCGTGGCCATTGCCCCGAAGGGCATCCGCGTCATGGACCAGATTCGACGGCAGCGACGCGGCGGGCTGATCCGCATGTTCGGCACGGTGAGCGTTGCCGAACGTGCCCGCTACCTGGACATCATCCGCAAACTGGTTCGCGGGCTGGAATCTCCGGCGGCGAAGGGGAGGAGCTGACATGACGGTCCGGGGGCTGATGACGGCGGCGTTGTTGTGCATGTCGGCGGGTTGTGTCTCGCCGCCGCCCATTGAGGACCGCACGCTTCCGTGGACGAATTCGTCCAAAGCCTCGGGGCCGGACGCCATCTGGACGGGCTTGCGTGCGGCCACGCCGGACTTGTCGAGTCCGCTGACGCTGGCCGCGCTGACCGACCTGGCGTTGCAGAACAATCCGGGGAGCCGGCAGGCGTGGAGCGAAGCGCGGGCGGCCTCCGAGCAGGTCAGGCAGGCCGAAGGCTATTTCTTGCCCAGCCTCACGGCCGTGGCCAATGGAACGCGGAGCGCGCTCGACGCGCAACCGGAAGGCTACGATCAGGATTTGCTCAAGTACGGACCGGGCCTGCGGTTGAACTACCTGATCCTGAATTTTGGCGGCGGGCGCAAGGCGGCCGTGGAAGCCGCGCTGCAGTTGGTTTACTCGCGCAATTACGCCTTCAACCGCTCCATCCAGGACGTGTTGCTGCGAGTCGAGACCGCGTACTACGGATTGGTGAGCGCGCGCGCCGGCATCGATGCGGCCAACGCGGCGGTCTCGGATGCCGAAACGGCGTTGAAGGCGGCCACCGCCCTGAAGGACGCCGGGTTGGGCACGCCGCTCGATGTCCTGCAGGCACAGGCCTCGCGCGATCAGGCCCGTTATCAACTGGCGGTGGCGCAGGGCGGGCTGCAGGCCGCCCAAGGCGCGCTCGCGCTGGCCGTGGGGGTGCCGGCGGATGCCCCCTTGGTGATTGTGCCCCCCGCGGACGCGACGGTGCCGGCCATCGCGGAAGCCGAACTCCGGGCCGTGATCGATGACGCCGTGCAGCGGCGGCCCGACATAGCCGCCTTGCGGGCGACGCTGGCCTCGCGGGAGGCGGCCGTCCGCATCGCCGGTTCCGACCTGTGGCCCTCGCTCAGCCTCAATGGTTCGGTCGACCGCGACTACTATGACACCATGGGCGGCAAGGACTTTCAGGATGATGATTGGTCCTACGGGGCCGGGCTGAGCTTGGAGTGGACCGTCTTTGACGGGATGCAGTCCCTGCATGCACGGCGGGCGGCACGCGCCGAGGCGGACGCGGCTCGGGCGCGGCTCGAGCAGGCCGAACTGGTGGCCAGCGCGGATGTGTGGTCCCGCTACCATGAGTTGGCAACCGCCCACCAGAAGCTGGAGTTCAGCACCGCGTTTCTGAGCAGTGCCGGCGAATCGCACGCGCTCGCGTTGAAGAGCTACCAGGCCGGACTCAAGAGCATCCTGGATCTGCTGAATGCGGAGCGACAACTGGCGGCGGCACGCAGCCAGCAGATCGCCGCCCGGCAGGAGGTCTTTGTGGCCCTGGCCTCGCTCGCGCATGCCACGGGCGTGCTGACTCGGGCCGGTGCCGCTGACGCGATCGACGAATGGTCTACGACCACCACGGAAGAGGATACAGTTCCATGACACGGAAAGACAATGGGCGACGCCATATTCCTTTGATCATCGCGGGGGCCTCGGTGCTCCTGCTGGGTTCCTCATGCGGACGCAAGCAGGGCGGCGCGATGCAACGCCCTCCGTCCTCCGTTGTGACGGCCCCGGCGGTTGTGATCGATGCGCCACTGGCTATCGACGCCTTCGGTCGCACCCGGGACACGGCCAACGTGGATCTGGTGGCCCAGGTCACCGGAATCCTGGTGGAAACCCTGATGGGCGACGGCGCGACCGTCACAAATGGCCAGGTCTTGTTCCGCATCGATCCGCGGGACTATGAAGCCCAAGTTCGCCGGGCCGAGGCGCTCGTGACCGCGGATCAGGCCAACCTGGTTCTGGCCCGCAGCACGCTGGAGCGCACGCGCACGCTCATTGCCCAGGAACTGGTTTCCCGCGAGGAGTTCGATACGCTGCAGGCGCGGGTGGACGCCGCGGCCGCCCAACTGGAGGCCGATACGGCGCTGTTGGACAAGGCGCGCCTCGATTTGGCGCGATGCACGGTGACCGCCCCCATGGCTGGCATCTGTTCGACACGCTACGTGAATGACGGCAACCTCGTCGTTGCCGCGCAGACGCGACTCACGAACATCCGCAGCTATGACCCCATTTACGTGGACTTCTCCGTTCCGGATCTCTACGTGGGGCGCCTGCGCGAAGCGATGGCTGCCGGGCCGGTGCCGATGCTCGTCACGCCGCGCGGCAGCACCAACGGCGTGGCAGGCACGGTCGAGTTCATCGAGAACACGGTGAGTGTACAGACCGGGACCATCATGCTGCGAGGGCAGGTGCCCAATCCGGATCTGACGCTGTGGGCCGGCCAGTTCGTGGACGTGTATGTGGTCGCGGGCCGTGTGCCCGATGCGGTCATGGTGCCCGAGTCCGCCGTGCTCTTCGGCAAACAGGGGGCCTACCTGTACGTCATGACAACCAATTCCACGGTCGACCTGCGACCGGCACCGACCGGGATTCGGCACGAGAACCAGATCCAGATTCTGCACGGAGTCGCCGGCGGCGAGAAGGTCGTGACGATGGGTCAGTTGATGCTGTTTCCGGGTGCGCCGGTGGGCGAAGTGGTCCCGGGGGCTCAGGGAAAGGGCCCCCCGCCGTCCAGCAAGGATGGGGGCGGCACGCGCAGCGAATCCGGTTCGGCGGGTCACTAACCAACGGAGTCCATCGTGAGTCTCTCCGAGATCTTTGTTCGTCGCCCGATCATGACCACCCTCGTGACGGTGGTCTGTATCGTGTTCGGCGTGCGTTCGTACTTCAAGTTGCCGGTGAACAGTCTGCCCACGGTGGACTACCCCGTGATCCAGGTTTCGGCCGCCTACCCTGGCGCGAGCCCGGGCACGATGGCCAGCACGGTGGCCACCCCGCTGGAGAATGAGTTCACCCAGATCGCCGGTCTGCAGAGCATGATCTCGGACAACAAGGCGGGATCGACGACGATCAGCCTGACGTTCTCGCTGAATCGGAATGTGGACTTGGTGGCTCCGGACGTACAGGCGGCCATCACGCGGGCCACGCGGAACCTGCCGATCGACTTGCCCAGCCCGCCGAGCTACGCCAAGTACAACCCATCGGACTCCCCGATCTTCTACGTTCTTCTTTACTCAGACACGCTGGCGCACGCGGATCTCTACGATTACGGCGATCACGTGGTGGCCCGCAAGCTGAGCATGGTGGAAGGCGTTTCGAAGGTTCAGGTGTTCGGCGCGCAGCGTGCGGTCCGCATTCAATTCAGCCCCTCCAAGCTTGCCGCGTACCAGATTGGTGTGGATGAACTGGCGGTGGCGCTCAAGGCCGGCTCGGTGAACATCCCCGGCGGCAGTCTCAACGGCAGCATGCGCACCTTTACGATTGAGCCCCAGGGCCAGTTGCAGACGGCGGCCGCTTACGGCGAGTTGATCATCGCCTATCGCAACCAGGCGCCCATCCGGCTGAAGGATGTCGCCCAGTGTGTGGACAGTGTCGCGAACGACCTGGTGGATATCCGCGCCGGACCGGCGTCGGAGCCCATTCATGACAAGTGCATCGTCATGCCCATCTCGCGCGTGACCGGCGCCAACACGGTGGCCGTTGCCGACCGCGTGGAAAAGGCGTTGGAAGCAGTGCAGCACGAGATGCCGGGCTCGATTGAAATGCTGATCATGTACAACGGGGCCGAGCCGATTCGCGAGTCGCTGCATGACGTGGAAATCACGGTGCTGATCGCGTTGGGGTTGGTGGTGCTGGTCATTTTTCTCTTCCTCGGGCGCATCCGCGAAACCATCATTCCCGCCGTGGTGCTGCCGGTATCCCTCGTGGGCACCATGGCGGTCATGCTGCCCTCCGGGTTCAACCTCGATACCCTTTCGCTTATGGGGATCGTCCTCGCCGTCGGCTTCCTCGTGGACGATGGCATCGTGGTTCTGGAGAACACGGTGCGGCATCTGGATGAGGGCAAGAAGCCCATCCCGGCCACGCTGCAGAGCATGAAGGAGATCACGTTCACGGTCATCTCCACCAGCGCGGCGCTGATCATCGTCTTCCTTCCGCTGGTGTACATGAGCGGGGCGGTGGGCCGGAACCTGCGGGTGTTCGCGCTGACCGTGATCTACGCTATTGTCATTTCCACGGTCGTGGCGCTGACGCTGTCGCCGATGATGTGCGCGCATCTCCTGGTGCACATGAAGGAGCCGAACGGCGTGCAGCGCGCGATCACGGCGGCCATCGCGGCGATGGTGCGCCAGTATGCCCGCGCCCTGCGCTGGCAGATGAAGCACAAGTGGGTGGCCGTCGTGGCCTGGATTCTCTGCATCATCGGTTCGGTGGTGCTCTTCACGGTGCTGCCCAAGGATTTTCTTCCGCCGGGGGATAGCAGCTTCATTCGCGGCGCGATGGTGATGCCGCAGGGAGCCTCGACCGAACAGATGAGCGCGTTTCAGACGAAGGTCCTGGAGGTCATACGCGCCGACCCGAACGTGACGCGAGTCGGTTCGGTCACCGGCTACATGCCAGGCGCCGACCAAAGCACGGGCTTCCTCTTTATCCGGTTGAAGTCGCCGAATGAGCGAGCCCCGATCGACCAGATCGCGCAGCAATTGATGGGGCGCTTGTCGGCCTTGCCGGACGGGTTCTGTTTTCTGATGCCGGCACCCGTGCTGAAGATCAGTTCGGGCGCGGAGTCCACGGCGACGGGCAGCCAGTACGCCTACCAGTTGATGGGGCTGGATCGCGACACCGTCTATACCGCCGCCACCGACCTGGAGCGCGAACTGCGGAATGTCGCGGGCGTGGTTGGCGTGCAGAACAGCGTGAAGCTGAACATGCCGCGGCTGAGCCTGTCCATCGACCGCGATCGGGCCTCGGCGCTGGGCGTCTCCGCGGCGGCCATCGAGCAGGGGTTGGCGTTTTCCTTTGCGGGTGGGCGGGTTACCCAGTTCACCACCGACCAGGACCAGTATGACGTGATTGCCGAGATCGAGAAGCAGCACCAGCGCTTGCCGGGCGACCTGGCGCAGCTGTACCTGCGATCGCAAACTACGGGAGGGCTGGTGCCGCTGCAGTCCATGGCCACCTGGGTGGAGGACGCCGGCCCGCAGAACGTGCCGCGTGCGCAGCAGTTGGAGGCGGCCACGCTCTCCTTCAGTATTGCCCCGGGGGTGCCGCTGGGCGCCATCACCGAGGCGGTGGAGGAGAAGGCGGCGGCGACGCTGCCGCCGGGTGTGACGGGCCAGTTCACGGGCGACGCGCTCGAGTTCCAGCATTCGATCGCCAGCCTGGGCGTGCTGCTGCTGGTCGCCATCTTCCTGAAGTACGTGGTGCTGGGCATTCTCTACGAGAGCTATATCCACCCATTCACCATTCTGACCACGTTGCCGGTGGCCATGTTCGGCGGCTTGCTGACGCTCTACGTCTTTGGCAGCCAACTGTCGCTCTACGCCTACATTGGGCTCTTTGTCTTGATCGGCCTGATCACGAAGAACGGCATCCTGATGGTCGACTTCGCCCTGCAGCGCAAGGCCGAGGGGATGAGCAGCCACGATGCCATGTTCGACGCGTGCCTGGTGCGCTTCCGGCCCATTCTGATGACCGGGCTGTGTGCCATCTTCGGTACGATGCCGATCGCGTTGGGGTACGGCGCGGATGCCTCCAGCCGTGTCCCGCTTGGGTTGGCCGTGGTCGGGGGTATGGCGTTCGCGCAGATCATCACCTTGTTCGTGACCCCGGGCATCTACCTGTATATGGAGAAGATTCAGGACCGATTCTTCAAGCCGCGCACGGATTTGGAGTAGGAGCGCCTGCC
>CAZWQJ010000083.1:3437-16982 GCA_964635825.1 uncultured Victivallales bacterium | reverse complement strand
CGCGCCGGACCATATACAGCAGCGCCAGGGTGCCGAGGATCACGACCCAGGCGGCGTCCGGGTAGAGGCCGCGGATGAACAGGCGCAGTTCAGCCGGGAACGCCGGACCGAAGACGCCGGCCAGGAATTGGGTATTTTGCGGGCCGCCCACGTCGCCAATCGTCATCAACAGCGACAGCAGGCTGAAACACACGGCGAGCATAAACGCGCCGCCATGGACGGCGAGGGCCAGGCACCCCACCCCGGCGCCAAATAGCAGGTAGCGCTCGTGGATCTGCGCGGCGAATGCAAACCACACGAGCCACGGCAAGGCGATGGCCGCCAGAAAGCGCGGATCGCGGCGGCGATGGAGCCGCGCGAGGGTGTGGGCGCTGAGCGCCAGCATGACCGCATACAGGCCAAATAGCGCCTGGCGGATGGTGATCCCCCGCGCCACCGGGCCGAGCAGGTCGTTCGCCAGCCAGCCGCAGCGCGCCTCCAGCAGGCCGGCCAGGCCGAGCGCGCCCCCCACGCTAAGATCGTGGCTGTACTTGCTCGCGCCGTAGCGCGGCCCGACTTCATACCACGCCGTCTCGGCGCCAAACAGCGGCATGCACAGCAGCAGCGCCAGCGCCAGCGCGGCGAGCGGGGCCAGTCGGCGCCACGGCGCCGGCGCCCGGCGGACGGCCCACGCCGTCCCGAGCGTTGCGGCCACACACCACGCCACGGCCGCCCAATCGATGGCGCGGCCCGCGGCGCTGGCATGGCTGAGCATCCACGGGCTGACCCACAGCGCGATGCCCAACAGCAGGCCGATGAGCCAGCGTAGCGCCGCCGCGGGCTGGCGCGCGAACAGGGGCCAGAGCACAAACAGCGGGGCCACGACCAACTGCTGGCCCTTCAGCATGGCGCCCGTGGCCACGATCAGGCCGGCGACGGTCCAGCGGTTGGCGACGGCGGCCAACAGGGCCCATAGGTAGAATGGCAAAATCCAGACGTCGGTCCCCGGGCGCCCGTGCGAGTTGATCCACAGCGCCGGATTCAGCCAGAGCGCGGCCGCCGCCGACAGGGCCAGCCCCCAGACCGGCAGGCGACCGGGTGGACGCTCCGCCGTGCGCAGCCAGTAGCGGACGAGCGCGAAGGCCCCCGCGGCCGCGGCCAGTTCCATCAGCGTGTGAAACCACAAGAGCGGTCGTGCTGTCGCCCAGTCCGGCGGCCACACGAATGGGCGCCCGCTCCAGCGTTGGGCGTGCACCCACAGTTGGCAAACCGCCAGCCGCAACGGCACGTAGTCCAGCAGGTAGTCGCCCGCCGGCCGCTCGGCCATGACGCGCCCGTACACATTGAGGTAACCGACTTGATCGGCAAACTGCCCCCAGTGCCAGGCGGCGCTCAGGTCGGGGACAAAGCGCAGCGGTGTGGTGGCGACCCACGTCAGGTAGCGCGCCCAGAGTCCGGCCATCAGGAGCAGCAGCACGGCCATCAGGGCGGCGGCGCGCGGGTTCGGCCATGAAACGCGTAAACGTAACGGCATGCCCGCGAGCCTGCCGCACCGACACGGTCGGGTCAAGCGCACGCTTGCCTTGCCCCGAAAGGGTCTCCCGGTGTAGAGAAGGGGGCGCCCGGCGAGCGCGATGAACGAACGATGAATCGCGAACGAACCGCACGATCGACCGTTGCGCGCGGTGCCGGCAAGCGGAGTATGCGGACTGATGACGCCAGAACAGCCCCAGTTGGGTAGCCAGAGCCTGTCGGCGTCATCGCGCATCCAGGCCCGCGCCGGATGGCTCCTGATCGCGGCCGGACTCTTGATTATTCCGTTTTGCGTGTCGTTCTTCTTTTATGGCGATGGTGGCTTGCGCTACGAGGCCCTCAAGACCCTGGCGGACAGCGGAAAACTCCTCTCCACCCGGTGCTCCTACATCGGTCCGGTGTTCTCCCTGCCCCTGCTCTGGCTGGACCGCGGCCTAGCCATCGCCCCCGCGCTCACGGTTCGCTATAACTGGTTTCTCCTGGTCGCCGGCATGGCGGCCTTCTCCTTGCTCTTTAGAGGAATCCTGCCGGTGCGCACGCGCCAGCGGTTTCTCCTGCTGTTGATGATGGGTTCGCTATTTACGAATCACGTTCGCTTCTTCCACGGCGAGGTCTTCACCGCCATTCTGGTCGGGGTGGGCCTTGTGCTGGTGAGCCGGTCGGGCCTGGGCTGGCTGCTGACCGTGCTGGGCGTCGTCAACATGCCCCCCACCGCCTGCGGGCTGTTCTTTGTCCTGACTCAGAAAACATGCGCGTCGCGCCGGCTGCGCTATGCCCTCCTCTTCGTGGCGTGCGTTGCCTTGATCACCCTGGAATCCGTCTGGATTACCGGCCAATTTGGCACGGGCGGGTTTACGGCCGACCAGGGCAACAAGACGATGCTGCCATATTCGGGGCTGCCGGGTTTCAGCTACCCCTTCTTCTTCGGCCTCCTGTCGATTCTGTTCTCCTTTGGAAAAGGCCTCGTGTATTTCGCGCCCGGGCTCCTGCTTCCGCTCTATCGCCGGCTGGATCGTCCCGAGGATGCGCCGCTGCGCGAGGTCTACCTGCTCTGGATTCTCTTCCTCGCCGGCATGGTTGCGATCTACGCCAAGTGGTGGGCCTGGTACGGCGGCTGGTGCTTCGGCCCGCGCTTCTTCGTCTTCGCCTCCATCCCCGCCTCGCTCGCCCTGGCGGTCTACCTCGAGCGCCCAAGCCGCCGCCTGGCGGCCAACCTGGCCGTGCTGGGCGCGCTGGCCCTGTCGCTCTGGGTCGGCGTCGCCGGCGCCATCTTCCACACGGACCATCTCGAAATCGGGGTGGCCTACAACTACGCCCTGGAGCACCTGATCTGGCACGTCCCCGAATTCAGCGTGCTGTGGCATCCCTGGGTGGAACGCAACGCCTTGGACTGGAAAGATGCCGTGATCCTCCTCTATGCCGGCGTCGTCTTTCTCTTCCTCGGCGGCGCGACGCTGGCGGCCACCTACGGACAACTTCGCACCCAGGTCATTCGCCTCGCCACCTATATGGTCGCGTGGAAAGATTGGCGCCTCTAGTGCCCGTTGAAAAAGGACGTCATGGCGTCAAAGACGGCTCGGCGGGACGCCTCGCCCTACCCAGAAGGCCGAATTCTGCAAGGTAGGGCGAAGCCTCCGGCTGAGCCGGGTTTTTCAACGGGCTGCTTGGCGCCTTCGCGGGCGCCGGCGCGAGCGGGCGGAGACGGCTTCCACTACCCTTTTCCCCCGACCTCGTATAGGATGCAGCCCGTATTTGGCGGAGGCCGGCTGACGAGGAGGGGTGAGAGATGGTCAATACACGCAAGAAGCGGGTGAAGGAATCGCCGCTGGATCCACCGTTCCGCGGCTCGACGAATCTGGAAGCGCCTGGCGCCGTGGGGCCCGACACCCCGGGCCAGGAAGCCACATGGACCGCGCCGGAAGTCCCCGACTGGATCCGCACGCCGCCCGGCGCGGGGCCCGGCATTCACGATCTGCCCGTGCCCGTGACCCCGGCGAATGTCCCCTCCCAGCCGCTGCTGTTTGAGGTGGCCTGGGAAGTCTGCTGGCAGCTCGGCGGCATCTACACCGTGCTGCGCAGCAAGGCGCCCCAGATGACGCGCATCTGGGAAGATCGCTATTGCCTGCTCGGCCCCTACAACGGCGACACCGCCTCCGTCGAACTGGAAGAGCTGCCCCTGCCGGACAACCCCATCGGTTACGCCGTGCGGCAGATGCGCGAGATGGGCGTGAGCGTGCATTACGGCCGCTGGCTCGTCACCGGCAAGCCGCAGTGCGTGCTGTTCGACATCGGCACCATCTGGCAGCGCCTGGGCGAGTTCAAATATTTCATGTGGGTGGATCACCAGATCGCCTGCCCCGACGACGACGGCGAGGTGAACAACGTGGTGGTGCTCGGGTTCCTGGTGAGCATGTACCTCCAGCACGTCTGCAACGCCCCGCGCGTGAAGCTGCCGGTGCTCGCGCACTATCACGAGTGGATGGGCGGGCTGGCGGTGATGCGCGTGCGCAAGCTCGGGCTGCCGGTGGCGCAGGTCTTCACCACCCACGCCACCCTGCTCGGGCGCTACCTCTGCACGGACAACGAGGATTTCTACGCCAAGCTGCCCTCGATCAACCCCGACCAGGCGGCCGGCCACTACCGCATCTACGCCCGCACCTGCATCGAGCGCGGCGCCGCCCACGGGGCCGACGTGTTCACCACCGTCTCCGACATCACCGGCATCGAGGCCGAAAAACTGCTGGGCCGCAAACCCGATGTGCTCACGCCCAACGGCCTGAACATCCAGAAGTTTGCCGCCCTGCATGAATTCCAGAATCTGCACAAGGAGTACAAGCAGGAGCTCCACCGGTTTGTGTCGGGACACTTTTTCCCGAGCTACCATTTCGATCTCGACCGCACGATCTACCTCTTCACCTCCGGGCGCTACGAGTACAACAACAAGGGCTACAACCTCTTCATCGAGAGCCTGGCGCGGCTGAACCACTGGCTCAAGGCAGGCCAGGTGCCCATCACCGTCGTGGCCTTCCTCGTCACGCGCGTGCCCTTCCGCAGCATCAACGTGGATGTACTCAAGAACCAGTCCATGTACGGGGAACTCGAGAACGCCTGCCGCGAAATCAAGGAAGGCCTCTACGACAACCTGATCGACACCGTCAGCGAAGGCCGGGTGCCGTCCGGCGGCGACCTGCTCACGGAGGAAATGCTCACCAAGATCAAGCGCTCGCTGCACGCCTGGCGCAGCAACCGGCCGCCCATCGTCGTCACCCACGACCTGCTCGACGACGCCCGCGATCCCGTCCTCCGCCAACTGCGCGCCTGCAACCTGCTGAATGCGAAGACCGACCCGGTGAAGATCGTCTTCCACCCGGACTTTGTGAACGCCACCAGCCCGCTGATCGGCCTCGACTACGACCAGTTCGTGCGCGGCTGCCACCTCGGCGTGTTCCCCAGCTACTACGAGCCCTGGGGCTACACCCCCATGGAAGCCGCCGCCAGCGGCACCCCGGCCGTCACCAGCGACCTCGCCGGCTTCGGCTCCTATGTGACCAAGAACATCCCCGACCCCGCCGGCAATGGGCTCTTCATCGTCGGCCGGCGCCACGCCACCTTCGACCAGGCCGCCAACCAGCTCACCGAGTACCTCTACCAGTTCGCCACCAAGGACCGCCGCGCCCGCATCGAACTGCGCAACCGCGTCGAACGCCTATCCGAGCACTTCGACTGGTCGCGCATGATCGGCTACTACGCCGAAGCCCACCGCACCGCCCTGCACCGCCGCACCGGCGCGGGGTGAGCGCAGGCACGCCAAATGGCGTGCCATACCCCGGCACGAGGAGTTGGAGGGCGAGGCTGTGCCGAGCCGGATGGGCCATATGCGGCCAGAGCACTTCGCGACGGGACGCTACCCGTGATGATCTACGGCTCACGAATGCGCAGGAAGCGGATCCCGGGCTCGATTGCGCTGCGTGGCACCTGCCACCCTGTCGCCTCCATCGGCGTCGAGAGTGGCACCCAGTCGCCAGCGGAAAGCGAACTGCAGCCTTCCACCTGCCAGGTTGCCCCGTCCCCCTCCCAGCGAAGATCCAACTGGCCGTCGGCCGCGATCACAAGCTGCACGATGCGGGCCAGGCCCGTCGGCGGCGGTTCCAGGCTCAATCCACCGCCCGGCTCCTGATCCAGGTAGACGGTGCCCGCCGCACCGGATGCATTTCCGCCCTGCCCGGCAAGCGCGCTGATGCGATTGGTGTCGGCAGTCAGGACCCCGTAGTAGATGGCCACCCGCCCGCCACCACCGGCCACCTCCACGCCACCGCCGTTCGCGCTAATCGCCCCCAATCCACTTAACGTTCCCGCACGAATCAGCACAGCGCCCCCGGACCCGCCGCCCGCCTGATATCCGGCGCCACCGCCGCCATCGGCGCGTACGCTCCCATGCACCACCAGGTTGCTCGCGACGAACAGCGTGATGCGGCCGCCCCCGTTGCCACCCAGGGTGCTGAATGCGCCTTGCGAGCCACCCGAGCCCAGCAGCGCCGGATTCGTCGCCACCCCATACACCGGGTTCGGCACCCCACCGAGATACGACGCCCCCAGCCCACCATGGCTGCCCCCCGAACGATAGGTCGCACCACTGGCGCCATTCGTGGTCAGCCCTTCCAGCGCCGCATTGCCGTCACGCCCGCCGCCGCGATAGCCACGCGCCGTCACATCGATCATGCTGTTGCTGTCGATCAGCAGCGACGCCGCTTCAATGCGCAGCCCGCTCTCTTGCGACAACGGATGCGTCACGATGCTGTTGCTCACGATCTGCAGCGTCCCCCGCACCACCAACGGTGAGGTCAGCGCCACGCGCGCGCCATTCCGGAACGTCGCGTTGTCGACATCCACGCCCGCCGGCATCGGCGTCGACTCATCGGCCGTCGCCACGCCATGGCCATCGACGACCAGATCGCCCCGCACCTGTGCCGCACCCTTGAAGAACACCGTGCCATTCCCGCCATCGGCGTTGGCGCCCTGGCCGCCCAGCGCCCTGAAGCGCTCCTGCGGCATACTCAGCGTTCCATAGCGAACGGCGATGCGACCACCCCCGCCGCCAACGTCGCTACCGCCACCGTCAGCCCGCACCTCACCCAGGCCGCTGAGGGTCCCCGCGTCCAGCAGCACGGAACCACCCGAGCCGCTTCCAGCCTGGTAGCCCGCGCCGCTTTCGCCTCGCGCCAGGATCTGCCCGTCAAGCAGCAGCGCCCCCGCCGTCACCCGCACCCGCCCGCCACCGTCGCCACCGGCCACGTTGAAGCCACCCATGGAGCCACCAGACCCCAAGTCTGCAGGTGCCGTCAGCGCGCCATAGATCGCATTCGGAATCCCGTCGTAGCGGCCACCCAGCCCGCCATAGCTGCCCGCCGATCGGTACGTGGAACCTTGCGTATTGTTCGTCGTGTTCCCCACCCCGTCATTGCCGCCCAGCAAGCCCCCGCGATAGCCACGCCCGTCCACATCGATCGCACTATTGCTCGCAATCGACAGAGTGCCCGCCGTCAAATCAAGCCCCGGCTCGTACACCAGCGTCGTGTCGAAGTGCGTCAGTACGCTGGACTCCGCGATCGACAGCAGGCCCGGCACCACCAACCGGTCGCTCGTCGCCACCAGCACGCCGCGCCGGAGGTACACGTTGTCGTAAGTGTACTGCGCCATGTACACGTCGCCCGTCGCGGCCACGGTCAGCAGGTTCGTGCTCGCACTCACCGCCACGGTCAGTGTCGTCGCCGTGTTCGCGATAACGCGGAACGTGGTGGCGGCATTCGTGCTGGGCAGAACGATCAGGCCCACCAGCCCGCCCGGCAACACCGCAACGCCACCATCCAGCGTCAGCTCATTGGTGGTCAGCGCCATGCTGCGCCCAAGCCCCACCGGCACCAGCGGAGCCCACAGGCTGCTCGTGCCACTCGCCAAGCCCTCATCCAGATACAGATCGCCATGCACCTGGCTCGTATGCCGGAACCACACCGAGCCCGCGCTGGCTCTGACCTGCGACCCCTTACCGCCATGCGCCGTCACCTGCCGCATGCCGGCCAGGCTGTTGGTGCCCGTGCCCAGCGCGTCGTAAGCCACCGCCACACGCCCGCCACCACCGCCCACTTCACCCACGCCGCCGTTGGCCGAGAGGCGCCCCGCGCCCTGCAGCAGGCTTGTATCGATACGCACCGCACCACCGGCTCCGCTGCCGGCCTGGTAGGCACCTCCCGCCTGCCCTTCCGCCAGAATCGCGCCGTGCACGGTCACATGGTCCGTCGCCGCAATCGTCACACGCCCGCCACCGTTTCCACCCGGGCGCGAGAACCCACCCGCGGCCCCGCCACTCCCCAGATGGATCGCTTCCGACGCCGTCCCGAACGGCAGGTTGCCGCCGGCTCCGCTGTAGAGCGCACCCAACCCGCCGTGGCTCCCGCCCATGTAGAAAGTCGCCGCGCTGAGTTGCCCACCCAGCGTCTCGCCGCGGGTGTCTGCATTCCCATCGCGCAACCCGCCGCGCCAGCCCTTCGCACTCGCATCGATCACGCTCGTCGCGTCCACCAGCACCGCACGCGCCGCAATCACCAGCCCCGCCTCCAACCCGCGCGGGTGGCTCAGCCGGCTGCCCGTCAACACGTTCAGCGTGTCCGTCACCTGAATCGGTTCGCTGGCCACCACCTTCGCCTGATTCCGCAACGTGATCGTGTCGAACACATACCCGCCCGGAATCGTGACCGAGTCGTCTGGCGTCTCCACATTCCCGCCGTCGATCACCAGTTCCCCGTTAACCTGCGTGCCGCTCTTGAAGAACACGGTCCCGTTGCCACCATCGCCATGGGTGCCCTGCCCGCCCATCGCGGTGAAGCGGCTCTGCGGCATCGCCAGCGTCGTATAGTGCACCGCCACGCGTCCGCCGCCACCGCCCACTTCATAGCCGCCGCCATCCGCGTACACGCCGCCCAGGCCGCTGATGCTCCCGACCTCCAGTAGCACGGCCCCACCCGAGCCGCTGCCTCCCTGGTAGGAGCCACCGGTCTGCCCGCGCGCCGTAATGCTCCCATCCAGCAGCACCGCCGCCGCCGCCACTCTCACGCGCCCTCCACCATTGCCGCCCGGCGCCGAGAACGCGCCCATCGATCCACCCGAACCCAATTCCACCGGTGCCGTCAAATCGCCATAGAGCCCATTCGGCACCCCATCGTAGCGCGCGCCCAACCCACCGTAGCTGCCGGCGGCCCGGTACGTCGCGCCCTGCGTGTTATTCTCGCTATTCCCCACCCCATCATTCCCGCCCCGCAATCCACCCAGGTAACCGCGCCCGTCCACATGGATCGCACCATCGCTCGCGATCGCCAGCGTTCCCACCGCCAACTCCAGCCGCGGCTCGTAGGCCAGCGTCGTGTCGAAGTGCGTGAGCACCCCGCGCTCCGCAATCGACAACAGGCCCGGCACCTCCAGCCGATCCCCCGTCGCCACCAGCGCACCCCCGCGCACATACACATTGTCGAACGCGTGCACCGCCACGTAGACATCGCCCGTCGCCGCCACACTCAGCAGGTTCGTGCCACCGCTCACCGCCACCGTCAGCGTCGTGGCCGTGTTGGCCACCACCGTGAAGGCCGTCGCCACGTCGCTGCGCGGCCGCACCATCATGCCCACCAACCCGCCCGGCAACACCGCCACGCCACCGTCCAACGTCAACTCGTCCGCCGTCAGCGCCACGCTGCGCCCCGGCCCCACCGCCACCAGCGGCGCCCAGTATGCGCTCGTGCCGCTCGCCAGCCCCTCGTCCAGATACAGGTTGCCCAGCGCCTGGCTCGCCTGCTTGAACCACACCGACCCGGCGCTGCCCACGCGGTAGCTCCCCTTGCCGCCGACCGAAGTCACCTGCCGCATCCCCGCCAGACTGTTGGTCCCCGTCCCCAGGAACTCGTAGTGAATCGCCACGCGCCCGCCGCCGCCGCCCACTTCACCCGCCCCGCCGTCGGCCGAGATCCGCCCAGCCCCCCGCCACAGACCCCTCGCCATCCCCACCGAGCCGCCCGCCCCACTGCCGGACTGGTAGCCCGTCCCCGTCTGCCCATCCGCCGCAATCGCCCCGTGCACCGTCACACGCTCGCTCGCCGTGATCGTCACGAATCCGCCACCATTGCCGCCAACCGTTGAAAACGGACCATACGAACCGCCCGCCCCCAGCGCGATCGGCCGCTGCACCGACCCGTACGCCAGGTTGCCTCCAGGCCCATCAAGAATTCCGCCAAGCCCACCGTAGCTCCCGCCCGCTCGATACGCGGCGCCCAACTGCCCGCCCAGCGTTTCCCCCTGCCCGCTCGGATTGCCGTCGCGCCCACCACCCCGCCAGCCGCGCCCGCTCACATCGATCGCGCTCGTCGCATCCACCAGCACCGTGCGCGCCGTGATCGACAACCCGTTCGTCTGCCGCACCGTGTGCGTCAAGATGCTGCCCGTCAGAATCTCCACCGCCTGGTTGATCACAATCGGATCGTCCACCACCACCCGCGCATGGTTCCGTATGATCAGGTTGTCAAACACCACACCCTGCGGAATCGGCAGACCCGAGTAGGGACTTCCCACGCCCTGCCCGTCGATCACCAGCGTCCCGTCCGACTCACCCAACCCCTTCAAAAATACCGTGCCATTGCCGCCGATCGAGTTCGCTCCCTGGTTGCCGGCCCCTCCCAGCGCCTGCAGCAGCGACACATCCTTGGTGCCGATATCCGTGTAGTGCACCGCCACCCGCCCGCCGCCGCCGCCCACCTCGGCACCACCCCCGTTGGCCTGCACCAGCCCACGCCCCGACATCGTCCGCGTCAGCACAAAGATCGAGCCGCCGGCCCCGCCACCGGATTGATAGCCGCTCCCGTCCTGGCCGTTCGCCCGCATCGCCCCATCCGCCGCCACGTGCAGGGCGTCGATCCGAATGCGCCCGCCGCCGCTGCCGCCCGGCGTGCTGAATGGTCCACCCGATCCGCCAGCGCCCAGATCCGTCGGTTGCGTCAGGTTGCCGTACAACGCATTCGGCACCCCTTCCAAAATTCCACCCCGCCCACCGTGGCTTCCGCCCGACCGATACGTCGCTCCATCCGCGTTGTTCGTCGTGTTGCCCTCGATGCCATTGCCACCGCGCAGGCCACCCAGATAGCCCCGGCCATTGACCTCCACGCTCGCATTCGAGGCCACGCTCAACGTCCAGCATTGCAGCAGGAACCCCGGCTCGTTGGTCGTCGTGGCCGCCGCATGCGTCAGCACCGCCCCATCCAGCAGCTCGACATTGCGGAACGCGTGCGTCCCTTCGAGCGTCACCACCGCGTTGCTCACGCGCAGGTTCCGATCGTCGTACGCCACGTTGTCGGTCTCGATCGTGGTGTTCGAGACGATCGCCATCCAGACCGTCCCGGCCGCGAAACTCGCCGCCTGGTCGGCACCATTCGTCGGCGCCGGCTCGCGATTCCCGATCAGGTCTTCGCCCGCCGTGTAGAACTCATACGCTCCGTCGCCACCCGTCTTCGTCGAATCAAACACCAGCGTGCCATTCGCCCCCGCCTGCGGATGGTAACGCCCGAACACGTTGGTCCCGTCCGGAATGTAGCGATTGAATGTGCCCACCCCGTTGCGGCGGAAATAGAGCGCCACATGCGCGAGATCCGACAGGCCCGACAACACCGAGTAGCTCACCACCGCCACCGCGCCGGTCCCCGGCGGCGCCACCGCCGTCACCACCGTCTCCGGCGGCGTGATGTCCGCACTCGTCAACTCCACCTGCACCGGCCCCGATGTGTAGCTGTTCCCCGCGGCGTCGCGCGCCCAACCCTGTATGTACAACTCCGGCTGCGGCGCCCCCGGAGGCACCACGAAACTCAACCACACATTCGTCGCCGCCGACGCCGGCACCAGCGCCACCGAGTCGCTCTGCTCCAGCGCTCCCGACGTCGTGTAACCGACCCGCGTCACCCCCACCGCATCGCTAGCCGCCACCGCCACCATCACCGTGTGACCCGTGTTGTACGTGGCCCCATTCGTCGGCGACAGCAGCGCCGCCACCGGCGCCGTGCGATCCACCACCTGCAGTTGCCGCCTCTTCACCAGCGATGGCAACCCCGCCACATCCTCCGCCCACGCCTCCACATAAAGTCGCCCCCCGACCGGCGCGTTCGTCGGAACCGCCACCGTGAACACGCGCGTCACCTCCGCCGCCGGTGGGCTCACCTGGCGGCTGTCCGCCACCGTCACCACCCCCGTCACACTCAGGAACAACCGCGTCACGCCGCCCACCGGATCGGTCGCCTGCACCGTCACACTCGCCAGCTCACCTCGCTCGTAACCCGCCCCCTCCGACGGACTCAGAATCTCCACCAGCGGCGCCGGGTTCAGCCCCGAAATCACCGACACCGGCACCGCCACCGGCGCCAGCCCGCCCGCCGTCACGTACACCTGCGCATCCCCATCCGACCGCGCCGTCACCAGCCCCAACGCCGACACCCCCAGCACCACCGGGTCGGAATTTCCAAACGTCACCCCGCCCGACAACAGGGCGCTGCTCCCGTCGTTGTACTGCCCCGTAACCGAGATCTGCGCCGTCTCCCCCGTGTACACCAGCAGCACGCTCGGCGGATTCACCACGAGCCCCGTCAGCACCAGAATATTCGCCTGCACGAGGCAAGTCGCATTCGATCCCTCAAAGGTCGCCGTCACCCACGCCTGCCCAGGCTCGTGCGCCACCACCCGGCCCGCCCCGTTCACCGATGCCACCCCCGGCGCGCTCGACGAGAAGCTGGACCGCGCCGTCACATTGGAAGGGCCGACACCCTGAACCTCCGCCATCACCGCCAGATCGGCGAACTGCCCCGCCAGCGTAAACGCCAGGTTGGTCGGCACCAGCGACACACTCGCGTACACCGGCGGCGCCGGCACCACCACCAGCGCCGCCTCGCTCGGATCCGGGCATGTCTCAGGCGTCGTCGCCGTCACCGCCAGCCCATCGCCCCCGTTCGCGTCGATGACCCCGCTGAAGGCCCCACCCCCATCCGCATACACCGTCAACGTCAGCCCCAGCGTCATGTTGCGAATGTCGATGCGCGCCCCGGGCACGGATGTTCCCGTGACCATCGTCGTCCCCGCCAGCGGCGGCGTCACCCCAGTCACCTGCGGCGCCGCCGGCGGCACCCCCGCCGGTGGCGTCACCAGCGTGAACTCCAGCACCGAATCCGGATGCCCCGGATCGTTGGCCTGGTTGAGCGTGTTGCTCGCCACCACAATCACCGCGTGCACCCCCGTGGCCATCCCGGTCGTATCCAGCGCAAAGGGCGCACTGCCCTCCGCAATCGGCGCGCTCGCCGGGCTGTCCAGATGGAACCGCACCCCCGCCACCCCAACCGGATCCGAAACGCGCGCGCGCACCGCAATCACCGCACCCGTCGGGTACACCGTC
Organism: uncultured Victivallales bacterium; assembly: GCA_964635825.1. Classification (GTDB taxonomy): domain Bacteria; phylum Verrucomicrobiota; class Kiritimatiellia; order UBA8416; family JAIOPI01; genus CAZWQJ01. Next base: position 4,006 of record CAZWQJ010000083.1, on the reverse strand, counting down.
CCATCCGCCTCGCCAAACTCCACCTGCGGTCCATTCGGATTGAAGGCAAGGCCGAAGATCCACTCATCCCCGCCCGTCTGCAACAGCCCGTCCACCGCCTCCACGCGCACCGTGTGCACCCCCAACGCCAGATCGTGCGTACGCAGAAACGCCGACCACGGCGGCAGAAATGCCGTCACAAATGCATTCGTGCCCCCATTCAGAAAATACACCACGCGCGTCACGCCACCGGACACAACCAGCGGCGTCAGCGTCTGCGTGATCCCCTGCAGCACCACATTCGTCGGGTCCGCCGGCAATACGATCGTCGGCGGCACGGACGTGCTCGCCAGGATCATCCCGATCGTCGCGTCGCGCGCATTCCCGGCCACATCGAATGCCGTGCCCAGCAACTGGTGCGTATGCCCCGGCACCAGCGCCGACGTGTCGATCGTGAACAGCATCGCGCCCGTCACATCGGCCAGCGGATCGAAAATCGTCTTCTGATCGAGGAACTGGTAGAGCGTGTTGGTGCCGTCGAGATCCTTCAGCCGCAACTCCACCCGCTGCACGCCGCTGCCCTGGTCCGA
>CAZWQJ010000083.1:0-3337 GCA_964635825.1 uncultured Victivallales bacterium | reverse complement strand
TTGAACGTGCCATTGCTGCCCGTGCTGAAACTGCCTTCGTTCATGCGCTCGCTGAAGAACGCCGTCACCGCCACCGTCGGGCTCACCCCCAGCTGGTTCGGTACCGGCACCACCGCCACCGTCGGCACCCCGTCCGGTACCCCCGTCGTCGGCGGGAAATGCCCCGTCAGGCAGCCAATGTTCCCCACCGTCACCTGCAACTGGATGTTCTGATCCGAGATGCCGAGGCAGGACGTGATCGGCCCGTCGCGCAGCGCCTTCACCCGGAAGGTTTCACGCACACTCTCCCCAGGATAAATATGGCCGAACGCGCGCGTCACCGGATCGTGCGAATACGTGCAGACCACATCCTGCGCCCCGCTGTTGGTCTCCACCCCGCAGCTCTCCAGCAACCCGTCCGCCCCAACCTCCAGCTCCAGGCTCGTGTACAACGCCGGCAGCTCGCCCGTGTTCTGGATCTCGACGATCAACTCGTACGGATCGTTCGTGCTGATCACCACCGGCGGATGAAACACCTGCACCAGGAATTGCGGCGGCCCCTTCACCTCCACCGTCGAGGCCGCGCTGCCGCTGAAGGCGATCGGCGGATCCTCCGGCAACCCCGGCCCCCCCACCGTCCCGCCAAAGTCCAACTTGATGCCGTGCACGCCGATCTCGTCGCCGCGCAGAATGAACTCGCGCTCCTCCTGCCCCGGCGTGCCGCCATCCCCCGGCAGGATATCCCCAAAGCTCACCACCCCGTCCGCCGGCAGCGTGTGGCTCAGGCCCCCGTCCGGAAACGTCAACTGGGCCATCACATCCTGCAACGTGAAGATCCCCGACGTGTTCATCAGCAGCAGCCGCGCGCTGAAAAACTCCTTCAACGTCTTGATCCTCCCCTCGATCACGATCACACCGTAAATCCGCGGCGACGGAATCGACGGCGACCCCGAGGACGCCACCGTCTCGAAGACAATCACTTCCACATCCGGCGTCTTCGGCGGGCTGCCCCCACCGCCCGGATCGTTCGGGAACGGAATGGTCTCGTAGCCCGTCGGCGTTTCCCCAATCGCCGTCGCGATCGGCACGCTGATCGGCACCCGCTCGCCACCGATCGTCAACACGATGTCGAAAATCGAGACATTGAAATTCTCGGGATCCTCCAGCTCGATCACCCCCTCGTTGACCAGCTCCTGAATCCGCTCCGGCGGCAGCGGCTCCACCGACACCTGCGCCACCACCAGCGACTGCAACGACAGCTGCGTCACGTTGATCACCTTCTCCACCCGGTTGGAGGAGGCGTCCGTCGCCGTCACCGTAATCGCGTTCACCGCGTTCGCGTTGAGCGGCAGCGTCATATCAAACGTCCCGCCCGCGTCTGGCATCGTCTGGCTCAGCACCCCGCCCGGACCGTTCACCTGCACGGTCACCGCCGCCGGAACCGTCGCCGCCACCAGCCCAAGCACCAAAGCCAGCCGGCCCGCCGCCCGCCTCACCCGATGTTGGAAAGTCATGTCCATCGCACTCACAAGGAAATCTGGATGATCGTGTGCCCGGCCGGGTGCCCATCCTGTTTCAGCAACGGCAGATTCACAAAGGTGTAGGTCTGATTCCCATTCAGCACGATCACGTCCACCAACAGGCTCTTCTGGTCGCCCAACACACCGTGAAAGTGATAGTAGCCGTCATCCGAACGGCTCGTGTGCAGCGGGCGCAGATCCGTATTGAGAATCACTTCCGGATTCTGCGGCGTCACCGACGAGAACTGCAGCAGCACCGAGACCCCGAAGAAGCGCCGCGACACCTGCCCGTCCGGATTGCTGAACACCAACCCGCGCCCATCCGGAAAGACCTCGATGTCCTGCGGACGGTCGAGCTCGCGCATGATCGTCACCGGATTGCTGCCGTCCGTGGGCAACAACACGATGCTGCCGGTCCGCGGCAACGCGCCCACAATCGACACGTAGAGCTGATTCTGCGCATCCAGCGCCAACCCGCCCACCGTGATGCCCCGATTCTCCTTCGGCGCCACAATAAAGAACTTCTGCAGAATGTCGTAGGGCACCACGCGCTGGATCACCAGCGCCTCCTTGAGACTCGTGTCTTGCCCGGACGCCATCAGCGGACACACCACCGCGACGGCAAGCGCCAGCGCGCGCCAGGGGATCATCCTCGTTGTTCTCAGCGCCACCATATCGTCACCACTTCTGCTTGCTGTACTCCATCACCGCGGTCCACGGCGTACTGCCGCCGTTGGCCGAATGATCGGACATGAGCTTCGTCAGGCCTCCATCCGGCTTGGCATGGTAGGCCCCGCTCGTGTCGTCCAGCGTGTTCAGAATCGTCGCGTGGAAATCGCCGTGCGTCACCGACGCATCATGGAAGCCCAACTCAAAGGGCTTCATGTGCCCGCGGTACTCAAACAGCTTCGTCCCGCGCGGAATGTTGTGCTTGAGCACGTCCGCGTAGTGCGCGGCCCCCTCGTGCGCAAAGACGTACGCCGCCGCCAGCGCGTTCTGGCACTTCGCCCGCGAGAGCTCCACCGTCGCGTCCAGCGTGAACTGGCCAAAACAGCCAATGCCTTCCTTCGTGAGAATCTGCCCCACCCAATCCACCGGGATCACGTCGTTCCGCAGGGCATAGGCCATGTGCCGCGCTTCCGGATGCTCCAGCGCGTCGAACACCGCCGCCATGTTCTCTTTCGTCGGAGTCATGGACCTGAACCGATCCAGCGCCGGGTTGAGCGGCTGATCCAGCACGTTGCCCATCGCCATCGGATCGCCACCCGGCAACGGCACGCCGCCCCCGCCGCCCCGCCGCTTCAGCGCCGCCATCGCCGCCCGCCCGCCTTTGCACGCCCCGACACCGCCCGCAATCGCCTCGCCGAAGACGCCCACCATCCGCCCCACCACAAACCCGCGCTCAAATTCGTCCAGGTATTCCCAGCACATCAAGCCCCGGTAGATGTCCGGGCAAGTCATCTTGAAGAAGCCCTCGCTGTCGCCCGCCACCATCGTCTGCCCAAGCTGGCACATCGCCGAAAGGAATCCGGGCGCGTCCGACGCCAGCGCCACCAGCAACTGCGGAAACGCGGCCACCACGTTGATGCCGGACTGCCCGATCCCGCTCCCGAATCCCAGTGCCGCCAGCGCCGCATACCCCATCGGATCCAGATTGCGCCACGGGTTGTTGCCCGCAAAGGTGTACCCGTTGCCCTGATTCTGCGGATCGCCCCAGATCCCGATCGCATCGCGCGTGGTGAACCGCCCCGCGCGCGAATCGAGGTACCGGCTACGATAGAAGTACCACCCGCTCTCGGGATCGTAGTTCCGTCCATTGAACAGGTACGGATTCCCCA
>CAZWQJ010000082.1:15207-16992 GCA_964635825.1 uncultured Victivallales bacterium | reverse complement strand
TTAGCGCTCACCGCCCCCCCCACGCAAGCCATCGCCACATCTCGCTGCATCCCGGACTTGCCCGCTCGCCCATCCCCGTGCACTCTATGCGCACGGCCAGCCATGCGCACACGCTTGATTCCATTACCCAACGCCGACACCACCGCCGATGCGCGCGACGACGAGGACGCCCCCACCTGCGAGTCGTTCGACGTCGGCGGCACCCGCTTCCGCCACAGCGCCGCCCAATTCTGGCCGCGGCTTGTGGACGAAGTGCGCGAAGCCTACCCCGACTGCACCCGCATCCTCCTCGAAACCGTGACCGCCGAACGGCTCGACCCCGCGCGCCTCGATCCACTCGCCGAATTGCAGCGCGATGTGGATGCCCTCGCCCACGCCAACATGGAAGACGTCATGCGCGAAACCGTCGCGCAGCTCGCGCTCCTCGGGCCGCCCGGCCTCGTGCGCGTCCGACTGCTCGCCGGGCGTCACGAGCAGTTCACCGGCGAGCTGCCGGCCGATGCTGTCGACGCCGAAGCCTTCATCTACCTCGCCGCCTGGCTGCTGGAGTGGGCCCGCATCCCCCACCAACAGTGGCAGCAGGACTCGCTCGAGGGTCAACTCGTCGGCCGCGATTTCCGGCGCCGGATCGTCTACCACCTGCGCTTCGATACCACCCGCGAACACGTGAAGGAAGGCCTCCACCGCCTTCACCTCGCCATCGATGCGCGCGTCGTCGAGGAGTAGAACCGCGGGACCGTAGGACCCTGAGACCGGTGCAACCGTTCAGCCGGCCGCTTCGGCGTAGTGGAACATGGCGTCGATGCAGCGCACGGCGCCCTCACGCACGGACGGATCGAGTTCCACGATATCCGCCGGTTCCGGATTGCGCAGCACACGCAGGATGTCCTCCAGCGAGTTGGACTTCATGTAGCGGCATTCAACGCAAGGCCCGATGAACGTCTTCCCCGGCATCTCCACCTGCGCGCGCCCCGCCAGCCCGCACTCCGTGAGCAGCAGGTACGCATTCGCGTCCGTCTCCCGCAGGTACTGCATCATGCCCTTCGTGCTCGCCACAAAATCCGACTTCGCGATGATATCCGGGCTGCACTCCGGGTGGCTCAACACCTTCAGCCCCGGATGCCGCACCCGCAGGCGCGTGATCCGGTCCGGGTCGTACTGCTGGTGCACATAGCACGTCGCATCGTAAATCTGCACGTCCTTCCGCACCCCGCGCCGCTTCATCTCGTCCTGAATATTCTCACCCATCAATTGATCAGGAAGAAAGTAGATCTTGTCGTTCGGAATGCGCTCGATGATGTCGTAGACATTGGAGCTCGTGACGCAGACATCGCAGGCCGCCTTCACGCCGGCCGACGTGTTGATGTAGCAGACAAACGTGTGCGCCGGGAACTGCCGCCGCAACTCCATCACCCGCTCGGGCGTGATCGCATCCGCCAGCGAGCACCCGTTGATCCGGCTCGGGATCAACACCTGCTTGTCCGGGTTCAACGCCTTGGCCGTCTCCGCCATGAACCGCACCGCCACGAAGACAATGATGTCCGCCGTCGTCGACCGCGCATCCTTCGCCAGCTTGTAGGAGTCGCCCACGAAATCGCCGACGCCTGAGGTGATTTCCGGGTGCACGTAGTAGTGCGTCAGAATCACCGCGTTCTTTTCGCGCTTGAGCCGGTTGATCTCGTCGATCAGCGGCGCCAACTCGCCACAGCGCTCACGCGTGTACGGCCCGCTCGTCCCGGCCGCCACCGACTTCAGCTTCTCGTACAGAACATCCGCCGTGCTCAT
>CAZWQJ010000082.1:0-15107 GCA_964635825.1 uncultured Victivallales bacterium | reverse complement strand
ATTTCCACCGTGATCTCGGGATTGAATTCCTCGCGCAAAATCTGCTGAATCACTTCCAGCGTGCCGGAGGTCGATGCCGGGCAGGTTCCGCAGGTGCCCTGGTAGCTGACCAGCAACCTCTTCGTCTCGCCATCGTAATGCAGCAGATCCACTTCGCCGCCATGGCTGCGGATGTACGGCCGGATCGTCTGCTCCAGGATGCCGTCGATGATCGCAAGATCGCCGGAAGACAAGTGGGCCGGCGACGTCGCATCCGCCTTCGGCATGGACGGATCGTGCGCCGCCAGACCATCCGCCACACAGCCACGCACGATATGCTCGAGAATCTGCCAGTCCGCCGAGCGCGCGGCGGTCACGGTGATGACGTTCCCTGCGAAGTGCACCTCGACCACGCCGGGCAGATCCAACAGCGCCACGGCCATCGGCACATGCCCCGCCACGCCGCGATCCGTAAAACTCACCGGGGTCCCCGTCCGCACATCGCGCTCCAGGATGAACTTGCGCGCGCGCGGATGAGCCGTCGGCTCCACCACAATCTGTTGGTCTGTTGACATCGCGTTCACTCTCCTTCGTCCGACCGGTCCGCTCGCCAGACCAGTCCGGCTTCCGAACTCAAAGCTTGTCTTCCGTGCTGGCCAGAGGCTGCCCGTCCAGGGCACTGCGCATGGCGTGCCAGCAAAGCGCGGCACACTTGACCCTCGCCGGATACCTCCACACACTCGAGAATACCTTAAGCTTGCCCAGGTCACAAGCCGGCGGCGGCGCGCCCGCCTGCGCGTCCTTGCCCAAAATCATCCCATGAAAGGCATCGAACAGCCGGCGCGCATCCGCCACCGGCATCCCCACCAGCGCCTGGCTCATCAAGGAGGCCGACGCCTTGGAGATCGCGCAGCCGTGCCCTTCGAAGCCCACCTCGCGGATCGTGCCGCCCTCATCCACCGCCAGGTAAACCGTGTAGGCGTCGCCGCAGACCGGGTTCAGCCCTTCCGCCCGGTGCGTAGGATGCTCCAGTCGCCGCATGTTCCGCGGCGTGCGGTTATGGTCCAAAATCACCTGCTGATACAGTTCGTCGGTGGTTGTCATGCGAAGAGTTCCTTCACTTTGCACACGCCTTCCGCCAGGCGGTCCACCTCGGCACGCGTGTTGTACAGCGAGAACGAGGCGCGCGTCGTGGCCGGAATTCCGTACCGCTGCATGACAGGCTGCGTGCAGTGGTGCCCCGCACGCACGGCCACACCGTAACCATCCAAAATCGATCCGACATCGTGCGGATGCACCCCATCCAGCGTGAACGACACAATCGCCACCTTCTCCGGCGCCGTGCCGATGAGCCGCACGCCCTCAATCGCCTGCAGCCGCTCCGTCGCGTAGCCGCGCAGATCCTCCTCATGCGCGGCAATGCGCTCCAGGCCGATCGCCTGCACATACTCAAGCGCCCGCCCCAACCCGATCACACCCGCAATGTGCGGCGTCCCCGCCTCGAACTTGTAGGGCAGCGCGTTGTAGATCGTCTTCTCAAACGTCACAGACAGAATCATGTCGCCGCCGCCCATGAACGGCGGCATCGCCTCCAGCAAGGCGCGCTTGCCATACAGCACGCCAACCCCCGTGGGGCCAAACACCTTGTGTCCGGACAGCGCCAGGAAATCGCAGTCCAGCGCCTGCACGTCGAGTGGCCGGCAGGCCACCGCCTGCGCCGCATCGATCAGCACTTTCGCCCCGCAGGCGTGCGCCGCGCGAATCATCGCGGCGACCGGGTTCACCGTGCCCAGCGAGTTCGACACGTAGACCAGCGACACCAGCCGCGTGCGCGGCCCCAGCATCGCCGCGTAGGCCTCCTGGTCGATCCGGCCGTCGTCCGTGATGGGCACCACGCGCAGGACGCAGCCGGTTTGCTCACGCAGCATCTGCCACGGCACGATGTTGGAGTGGTGCTCCATGTGCGAGATCACAATCTCGTCGCCCGCCTTCAGCAGCGGCTGGGCATAGCTGCGCGCCACCAGGTTGATCGAGCCCGTCGTGCCACTCGTGAAAATGATCTCTTCGTCGTGCGCCGCGTTGAGAAACCCGCGCACGATTCCGCGAGCCCCGTCGAAGGCCTCGGTCGCCTTCTGGCTCAGGTAGTGCACCCCCCGGTGCACATTCGCCGACTCCTCCAGGTAATGCCGGCGCACCGTCTCCACCACCGCCAGCGGCTTCAACGTCGTCGCGGCATTGTCCAGGTACGTCAGCGGATAGTCCCCCAGGCGCTGTTGCAGCGCCGGAAAATCTGCCCGAATCGCGTCAATCGGATATGAGCTCATAGCAGAACCAAGATCCTGAACCGCGGATGAACGCCGATGGACGCGGATGCAGAGAACCCCTGCGGAAGCAGGCACTCGCGAAGTCTCTCCATCTGCGTCAATCCGCGTTCATCAGCGGTTACCGTCTCCTCCGGCTTCCTACTTCGCAAAAAATCCACCCAGCAACGCCCGCAGGTTGTCCTGCAGGGGTTTGTCGGCAATTCGGTAAAGGACATCCTCAACAAACCCGCGCGACAACATCGCCTGCGCTTCGACCGGGTCGAGGCCGCGGCTCTGCAGGTAAAACAGCTGCGTGTCATCGATCTGCCCAATGCTGGCCCCGTGCGAGCACTTCACGTCGTCATTCGCAATTTCCAGTTCCGGCTTCGTGTTCACCACGGCGCTGCGGCTCAGCAGCAGGTGCCGGTTGAGCTGGTAGCCATCGGTGAGCGAGGAGCCCGGACGCACCACCACCCGCCCGTTGAAAACGAGCCGCGCGCTGCCGTCGAGGATGGACTTGTAAACTTGTCTGCTCGTGCCGCGCGGCGCCGCATGATCCACGCACGTGTGGTGGTCGGCGTGCTGCCGATCTTTAAGCGCCGACAGACCGTCGAGATGCACCTCGGCCCCCTCGCCGTCGAGCTGCGCATACACGTCGTGGCGCGCCAGCTTGCCGCCCACTGTGAAATCAAAAAGGGATACCCGGCTGCCCCGCGCCAGCCGCGCCCGCACCGCCCCGTAGTGAAACGCGTCCGGCGCTTCGGCTTGCACCTTCGTGAACGCCACGCGCGCCTCGGCCCCCACCACCAGATCCGTCACCGCATCCGTAAACGACACCGAGCCGGGATGCCCCGTGTGGCTCTGGACAATGCGCACGTCCGCCTGCGGCTCCACCTCGATCACCACCCGCGGCGCCACCACCATCCGCGGCTGCTGGCCCGTGTTCAGAAACAAAATGTGCAGCCGCTTGCTCACCACGGCGCCACGCTCCACCCGAATGTACACGCCACCGGTGGACAGCGCCCGGTTCAACGCCACGAATGGCGCCTCATCCTCCGGCCAGGCGCCGCAAAGATGGCCGCGCAGCCGGTCGCCCAACCCATTGCGCAGTCCCGCATCCCATTCGCTGACGACGACGCCCGCCAGCGGATCCAGGCGCGAGTGTTCCGGGGCCAGGCGCCCATCGACAAAAATGATTTCGCACTCGTCCTCCAGCCGGCGCGGCAGGAGGTGGCGCACATCCGCCACCGCCGTCGGCTGGGGCAACGCAAAGCGGGTCTCCACCAGCTCGTGCACGCTGGTGTATTTCCAGCTCTCCACCCGCTTGGTCGGAAACCCCGTGCGCTGCAGGTGCGCGAACGCCTCGCGCCGCCGCGCCTCCATCCAGGACGGCTCGCCGCGGCGCACACCCTCGGCCAGGGCCTGCGCGATCAGCTCGGTCAGCACCGGCGGCATGGGGAACGTGTTCACGCCCGCGCCGCCTCCAGCAGCCAATCGTAGCCCCGGTGCTCCACCTCTTCGGCCAGGCTGTAATCCCCGGAACGCAGAATGCGCCCGCTTTCCAGCACGTGCACCACGTCCGGCCGGATGTACTTCAACAAGCGCTCGTAGTGCGTGATCACAATCATCGCATTCGTCGGGCTGCGCAGCGTGTTCACGCCCTCGGCCACAATCTTCAGCGAGTCCACATCCAGCCCCGAATCGGTTTCGTCGAGCAGCGCCAGCCGCGGATTGAGCACCGCCATCTGCAGGATCTCGTTGCGCTTCTTCTCCCCGCCCGAAAAGTCCACGTTCACCGGCCGGTCCATGTACGCCGGGTTGATCCCCACAATACCCAGCTTGGCCTTCAGCAAATCGTCAAAATCCAGCGGGTCCAGCTCCGGGACGCCCTGGTGGCGGCACACCGCATTGAAGGCCGCCCGCAGAAAGACCGAATTCGCCACACCGGGAACTTCCACCGGATACTGGAAGGCCATGAAGACGCCTTCGCAGGCCCGCTCATGCGGCGCCATCTCCAGCAGGTTGCGGTCGCGGCGGTTCACCTCGTACAGCACCGTGCCGTCCATCACCTCATAGTCGGGGTGCCCGGCAAGCACGCGCGCCAGCGTGCTCTTGCCCGACCCGTTCGGCCCCATGATGGCGTGCACCTCGCCCGCCTTCACATCCAGGTTGACGCCCTTCAGGATCGTGATGCCATCCACCACCCGCGCGCACAAATTGCGAATCTTCAGCATGTTGTCCTCTGTCCCACGGGTCCGCCCCGTCCCACCCGTCCGACGGCTCTCACCCGACGCTATGCTCCAGCTTCATCTCCAGCAACCGCACCGCTTCCACGGAGAACTCCAGCGGCAGGGTCTTGAACACATCCTTGCAGAACCCGTTCACCACCAGCGATACCGCCGCTTCCATGTCCAGCCCGCGCGACTGCAGATAAAAGAGCTGCTCGGAGCTGATCTTCGAGGTCGTCGCCTCGTGCTCGATCACCGCCGACTGATTGCCCACTTCGATATAGGGGTACGTGTTCGCGCTGCTGCGGTCCCCGACCAGCATCGAGTCGCACTGCGAGTAGTTGCGCGCGCCTTCGGCCCCCGGCGTGATGCGCACCAGCCCGCGATAGCTGTTGCGCGACTGGTCGCACGAAATCCCCTTCGAAACGATCGTGCTCTTCGTGTTGCGGCCGATGTGGATCATCTTCGTCCCCGTGTCGGCCTGCATGTGGTTGTTCGTCAGCGCCACCGAATAGAATTCGCCCACGGAGTTGTCGCCCTTGAGAATCACGCTGGGATACTTCCACGTAATCGCCGCGCCCGCCTCCACCTGCGTCCACGAAATCTTTGAGTTGCGCCCCTGCGCACGCCCGCGCTTCGTCACGAAGTTGTAGATCCCGCCGCGCCCCTCGGCGTCGCCCGGGTACCAGTTCTGAACCGTCGAGTATTTGATCTCCGCATCGTCCAGTGCAATCAACTCCACCACCGCCGCATGCAACTGGTTCTCGTCTCGCATCGGCGCCGTGCAGCCTTCCACATACGAGACGCTGCTACCCTCGTCCGCGATGATCAGCGTGCGCTCAAACTGCCCCGTCTCCGAGGCGTTGATGCGAAAGTACGTCGACAAATCCAGCGGGCACTTCACCCCCTTCGGGATGTACACAAACGACCCATCCGTGAAAACCGCCGAGTTCAGCGCCGCAAAAAAGTTGTCCGTGGGCGGCACCACGCTGCCCACATACTGCCGCACCAGCTCCGGATGCTCCCGCGCCGCCTCCGCAAAGGAACAGAAAATGATGCCGTGCCGGGCCAGCTCGTCCTGGTGCGTCGTCCCCACCGACACGCTGTCGAACACCGCATCCACCGCCACACCCGACAGCCGCTTCTGCTCCCCCAGCGGAATCCCCAGCCGCTCGAAGGTCGCTAGCACCTCCGGATCCACCTCCGAAAGGCTGCCAAGCTTCGGCTTCGCCGGCTTCGGCGCCGAGTAGTAGCGGATGTTCTGATAATCAATCGGCGGAAATTCCACGTGCGCCCAGCGAGGCTCGCGCTGATCCAACCACCAGCGGTACGCCTTCAACCGGAAGTCCAACAAGAACTCCGGCTCCCCCTTCTTGCGGGATATCAACCGAATCACGTCCTCGTTGAGCCCCTTCGGAACCGTGTCCACCTCAACATCCGTCACGAACCCGTACTTGTAGTCCGCGCTGTGTTCTGTGCGTGCTTCCGCCATCGTTGCCTTCCCTGCATCGGGCATCCGTAATCGCCCAACCATCCTACGCACACCGACGCCTATCCACAAGCGCAAATATAAGCTTTCAATGTGCTTATATCGAGGACCCTGGAGGGCCGACCTCCGTGTCGGCCGCCTTTTCACCGGGCACGAGTCCGCATGTTGCCCCGCGCATGCGAGCGCAGGCAGCATGCACCTGCCGGTCAACGCCGAGGCTAGCAGCCCGTTGAAAAACCCGGCCGGGGTGGCACCCGGCCCTCCCAATCATCGATTCATGCCCATATTTGGGAGGGCGCGGTGCCACCCGCGCCGCTCCGTAATGCTTTTTCAACGGGCTGCTAGGCGTGGGCGGGCAGGTCGAACCAGACGTTTCGTCGGCTCGGGGCGGCTATTCGCGGCGCGGCGCGCGCGCGGGTGCGCTGCCGTCAATCAACTCGAGCAACATCGTATCGCGGTACAGATCGCGGAAGCGGCGGTTCAACATGCCCATCGAGTCGGACACGTTGCAGCCCCCGTTCCGCGGGCAGGGCTTGCCTGAACGCTGGCAGGCCACCGTGCCCACCTTCCCCATGATCGCTTCCATCAACTCCAGCAGCGTCACCGCCGAAAGATCCTTGATGATCTGGTACCCCCCGTTGACGCCCTTCACGGCCCGTAGCAGGCCGGCCCGCGCCATCCGCTGCATCGCCTTGGACATCACATCGAAGGGGACGTGGTGCTTCTCGCAGAGCGCCCGCACGGCAAACAACTGCCCCGGATGGGCCCGATGCATATCCGTCAATGCCATCAAGGCATACTCGACCTGACGCGGCAGCGTCGCCATACCATCCCTCCCGGAAGCCTACTTGCCACGCATCCTAATTCCAGCAGGCCCCCTCCTCAAGCTCAAAATAAGTCTTGTTTTCCCCTATTTGATGATTGATCATGATGCGGGTTCACGAGAGGCAGAAGCGACTTGCCCGGGTGTGTGGGAGGATATGTCATGCAGATTGCTGTTTCCGAAATCGCCAAGACGAAGCTCCTGGAGTTGGGCTTGAATCGCGAGAAGTTCCTGCGGATCGGCGTGATCCCGGGCGGCTGCTCCGGCATGACCTATGACGCCGTGATCGACGATGTGATCGAGCAGGGCGACGAGGTCGTGTTCGAAGCGGGCGACCTTCGCATCGTCACCGATGAGCGCAGCGCCTCCTATGTCGATGGGCTCTCGGTGGACTACTCCGAGGACCTGGTGCAATCCGGGTTCCGCCTCACCAATGCCCGCGCCGTGAAGACCTGCGGTTGCGGCGCCAGCTTCGCCACGGAAGGCGCGACGGCCGGGGCGGCGAAGTCCGGCGGCGGCTGCGGCAGCGGAGGTTGCGGGTGAGCCGAGAGCCTGTTTCCATCACCGGCGGACACTCCGTCTATTGCATCAACGAGGGCCAGTTGCGCGACGCCCTGCGCCTCGCCAACGAGGATCCGCAGTCAGCACCGCGCATTCAGGCCGCCCTCACGCATCTGGAAAAGACGCTCACGCGCAACGAGCGCGCGGCCGTCTCCTTCATGATCATCGAGCGCCTGCGTACCAGCAAGGTGTAGGCCGGGCAGTTGACACGGCACGCATGCTGGGAGAGAGTGCCGCGCCATGAGTGGCTTTTCCACCTCCCGCCCCGGCAATTTCCTGCGCACGCAGGCCACGGCCATCACCCTCCTGCTCGCGGGCTGCGCGCTCTACTTCTTCTCCTTTTTTCAGCGCGTGGCCGTGCCCGGCACCATCTTCGACGAATTGCAGATCGGCTTCCAGGCCACCGCCGGCCAGGTGGCCATGCTCGGCGCGATCTATCTCTACATCTACAGCCTGATGCAACTGGTAGCCGGCGTGCTGAACGACCGGTTCGGGCCGGGGCGCATGCTCGTCGTCGGTGGCGTGCTCCTCAGCCTCGGTGCCCTGCTCTTTCCGGCCGCCCCCAGCCTGCCCCTCCTATACAGCGCGCGCGTGCTCGTCGCGTTCGGCGCCAGCCTGCTGTACCTCAGCCTCGTGAAATCGGTGGATGTCCTTTTTGACGCGCACCACTTCGCTCCCCTCATCGGCGTCTGCATCTTCCTCGGCTACGCCGGCGGTTTGGCGGGCACCTTCCCCTTCGAGCGCGCCGTCCACGCGTTCGGCTGGCGCCAGGCCATGGCCGTCGCCGGCGTTCTCACCGTCGCCGCCACCCTCGCCACCGCCCTCCTCTACCACCGCGCCGGCCGCCTGCACGCCGGCCGCGGCGTCTTCCGTCTGCGCGATATCCTCACCGTCCTCGGCAACCGCGCCTCCCTGCCCAACATCGTCGCCGCCCCCCTCTCCTTCAGCGTCTACTTCGTCGTCCAGGCCACCATCGGCAAAAAGCTGCTGGCGGATTACTGCGGCCTCGAATCCTCCCAGGCCGCCGCCTTCACCTTCGCCATGATGCTCGTCACCATGTGCGCCGCCACCGCCGGCGGCCTCGTCACCCGCCTCCTCGGCAACCGCCGCAAACCCGCCATCGTCTTCTCGATCGCCGCCTGCATGCTCGCCAGCGCGATGCTGCTGGCCGCCCTCCACGGCAACTGGCCGGCCCCCTGGTTCCTCGCCGCCTACCTCGTCCTCGCCGCCACCCACCTCTCCGCACCCGCTGGCGCTGCCCTCATCCGCGAACTCAACCCCCCCGGCCTCACCGGCACCGCCGTCGGCGTACTCAATGCCGCTGTCTACCTCGGCGTCGCCGTCTTCACCACCCTCGCCGGCCTCATCATGGACCGCTATGAATCCCAGGCCATCCACACCCCCACCGCCATCCTCTACCCCCGCCAGGCCTACGAAACCATCTTCGCCGTCTGCCTCGCCATGACCGCCATCGCCCTCTTCATCGCCATCCGCTACATCCGCGAATCCCACGGCCGCTCCCTCTGGCGCGATCCAGTTCCGTCGGGTTCCTGATGCCGCCGTAGCGCGGGGCTCCCGTCCCGCGCCAGAAAACGCGCCCGCCCGCGCGGTTGCGCCGTGATTGGCGGCTAACGGTTTCGGTCCGCGCCGCCTATGCACACAATCGCCCTCTCCGACACGGCTCAGCCGGAGGCTTCGCCCTACCCACGCCTCATCAAGCATCGCGTGCGGACTCGAGGTAGGGCGAAGCCTCCGGCTGAGCCGCTCCCACAGGGCCGTTCTCATGGGGCGCCTCGCCTTAGCCACATTGGGGGCTTGTACCCATGATTGACGCCCCCGCCCCATTTCCCTATAGTCACCGCTCCCATTGTCAGTCCCGAACGCGGGATGGACGCACGCGAAACGACGGAAGGACCGATGCCATGATTGTCACGACGGCGACACTCTTCAAACACGCCTACGGCAAGTACGCCTGCGGCGCCTACAACATCAACAATGCCGAGCAGATCATGGGGCTCTTCCGCGGCTGCATGGACAGCAAGGCCCCCTTCATCATCCAGCTCTCCAAGGGCGCCCGCTCCTACACGGACAAGCGCCTGCTGGAAGCGATGATCCGCGCCGCCGACCAGATCTTCCCGGATGCCATCTTCGCCGTGCACCTCGACCACGGCGACGAAGCCACCTGCTACGACTGCATCGACAGCGGCTTCTACAGCTCCGTCATGATCGACGCCAGCCACGCCTCCTTCGAAGAAAACATCGCCACGACCAAGCGCGTCGCCGACCGCGCCCATGCCAAGGGCATCTCGGTCGAAGCTGAACTCGGCATGCTCGGCGGCGTCGAGGAGCACATCTCCGTCAGCGAAGATCAGGCCTGCCTGACCAAGCCGCAGGAAGCCGAAGACTTCGTCAAGCGCTCCGGCTGCGACAGCCTGGCCTGCGCCATCGGCACCAGCCACGGCGCCTACAAGTTCGCCGGCGGTCAGGGGCTGCACTTCGAAGTCATCGAGGAAATCGCCCGCCTGCTGCCGCGCTTCCCCATGGTCATGCACGGCTCCAGCTCGGTCCCCCAGGATGAAGTCACCCGCATCAACGGCGCCGGTGGCAAACTCAAGGGCGCCTCGGGCGTCAAGGAAGAGCAAATCACCAAGGCCGCCAAAATGGGCGTCACCAAGGTCAATATCGACACCGACGGCCGCCTCGTCTGGTGCCGCGTCCACCGCGAAGCCTTCCGCGATAACCCCGAAAATTTCGACCTCCGCCCCCCAG
Source organism: uncultured Victivallales bacterium (assembly GCA_964635825.1). GTDB lineage: Bacteria > Verrucomicrobiota > Kiritimatiellia > UBA8416 > JAIOPI01 > CAZWQJ01. The sequence continues at coordinate 4,955 of CAZWQJ010000082.1, read as the reverse complement.
GCAAGGTCTTCATGGCCGAGTACGCCAAGTACATCGCCCACAAAAATCAGGTCCTCCTCAGCGCCGGCCAACTCGACGACCTCCGCGCCGCCATCAAAAATGGCAAATGCTGAATGACGGCGGATCGCCGGGACGGATTGGCCTAACGGGCCTCATGTATAGTCTTTGCTCGACGGCCGGGCGGTGGGGCAATGCGGTCCCATCGCGTCGGCTGCATGGGCTGCGCACACCGGTCGCGATGATTCTCTTGATCGCACTCACCGCTCCGACGGGGGCCGCGAATCGATCCGAAGCCGTCCACGAACTTCGCGTTACGGCTCTTTCGGCTCTTGGCAACATCGAGTGGGAGACTTCGGCCACTGGGGGCACGATCGTTGTCGAGGCAAGCTGCAACCTGGCGAGCCCATCGTCGTGGACGGAGTGCGGGCGCTTTCCTGCCACGGCATATGTCGGTGCCGGACGACTGGACACTTGCGTGAGCGCAGCCGCCTACTATCGGCTCCGCTATGCGGCGCCGTCCGCCGGGGTGGACCCGCCGCCCTACGTCGTAATCCAAGCGGCCGATCAGTGTTCACCCATCGTGAATCTGCGCCCGTTCATCGAGCGCGTGTGGCAGGAATCGCAACCCACACCCCTCTCCTTCACCAACAACCCGGGTTCCCCGGCTGATGTGGAGGACTTGCAGCGGGCCATGGCCGTCATCGGCAAGCTCGATACCGACCATGATCAGATGCCGGACTGGTGGGAACGGTGGGGCGAACTCGACCCGTATGACCCGTCCGACGCCTACGAAGACGCAGACCACGATGGTCTCTGCAATGTCTGTGAGTACCTCCGGGACTAACACGGGCCACCACGCCTTTTCCCTTGTCTCGAAAAAGGCGGAGCGCTATAACTCTAGCTCTTGTATTTTGGCTTCCGTCGAAGACCGGTACCCATTGGTCTCGATGACATGCCGGGGGAGAATGCCATGGCCGAAGAACTGCAGAGTCTGTTGGATCGCATTCAGAAGGACGGCGTCGACAAGGCCCAGGCCGAGGCCGCCCGCATTGTGGCCGCCGCAGAAGCCCGGGCAACCGCCCTGCTGAAGGACGCCGACACCAAGGCCACCGCCCTGCGCCAACAGGCTGAGCGCGACAGCGCCGCCTTCGCCGAACGCGGCAAGGTCGCCCTCCAACAGGCCTCGCGCGACATCATCCTCTCGCTCGCCGCCGCCATCAACCGCACGCTCCAGGGGCTGGTCAGCACCGACGTCACCAAGGCCCTGGATCCGCAGACCCTCGGGCGCATGATCGAACAGGTCGCCAGCGCCTATGTCCAGTCGTCCGCCGGCCAGCAGCGCGTCGAGGTCCTCCTCGCACCCGCCCAGCAGCAGGCCGTCATCGACTATGGCAAGACCCGCCTCGCCGACGCCCTGCGCCGCGGCCTCGACATCAAAGGCGACGGCCGCGTGCTCGCCGGCTTCCGCGTTTCTGTTGACCAGGGCCATGTGCAGCACGATTTCACCGAACCGGCGATCACCGAGGCGCTCTGCGAACTGCTCCGCCCGCACATCGCCGGTCTCGTACGCGATGCAGCCAAATCGGCATGAACTACTACTACTTCGCCGCCAGCCTCCCGTCTGTCACCCTCGACACCGCCCCGCCGTTGTCGCTGGCCCAGTTCCTGAACCGCTGCCGCGAACATCTGAATGCGGACGATCTCGCCGCCGTCCGCCTGCTGGCCGAGGGCGCAGACTCACCGGCCCCGCACGCCTTCGTCCAGGCCTGGCTCGAGCGCGAGACCCTGCTCCGCAACGCACTGGTGCGCATCCGCGCGGCGCGCCTCCGCTGCGAGGCCGCCCCCTACCTGCACCCCATCGAGGCATCTGACTCCTCACTCGATAAGGCCGTCGCCGATGCCCTCGCCCGCCCCACCCCCCTCGAACGCGAACTTGAACTCGACCGCGTCCGCTGGAACCAGGCCGCCCAACTCGCCGGCTTCAACCCCTTCTCCATGGACGCGCTCTTCGCCTATACCCTCAAACTCAAACTCGCCGAACGCTGGGCCTCCCTCAACGAACAGGCCGGCCGCGACAAGATCCACGCCATCGAAACCCAACCCCCGACAGCCGCAAGCGCAACTTGAGTGACCCAACCCGTGAGCCTACACGTGGAACCGCAGATGAACGCTGATAGACGCAGATACATAAACCCTCGGTCGCGCCGTCTGCATGCGTGCGGCTCCGTCCATCTGCGTTCATCCGCGTCCATCAGCGGTTCTTCGCTTCTCTTCCTTCTTTTTAACCCGTTAGGAGCATGACCATGGCAGCAAGCACGGGCACGATCGTCGGCGTGAACGGCAACATGATCACGGTGGCGTTCGACAGCGCCATCAGCCAGAACGAAGTCGGCTATGCCGTCCTCGGCGACTTGCGGCTGATGAGCGAGGTCGTCCGCATCCGCGGCACCCTCGCCGACCTGCAGGTGTTCGAAGACACCGCCGGCATCGCCGTCGGGGACCGCGTGGAATTCTCCGGCAACCTCCTCTCCGTCGAACTCGGCCCGGGCCTGCTCACCCAGATCTTCGACGGCCTGCAAAACCCGCTGCCCCAACTGGCCGAGCAGTGCGGCTTCTTCCTGCGCCGCGGCACCTACCTCAAAGCCCTGTCGCGCGAGCAACGCTGGGCCTTCACCCCCTCCGCCAAGCCCGGCGACTCCCTCTCCGCCGGCGAAACCCTCGGCATCGTCCCCGAAGGCATCTTTCAACATCGCATCATGGTCCCCTTCTCCTTGCGCGGGGACTGCACGGTCGTCTCCGTGGCTCCCGCCGGGTCCTACACCGTCGATCAACCCATCGCCCAACTGCGCGACGCGCACGGCAATTCGCATGACGTCGCCCTGATGCAGCGCTGGCCCGTCAAGATCCCCATCGAGGCCTACGCCGAACGCCTGCGCCCGACCGAACCACTCACGACCAAGGTCCGCATCGTCGACACCTTCTTCCCGGTCGCGCGCGGCGGCACCTACTGCATCCCCGGCCCCTTTGGCGCCGGCAAGACCGTCCTGCAGCAGATCACCAGCCGCTACGCCGATGTCGACATCGTCGTCATCGCGGCCTGCGGCGAACGCGCCGGCGAGGTCGTCGAAACCCTGCGCGAGTTCCCGGAGCTGACCGACCCGCGCACGGGCAAGAGCCTGATGGACCGCACCGTCATCATCTGCAACACCAGCTCCATGCCGGTCGCCGCCCGCGAAGCCTCGGTCTATACCGCCGTCACCATCGCAAGCTACTACCGCCAGATGGGCCTGCACGTCCTGCTGCTCGCCGACTCGACCTCGCGCTGGGCCCAGGCGCTGCGCGAAACCTCCGGCCGCCTCGAGGAAATCCCCGGCGAAGAAGCCTTCCCAGCCTACCTCGAGTCCGTCATCGCCGGCTTCTACGAGCGCGGCGGCGTCGTGCGCCTGAAGGATGGCAGCCTCGGCTCCGTCACCATCGGCGGCAGCGTCAGCCCCGCCGGCGGCAATTTCGACGAGCCGGTCACGCAGGCCACGCTCAAGGTCGTCGGCGCGTTCCACGGCCTGTCGCGCGCGCGCTCCGATGCCCGCCGCTACCCCGCCATCGATCCGCTCGATAGCTGGAGCAAGTACCCCAGCGTCGTCCCCACCGAAACCATCCAGGCCGCCCGCCGCGTGTTGCGCGATGGCAACGACGTCGGCCAGATGATGAAGGTCGTCGGCGAGGAGGGAACCTCCATCGAGGATTTCGTGCTCTACCTCAAATCCGAGTTCCTCGATGCCGTCTATCTCCAGCAGGATGCCTACCACAGCATCGACTGCGCGACGCCCGCCGATCGCCAACAGCATGTTTTCACCATCCTCGCCCGCATCCTGGAACAACCCATGCGCTTCCCGGACCAGGCCCAGGCACGCCGCGTCTTCCAACAACTGACCCAGACCACCCGCGACTGGAACCGCACCGAAATGGGCTCACCGGAATTCAAGACGCTGGAACAGAAAATCGAGCAACTCGTAGCCGAGGCCCGCTAGTGCACCGCACCGCGCGCGTGCCGACCGCCGGCATGGAGGGCCGACCTCCGCGTCGGCCGCAGGTCCGCGCGGGACGAATGTAACGGCTCTCGAACACAACAGGCAGAGGGGCGAAGGCAGTCATGCAGAAACTTTATCATCGCGTCGAACGCATCGCCGGCAACGTGATCACCATCCGCGCCGACGGGGTCCGCTACCGCGAACTCGCCGAAGTCAGCTCTCGCAACGGCTCCTCCCTGGCCCAGGTCATCCGCCTTCAGAACGACGAGGTGGCCCTCCAGGTGTTCGCCGGCGCCCGCGGCATCGCCACCGATGCCCAGGTCCGCTTCCTCGGCCATGCCATGCACGTCCCCTTCTCCGATGCCCTGCTCGGGCGCATCTTCACCGGCGGCGTGCAGCCGCGCGACAAGGGCCCCCTGCTCACCGACAACCTGATCGACATCGGCGGCCCCTCCGTCAACCCCGCCAAGCGCATCATTCCCCGCAACATGGTGCGCACCGGCATCCCCATGATCGATGTCTTCAACACTCTGGTGGAATCCCAGAAGCTGCCGATCTTCGCCAAGGCCGGCGAGCCCTACAACCCCTTGCTCGCCCGCATCGCCCTCCAGGCCGAGGTCGACGTCATCATCCTCGGCGGCATGGGCCTCAAGCACGATGACTACCTCTACTTCCGCGACACGCTGGAAGAAAGCGGCGCCCTCTCGCGCACCGTCATGTTCGTGCACACCGCCGCCGATCCCGTCGTGGAATGCCTGCTCGTCCCCGACGTCTCCCTCGCCGTCGCCGAACAATTCGCCCTCGCCGGCAAACGCGTCCTCGTCCTCCTCACGGACATGACGAACTTCGCCGACTCCATGAAGGAAATTGCGATCACGATGGAGCAGATCCCCTCCAACCGCGGCTACCCGGGCGACCTCTACAGCC
>CAZWQJ010000081.1:0-17004 GCA_964635825.1 uncultured Victivallales bacterium | reverse complement strand
AGGGCGAGATCGGAGTGCGACAGGCGACTTTGACGGACGCGCCGGGTCCCTCCAGCCGCAACGCGCCCCCGGCATCCGCCGAATCATCCGTGATCACGCGCCCGCCATCGGCGCGCAGGCGCTCGAACGACCATTGCAGGGAGGGGCAGTAGAGCGCGGCGCGCGGATCGGGCAAGGCCGCCGGCGGAGTGGTGGCCGGCTGGATCTGAAATGCCCAGATGCCGCCATCGTGCGCCAGGCGAGCGAGGCGCGGGTTTGCCAACAGGCGCTCCAGCGTGATTCCCGCTGGAAAGGGACTGACCTGAGGTGGAAACGCGTCCTCGTGGAAGAGCAGGCAGTCGATGCCGAGGGTCCGCAACCGATCCAACTGGGCGTCCGTGCACGCGCCGAGATTGAAGCTGGAGAAGGATTGGAACACCTCCTCCACGTAGTTCTCCGGAACCGCGGGGCGATAGCCGTTCACCATGCGGATGTGAAAGAGGGATGCGTAGTACAGGTTGAGCGACGCCCAGTGCGATTGCCCGGGCCACAGGGGGATGCCCAGCGCACGCGCCGTGATGCCCTCGCGCACGGCTTTGGCGGCCACCGCTTCGTAGGCGCCTTGCTGCGTGTCCAGCAGGCTGATACCCGGGCGGAACTGGCTGCGGTATTCGAACAAGGCCACCGCCAGGGCCAGCAATCCGATCGCGGTTCCCACGCGCGGGCGCCGGCCAGCGGACAGCGCCGCCAGCGACAGCGCCGCGAGCAGGGCCAGCAGCGTCGGCAGCAAGCAGAAGATCTTGGCGCTCTGACGGATCATGCGATAGGGCGGTACGAGGGCGCGGCACCCTTCCACCAGCTTCCCATCGAAGGGGCCATTGGGGCCCAGGCCCAGCAGCACCACGCCGACCGCACCACCCGCCAGCAGGGCGGGGAGCAGCCAACAGGCGAGTGGGCGTCGCGGGGTTGCGGTGACGAGGCGCCAGAGAATGAGAACACCGCCGAGGGTCAGAAGCGCGGGTAGCGCCACCCCGATGAAAATCTGGTCGCCGATGCCATCGGCCGCCCAGGACCAGAGGCCATGCGGTTGGGGAGAGAATCGGGCCAGCTCCCGCATGCCCCAGCCGCCCTCCATGTCGGTGGTCGCGAGCGCCTGCGAGCGCTTCATGGTCAGTGCCAGGGTTCCGAGTCCCAGCACGGCGAGCGGGGCCAGGGCTCGCGCCTTGGCGGCCAGCTGCAGCGGCGGTGTGGGCACGGCGGCTCGCGACGCGGTGAAGGTGACGATGCACCAGGCGGGCAGGCTGAGGATGGAGAAGAAGAAGACGTGCGGATCGCTGCCGGCGGCGAAGCAGGTCGCGAGGCCCGCCATCAGTCCGCCGCGTGCGCGATGGTCGCGGATGGCGATATCCAGCCCCAGCCAGAGCATCGGTACCAGGATCATGTCGAAGCCGGTGGGGCTGCCGCCCAGAAGCGAAACCCAGCGGTACGGGAGCACAATCGAAATCACGGATCCGGCCAAGGCGAGGTCGGAGCGGTCCACGTAGCGCCGTGCCAGTTGCCAGGTCAGCAGGAGGGTCAGCAGCAAGGAAAGGGCGCCGGTCAGATTCCAGCCCAGGGCGCGCCCGCCGATGGCATCGCCCAGCGCAAAGACGGCGGAGAACGGGAAGTAGTACTCGGAGGGCTCGCAGCGCAGATCCTCGCCCGTGTTGAATTCGTAGGGATTGCGCATCCACGGTGTGTGGCCGCGGGCCATGTCGGCGGCGAGCCAGAAGTGATAGAGCAGTTGCAGGTGGTCGCCCGGCACCATGCGCCGGACCGGCGGCTGCTCCGAGTCGCGGGAGGAGTGGGGGATGCCAGTGGTGACGTGGAGGGGAAGTGGCCAGGAGAACCATGCCCACACCGCCAGCGCGAAGGCGACTGCAATCAGTCCAGAACGCAGTGGGGCCTTCATGGGGGTGCGTCCGGTGGGGGGGGCGCCGGATGCGCGTCGGCTTGGTGACTGCGCAAACGCAGGAACAGCAGGCCCCCCAGCAGAGAACTCAGCAGGTTCACGGCTCGCAGCACCAGCCCCACCGCCAACCCTTCGCTGGCCGTGCCTCCCGCGCTGACCAGGAGCGTGCTGAAGCACCACTCCCACCAGCCAATGTTGTTGGGCGAGACCGGGATCATCGTCAGCAGCAGGATCACCGGAGTGATGACCATCACGTCCAGGAAGCGCGGGTGGAAGTCGATGCTGACGGCGGCGGCGTAGACATTTACACAGGTGGCGAGGTGGAAGCCGACCGAACACAGCAGGCTGAGTATCAGGGCCCGCCGCTGGTGGCGCTGTTCCACGAGTTGTTCGATGAAATCCGTGGCCTTGGAGGCGGCGCGCCCCACGACGGGCAGGTTCGAAAGCCGGCGCGCCTGGGCCAGCCCCCAGGCGGGGTACAGGAAGGACAGCACCAGAATAGCGGCGCCGACGGTGCCAGCCACGGTCGCCCCTGCAATGATGGGCGACGCAAGCAGTCCGCGATTGAGCGACACGGAGGCCAGCACCACAATGATCAGGCCCACGAGCCCGGTGCTCCGCTCCAGGATCACCGATACGGCCGACCGGGACTGCGAGTGGATCGATTGCCCCAGCAGGTACGAACGCGCCACGTCGCCGCCGACCATGGTGGGCAGGAAGTTGCTGAAGAACCGGCCGACGAGGTACAGGCTGAAGAGGCGCGGCAGCGTGACGGCGGCACCCTCGCCGCGCAGGAATAGGCTCCATTTAATGCTGCCGATCAGGTTCAGCAGCATGGCAATCACCAACAGGATCACAACATGGAGGGTGTCGAGCCGGCCAAAGATGACCCGCAGCTGGTGCAGGGTGTCCTTCTGCATCAGCAGAAACGCCAGCAAAGCGCATCCCAGCAGGGCCTTGGAAATGGCGATAATGCGGCGGCGGGCGTTGCGGCGTGTGTCATCCATAGAGGAGCCCTTTCTGCCCTTTCCGTCCGGCGCCGTCAAGACCGCACCGGGGAGACTCCTCAGGCAAACAGATCGGGCTTGATGGCCGGTTTCGCGGCGGCCTGCAGCTGCGGGTAATGCTGCAGCAGCAGGGGGGGCACGTCCACGCGCTCCCCGGCAAGGAGAGCCTTCAGCTCCAGCGCATTGGTCGCCTCCTTGCCGCGGTAGTGGTTGTTCGCGATCAGCGTGACGCTCTTGGAAAGCGAGGCGATCTGCATGGCGCGGCGTGCGATGCCCTCCAACTCGGTACGGTCGTATAGGTAGTTGTAGGTGTCGTTGCGGCCGGCGCCCTTGTGGAACCACGCCGCCGCGTTGCGCCCGTGCAGCCGCAGGTAGGCATGGTCGCCCACGCCGCTGACCGGCATGTCGAAGGAGTCGCGCGCCGTCGGGTAGTCCAGGTTGGCGACGGAGACGCCCAGCCCGCGCAGAAACGCCAGCGCGGCGGGTTCCTGCCAGGAGCGATGGCGCAGCTCCAGCGTCAAGGTGGCGGGCGCCCCATAGGCGTCGCGAATGCGGGCGAGGTGGTCGCGGCGGGCTGGGGTGTCATCGAAGTCGTAGCGGAACTGCGCGAGCAGGTGGCGCAGGCGGCCCGATTCGGAAAGTGGTGCCATCGCCGTGCGAAAACCGGCCGCCGCCGCGGGGTCCACCTCGCCGCGATGGGTGACGTCCTGGTGCAGCTTGGCCGTGAAGAAGAAGTGCGGCAGGTCGCGCGTGCGGCGCTCCCAGGCCTGCACCGTGCGCGGGTCCGGCGGCCGGTAGAAGGTCGTGTTGATTTCAATGCAATCCATGTAGGGGGCAATATAGCGCAGGGTGTCGCGCGTTCCCCGCGGAAAGACATAGCCCGCCCAATCCGGATACGACCAGCCGGCAATGCCGCAGGAGATGGGGGCGGAGGGAGGCATGGGATCCGTTATCGGTTATCCGTTATCCGTTAACCGTTAACTGATAACCGATAACCGATAACCGATAACCGCCCCCTCACACGCCAATCAGCGCCGCGCCGATGACGCCGGCGGAGTCGCCGATCTGGTGTTTGACGATGGGGGTGTCGAGGACATCGCTGAAGACGCGCTTGCGCACTTCCTCGATGCCCTTCGTGTAGAGGTCGTCGAATTTCGAGACGCCGCCGCCGAGCACGATCACGTCCGGGTCGAGCACGGCGATGAGGTTCGAGATGGCGCGGCCGAAATTCTCGAAGAAGACCTGCATGAAGGCGACGGCGCGCGCGTCCCCGGCGTGGTAGCGCGCCTCGATCTCCTGCAGCTTGAGGGCCTCGCCGTGCTGCTCCTGCCAGCGCTTCTGCAGGCCGCCGCCGCTGATGTAGGTTTCCACGCAGCCGCGCGTCTTGCAGTAGCACATCGGGCCCTGCGGATCGATCGACATGTGGCCCCACTCGCCGGCGACCGACATCAGCCCGTTGATGACCTCGCCTTTGTAGATGATGCCGCCGCCGCAGCCGGTGCCCATGATCACGCCGAAGACCATGTTCTTGCCCTTGCCGGCGCCGTAGATGGCCTCGGCCATGGCAAAGCAGTTGGCGTCATTCATGATGCCGATGCGGCGGCCGAGGGCGGAGGCGATATCCTCCTTCAGCGGGCGCCCGATCGTGCAGACCGTGTTGGAGTTCTTCACGAGCCCGGTCTTGGTGGAGAGTGCGCCGGGGATGCCCACGCCGATCGTGTGCGGCGGGTTGCCGACCTTCGCGGCCAGGTCGCGGCACAGCCCGGCGATGCGCTGCACGATCGACTCGTAGCCAAGTTCCTGCTGCGTCGGAATGCGAATGCGGGCATGCTCGCGGCCCGCGGCATCCAGCGCGATCCCCTCGATCTTCGTTCCGCCAAAGTCGATCCCGATCCTGTACATGTGCGCTCCTGGCTGGTGTCGCGTTGTCGTCAGAAAGTGGGCGCAATTCTCCCACGCCCGGAGGACGTTGTCACGGCGGATTGGGGAGGGCCGGGATCCGCTTGCGTCGCCGGCGGCGGCGGGGGTAAAGTTCTCCCATGAGTTCGCCCGAACCACGCAAGGGAGTCCGTTACACCTGGGATGACTATCGGACTTGGGGCGATGAGCGCCGCTGGGAACTGATCGGCGGTGAGCCGTTCGATATGTCGGCGGCACCACTCCTTCGTCATCAAAGCATCGTGGTGAAACTGTCGGCCGCCATGGAAATCTATTTCCGCGGCCGCCGCTGCACGGTGTTTCCGGCGCCCACGGATGTTCGGCTGTCTCAAGAGGATGTGGTGCAACCGGACGTGGTGGTGGTCTGCAACCCGGAGCAGTTGAAGCGCACCCATATCGAGGGCGCCCCCGCGCTTGTGGTCGAAATCCTGTCGCCATCGACGCTGGTTCATGACCGTGTGCGCAAGATGAACCTGTACGCAGGCAGCGGGGTCCGGGAGGTGTGGCTCATCACGCCGTATCCGTGGCTTGCGGAGGTGTACGTTTTGGATGGGAATTCGTTCCGGCTGTCGAAGGCCTACGGTCGCGAAGACACGTTGCAGAGCGTGGCCTTCCCGGAGCTGCAAATCGTGTTGGCCGAGATCTTCGACTATCCCATCGCCCCGGACGAGCAGGTCGACCTGGTCAAGGAGGGGCGGCCGCCGTACGCCCCGCGCGCCGCCGCCGCGGCTGGTTCGGCTGGCCGGAATGATCCGGTTCAGACCGGAAGGGACTGAACCGCTGACGAACGCGGATGAACGCAGATCAGGATCAGCGTCCATCAGCGTTAATCTGCGGTTCATCTTCGGTCCCCGGCGCTTCATACCTTGATATCCAGCCGCGGGATGCCGAGGCGGCGGGCGGCGGATTCGCCGCGCAGGGCGAGGGCGGCGCGGCGGGCGGGGTCGGCATCGCGCGCGTGCACCGGTTTGCGGGCCATGGCCAGGGCGGTGCCGGATCCGATGACGTGGCGCCCGAACTGCCGGTTGATGGCGTCCACCGCCTGGGTAAGCTGTCGCACCTGATCCAGGCGCGGGCGGTCCTCGAAGAACTCGAATTGTTCGGCCACGTCGCGTTCGAGGTTGCCGAGGATGAACAGGGTGGCCCGGTACTCCGCGCCGTCGCGCACGACCTGTTCGTAGAGGTGGCGCACCAGCGGGAGCAGCTCGAGGGTGATGGCGGTGGCGCGGCTCAGGCGCGCTTCAAGCCCGTCGTGGCGAAAATCCTGGTGGCGCAGCACCACCGCAATGAGCCGGGGGCGCAGGCGGAAGCGGCGCGCCTTCGCCAGCGCCGCCTCCATGTTGCGCACCAGCTTGGCGAACACCAGCTCGCGGTCCCGCGACGGCGGCGAAAAGGTCTTGGATTTGATGATCGTGGCGTAGTCCGTCTTTTCCTCGGGGCTGACGTCCCAGATGGCATTGCCGCGCAGCTCGTGCCAGATCTCGCGCCCCGGCTTGTGCAGCAGCTTCGCGGCCCAGCCTTCGGGCCGCTGCACGTAATCGAGCGCGGTGACCAGGCCGTGCTTCTGCAGCAGGCTGACGGTGTTGGGGCCGAAGCCCCAGACGTTGGCCAGCGGCGTGCGCGCCAGCAGCAGATGAATGTGCCGGCCGCTCACGGCCGTGAACCCATCCGGCTTGCGGAATTTTGAACACAGCTTCGCGAGGGACTTCGAGGCGCTCAGCCCGACCGAGACCGTGATCCCCAACTCGCGCTGGACCTGCGCCTTCATGCGCTGCGCAATCTCTTCGTAGGAACAGTGAAAGACGCGCCGCATGCCGGTGATGTCGGCGAAGGCCTCGTCGATGGAGTATTCCTCCACGAGCGGGGTGAAGGTGCGCATGATGTTGAACATGCGCTTGGAAAAGAGGCTGTAGCTTTCGTAGTCGCTGGGCACAAGGATGAGGGCGGGGCAGAGCCGCTTGGCCAGGTGCAGCGGCACGCCGCGCTTCACGCCGGCGGCTTTGGCCGCGTAGTTGGCGCAGGCGATGATGCCGCGCTCCCGGCCGGTGGCGAGCGGTTTGCCGCGCAGGGCGGGCACCAGGGCCTGCTCGACCGAGGCAAAGAATGCGTCCCCATCGAGGTGCACGATGGCGCGCGGGTAGGAGGCCAGGGTGAGGGGGGCGGTTTGCATGCCACAGTATAGCGGAACGATCGTTCCGTATGCAAGCGCGCCCCGCTGCAGGGCATTAACGCCGCCGGCGGAGCGTGGCGACGAGGCTGGCCGTCTGCTCGATCGTGTACGCGATTTCGGCGGCGGTGTTCTCCCGACCGAGGCTGAAGCGGATGGCGCGGGCGGCCTCCGGCGCGGGGACGCCCATGGCCAGGAGCACGGCGGAGGGGGCCATGGTTCCGGAACTGCAGGCGGCACCCGATGAGGCGGCGATGCCGGCATCGTCCAGCCGGTAGAGGAGGGATTCGCCCTCGACGCCGCCAAAGCGGATGTTGAGTGTGTTGGGCAGGCGGTTGCCCGCGCCGTGCACGATGGCGTCGGGGCAGCGCGCCAGCAGGCCCGCCTCGAGCTGGTCGCGGAGGGCGCGCACGCGCGTGCCCATCGCGCCGAGGTGCTCCTGGGCGAGGGCGCAGGCGAGGCCCATGCCGACGATCCCCGGCACATTCGCGGTGCCGCCGCGCAGCCCGCCTTCCTGGGCGCCGCCGCGCAGCAGGGGCTCGAGGCGGGTGCCGCGGCGCCGGAACAGCGCCCCTACGCCCTTCGGCCCGCCGAACTTGTGAGCGGAGAGCGAGAGCAGATCCACGCGGAGCGCGCGCAGGTCGATCGGCAGCCTGCCCGCCATCTGCACGGCATCCGTATGCATCAGCGCGCCAGCCGCCTGCGTGGCCGCGGCGATCTCTGCCAGCGGGAAGATCACGCCGGTTTCGTTGTTGGCCGCCATGATCGTGACCAGCGCCGGTCCCGCAGCCAGAGCCCGGCGCAGGGCCTCGAGGTCCAGCGCGCCACCGCGATCGACGGGGATCTCCACGACGGTGGCGCCGAGGTCGCGCAGATGGTGGCAAGGGTTTCGCACCGAGGGGTGCTCGACGGTCGTGGTGATGATACGCAGCGCCCGGCCGGCGGCCTCCCAGGCCCCCGCAATGGCCTGGTTGTTGCTTTCGGTGGCGCCGCTGGTGAAGACGATCTCGGCGGGGTCGGCGCCCAGAAGGCCGGCGGTCTGCCGGCGTGCGGCATCGAGGTCGCGGCGCAGGGAGGCGCCGGCACGGTGCAGGCTGGCGGGGTTCGCCCAACGTTCGCGTAGGAAGGGAAGCATGGCGTCCACCACGGCGGGGGCGGGCGGCGTCGTGGCATTGTGATCGAGGTAGACCTGCATGCGAGGCTCGGTAGACGGTGCCCGGCCGATACCGGCCTGCGTCCCTTCGGTGTTGCATTGTGACGTCGGGTGGCTACTATATCAGCATTCCGCGCGCATGGAATGCGTGAAGTGTCCGCTACCGTTACCGTCGGAGGCATCCGAGCATGAACAGGCAGAGAATGATGAACGTGGCGGTGCGGCTGGCCCTGGTCGGGGTCGCCTGGTGCGGCATGGCCGCGCGCGCCGAGGACGCCGACGAGATCGATGAAATTCTGAAGCTGGAGCGCATGGCGGATCAGGAACTCCTGAGCGGATCGCGCGTGATGCCCGTGACGCCGGAGATCGAGGCGGCCCCCGCGGTGGCGGCACCCGTGCCGGTCGTCACCCCGCGTGGGGAGTCGGCGGAACTGCAGCAGGCGCGTGCGGAGATCGTGCGGTTGCGCCAGGCGCTGGCGAGCCAGGAACTTCGGCACCAGTTGGAGCTGCAGCGCAGCTATTACAACATGGGCTGCGTCTACAAGGCGGCCCGCCAGTTCGACCGCGCCGAGGCGGAGTTCCTGCGCGCGCTGGCCATCAAGCCGGATGACGCCGGCGTGCACTACAATCTGGGCATTCTGTACGATGACGATCTGCACCGGAAGGACAAGGCGCGTCTCCACTACCAGAAGTTCCTGGAACTGGCTCCGGACGACAGGGACGCGGCCTCGGTTCAGGAATGGCTGTCCGCACTCGGCCGGTGAGTACCGTGCGACGAGAGAAGGCGTTCCCCCCGCGATGATCATTCACACCCAGGCGTTTCCACGCGCCGGTCTGGTCGGCAACCCCTCCGATGGGTTTCACGGCAAGACCATCGCCTTTGCCTTCACGAACTTCCAGGCGGAGGTGACCCTGTTTGAAAGCCCCGAGCTGGAGATTCAGGGGAACGAGCGCGACCACACCTGCTTCGGCGGCCTTCGCGAACTGACGGCGGATGTGCGCAGCTACGGGTACTACGGGGGCATCCGCCTGCTCAAGGCCGCCATCAAGCGCTTCTGCGATTATGCGGATGCGCAAGGCCTGACCCTGCACGACCGCAACTTCAGTATCCGCTACCGATCGAATATTCCCCATCTGGTCGGGCTGGCAGGGTCGAGCGCGATCATCACGGCCTGCTTCCGCGCCCTGCAGGCGTTCTACAACGTTCGCATCCCCAGGCCGGTCCTGGCCAATCTCGTGCTGTCGGTGGAAACCGAGGAACTGCACATCTCGGCGGGGCTGCAGGATCGTGTCGCGCAGGCGTATCAGGGTGTCGTGTATATGGATTTCAACGAGGCCCACATGAAGCAGCACGGGGTGGGGCGGTACGAGCCCATCGATCCCGCGTTGCTGCCGCCTCTGTACATCGCCTACCGCACCGACCTCGCCGAAGGGTCCGAGATCTACCACAACGATCTGCGCGAACGCTTCCGCCAGGGCGATGCCGATGTGGTCGCCGCCATCGCCTTCTGGGCCAGCCTGACTGACCGGGTTCGCGCCGCGCTGCTGGAGCGGCGCCGCGACGAGATCGGGCCGCTGCTGGACAGCAATTTCGATCGCCGCCGCCGGGTCAGTCACGTCAGTGAAGGCAACTTGCGCATGGTCGAAGCCGCACGCCGCGTCGGCGCCAGCGCGAAGTTCACGGGGTCCGGCGGCGCCATCGTCGGCACCTACCGCGATGCGGCCATGTTCGAGCGTCTGAGCGACACCCTGGGGCTCCAGGGCATCCAGGTATTTCAACCCCAAATCGCAACCCCGGTGGATGATGACGACCGTCCGTAAAGCCGTGATACCGGCTGCTGGTTTCGGCACGCGCTTTTTGCCCGCCTCGAAGTCGCAGCCCAAGGAGATGCTGCCGATCGTCGACACGCCGGTGATTCAGTACGTGGTGGAGGAGGCCGTGGCCTCCGGCATCACGGACATCCTGATGGTGATCGGCAAAGGCAAGCGCGCGATCGAAGAACACTTCGACCGCAACTTCGAACTTGAGCGGGAGCTGGAAGAGAAGGGCAAGCAGGCCGAACTTGAGCTGATCCGGAACATCTCCAACCTGGCGGACGTGCACTTCGTCTGGCAGCGGGAACTGCGGGGGCTCGGGGATGCGGTGGCCTGCGCGCGGCATCATGTGGGCAACGAGCCGTTCGCGGTGCTGTTGGGGGACACGGTGATCGAGTCCCCGGAGCCGGTGACGAAGCAGATGGTGCGGTTGTTCGAGCGCTACCACGAGTCCGTCGTGGCACTGGAGAACGTCGATCGCGCGAAGGTCGGCCGCTATGGCGTGATCGACGGCCACGAGATCTCGCCCAACGTGTACCTGATCAAGGATTTTGTGGAGAAACCCAGCGTCGAAGAAGCGCCATCGACCCTGGCCATCGCGGGCCGCTACGTGCTGACCGCGGAGATTTTTGACCACATCCTGAATACGGCGCGTGGCAAGAACGACGAGATCCAACTCACCGATGCGATGCGGTTGCTGGTGAAGTCGCGGGCCATGTACGGCCTGCGATTCGAGGGGCGCCGTCACGACATTGGCAACAAGCTCGATTTCATCAAGACCAACGTCTCTTTCGCACTGATGCGCCCGGACCTGCGCGACGACGTGGCCGCATTCCTGCGCGAGGTCGTGAAGGATCTGTAGCCGGCCGATCGGTCGCTCGGCGCAGCCTCGCGCTCCAGAAACGTGGCCCGCCTTACTTCGCGGCCGGCACGTTCAGCACGTCGTTGAGGCGCATGCCGATGGCTTCCTCGAGGGAGACGACGGCCAGATGGAATCCCATGCCGGCTTCAAGTTCGATGCGCCGGGCTTCCAGAATCTGTTCACGCAGCCGGGCGGTCTCGATGGGGTCGAGGCCGGATTGGGCCTGCACGCGCACCAGCATCGCCTCCATGTCCTTGGTCACGGGCAGCGTTTCGCGCTGGTAGCGCTCACGCGCCGCCACGGCCGCCTTGACGCCCGCCAGCGCATCCATGATCTCGCGCTGCGCGCGCTCCTTGGCCTTCGCTTCCATCAGCTCCGCGCGGCGGTACTCCGCGAAGCGCAAGGCGCTTTCGTGGTTGCTGCCCGGGAAGATCGGAAGCGTGATGCCCGCATCCACGCGCCACTCGTCGCGCGAACTTTCCGAGCTCTCGACGGTGTCCTCCTGCCGCGTGATGCCGGACAGGCTCGTATCGGTTTCGCTGGCGGATTCGTCGCTCTCGCTGTCTCGTTGGCCGTACGAGGCCTGGACGTACGAGAACCAGGGGGTGCGCGACGCGCGCATCTCGCGCCAAGCCGATTCCGCCTGCGCCCGTCGCCAGTAGAGCGCCGAGAGATCGCGCCGCTGGTTGAGTGCCTTCTGTTCGAGCAACTCCGCGTCGATCCCGTCGATCCGGAGATCGGCCAGCAGATCGGGGGTGATCACCACATGGATGTCATCGAAGGGCATCGCGACCATGGAGGCGAGTTCGCGCCGCGCCGCGTCCAAGTCGCGCAAGGTTCGGTCGCGGTCGGAGAGCGCTTCGAGATAGCGCCGCGAGGCCGACATCACGTCCGCCACGGTGCCATGGCCCTGGTCGGCCAGTTCCTGCGAGATGCGCAGGGCCTCGCGGTAGACCTCGGTCAACTCGCGGTGCGCTTCCAGCCGTTCGGACAGATAGTGAATCTGGAGGAAGAGGCGGCGCACGTTGTTTTCGAGGCGCCACTGCTCGTCCAACAGGTCGGCGACGGAGGCGTAGATGCCGGCGGTTCCGGCCGAGACGCGCTGGCGCCGGGCCCAGGGATTCTGCGGGAACACCCGCAGGGCCACATCGTAGCCGCTGGAGGTCTGCGTGGAGGTGGCTGCCTCGGGGCCGCCACCGAGGGTGGTTCCCGGCGCGCCTACCGGCAGCGACTGGGTCACCAGCTTCGAGCGCGAGCCGTCATCGTCCGCTTCCCCATAGGACAGCCGCAGTTCCGGGTCTTTCCAGTCCCCGGCCACCAGTTTTTCCTTGGAGGCGACTTCCACCGAGGCCACCAGCATGGCGACGTCCTCGCTGGCGGCGGTGGCGCGCTCGATGGCGGCGGCCAGCGTCAGCGGGCCGCGGTAAGCCGTATCCGGGAGTTCCACGGAGGTGCGGTTGATTTCCTGGAGGCGCTCGGCCATGCGAGCGTCCGGCGCCATGGAGCGGCAGCCCGCGACGGCGAGCAGGGCGGCCAGCCCAAACGGCAGAGCGCCGCAGGATGGCCCCCCGAGCCGCTCGGTCGAAATGGGGTTGTGGTCGTGGAGGCGTCGCATGGCTATTCCCCAAGGTACCGATCGGCCCACCAAAAGGGGCTTTCGCGGGCAAACTGAACCCGAACGGTCTCGCCCGGTATCAAGTCGTGTTTGCCTTCCAGGCGCAAGACGATACGCCGCCCGCGCAGGGGCTCTCCGCGTATCGGACTCACGCGGCCGGGCAACGCCTCAATTTCCGGGGCGATGGAATCCACAATCGACACGATGCCGCGCGCATCGCCTGTCTGGCGCCAGACGGTGCCCTTGTCGCCCACATTCACATCGCCCAGATGGATCTCCGGCAGGAATCCGATCACGCGCTGAGGGGCTTCGGCGACGATGCGCAGGATGGGTTCGCCCGCGGGGATCACATCCCCAGGGCTGTGCTCAATCCGCGAGACGATGCCGGTGCTGCCGGCGCGCAAGGTGTACCCATTCCGCTGGATCTCGCGGCGCTGCCGGCTGGTGCGGATGATCTCGGCCATCGACGCGCGCATTTCCTGGATGGTCTCCAGCACGTTGACATCCTCGGCGCTGTCCTCGGCATCGGCCGCGAGCAGATTGCGCATGGCGGCTTCATCCTGCCGGGCGCCGTCGTAGCGGCGCTGGTGGATGGTGATGATCTCCGGGTAGGCGGCCACGGTCTGTTCCAGCGCCGCGATATCCGGCCGTAGCCCGGCCAATTCGCCGTCGCTCACCAGGCCCTTGCTGCGTAGCTCTTCGAGTCTTGCCAACTCCTGCTGCAGCACCGCCAGCACCGATTCGTCGCGCGACTGATTCAGGCGCTGGCTCTCCAAGTCGAACTGGGCCTGGCTGGTGGCACTCTCAAAATCGTGCACGAATTCCAGAATGCGCTGCTGGTAATCCTGCACCGTGCCTTCGACCTCAATCATCTGGGCTTCGTCGATCGCCGCCTTGGCATCGAACATGAGGGTGTCCATCATGGCGACGACGTCGCCAGCCTGTACACGCTGGCCGATGGTGACATTGATGGTCAGCAGGCGGGCGGTCTCCAGCGGCGCAATCGGCTCTACCAGCGTCTCGACCGCACCCATGATGCCGGAGAGCTTCGTCGAACCCTGATAGAGCATGATGACAATGAAGATGGCACCGAACCAGAGGAGCAGTGGCCAGGAGCGCAGCAGGCGGCGCCAGAGCACCTGGGGGTGCTTCCACAGCGTCGGCCGCCGGAAGTTGCTGGATTTGGCATGCATGGGGTCTGCCTCCCGCTAGAGCTCGACCGTCGTGCGCTGCATGAGCAGGTTCGCATCGGTCACATCGGGGATGCCGTGCAGCTTCTCCACCAAGTCCGTCTGGTAGGAGGGATCGAGCAGGCGCACCTGGTAGGAGTACTCGATCATGTCGCCCTGCACGGCTTCGCGCATGGCGATGAGATAGAAGCCCGAGCAGCATTCCTGCATGGCCGCCTGCACCGCGCCTTCCGACGGCGAGTTCATCGGGATCATGAAGCGCAGCAGGCCTTCGTACTCGCGCCGCGAGGCAAAGGGCGACCAGTTCAAAAGCAGTGCGGCCGTGCAAATGCAGAGGGTCCCGATGATGGCCACGCCGTAGGTGGCGGCGCCGCAGGCGATGCCCGTCCCCAGGCTGGCGAACAGAAAGACCATGTCGCGCGGGTCGCGGATCGGCGTACGAAAGCGGACGATGGCCAGCGTGCCGAGGATGCCGAGGCCGCGCGCCAGGTTGTTGCCGATGGCCATGATCAGCATGCTGACGATCATGCCGCCGAGGACCAGCGTGTGGACGTAGGAGCGCGAGTAGGACATCCCGGTGAAGCTCCAGCGGTAGACCGTGGCGTAGACGGAGCTGAGCACAAAGCTCAGGAGCAACCCGGCCAGGATCTGCTCTACGCCCATGATTCGGGCGGTGCCGAAAACTGTCAGAAAATCATCCACGGTGGTGAACCTCTTCCATCAGGCGCGTGTCCTAGAACTGCAGCAGGTCCATGGCGTAGGGCGCGAGCATCGGGCTGCCCCGGAATAGCGACTCCTGCCAAACCGCTGTACAATATTTGCAGTTGCCGGTCCTCACAAGGCCAAAGTGCTCCACCAGGTCGATCATCCAGCGCGGCGTGTCGCTCAGGGTCTTGAGTTCCATCACCAGTCCGGAGAAGTTGTACTGCTTGTTTTGGGCCAGGGAAGTGTCCATGCAGTACCAGCGGCGTCCCTCGCCCCAATTGGTCCACGAGTCGGTTGGCTGGTACATCAGCCGGCGGTCGAAGCTGACGCGCGCGTAACGGTCCTGCGTGCTGAAGTAGGACTCGCGCGTGTAGCGGATCAGCACGATCGGGCGCGCCCCGATCTCGCGCACCAGGCGCACAAACTCCAGAAACCCGATTTCCTCTTTCTCGGACTTGAAGGTCAGGGTCAGCCGCGGATTGAACATCAAGTCCTCGCTCCAGGCTGAGAAGGGAATGGAGGTGCGGGATTTGACAATTGTGCTGCGGATCTTGCGCTTGACCTCGAGGAAGACGGGGCTGGTGCCGGGCTTGCCGTAGGTGCGCACGCGCAACTTGAAGCGCGTCAGCGACTCGTGCTCCTTGGCGTGGTGCAGGGACAGATCCGGGCTGTCGAGCTGGATGGTGGTAATGACGTATTCCGGCGGGTCGCCGACGCCGTGGGGGTCGGGCTCGCAGAAGGGGCGGATGAAGTGGCGAATGGCCGGAAGCAGCTCGGGTCTGACAATGTACTTTGCCTCGTGCCGGTCGAGCTGCACGTCGAAGCGTGCGCGTCTTGCGGCCCGCTGGGTGGGCGGTAACGGGGCGGGGCTGGAGGCGTTCATGGCGCTGCGGACTTGGCGGCCGGGGCGGCACCCGCCGGCTTCAACAGGGCGGTTAACTCGGCTTCGTAAAGGGCCCGCGCCTTCTCATCCAGCGCAGTCTTCTCTTTCGCGCGTTCCGCCGCTTCGGCTTTCTTCTCGTTGCGCGCGTCCTTGGTTGTGTAACGGGCAATGAGGCGCGCCTCGAGCTTATCCGCCTCATCGGCCGCCTTGGCGGCCAGCTTCTCCGTCGCGCGATCGCACTTCTCCTGCGCCGCTTCTTCGGTGGGGAATGGGCTGCCGGACGCGGTGGCGGACCGCCGGCCGATCGCGCCCGTGGGGAACCCCTTGGTCTTGCCTTCGTCGGTTTGCGCCCAGGCCAGCTTCGCCTTGTCGAGCGCCTTGGGGTGCACGCGCAACTCGTTCTGGATTTCGCCTTGCAGGGTCTTGAGTCCGGTGGGCGTCATCACCTGATAGGTGGTCAGGGAGGCGCGGTCCTCAATCTTCACGACCAGATAGGACTCCGCGTGCGCCATGCACACGATGCCGCTCACCATGACCACGGCCAGCCCGAACGCTCCCAGTCTCATTGCGACATCCCCACGCTTTCCTGTTGCCGCCACCAAGCTGCTGCACCTAGCATCCGGGGACGCGGGGCGCAGGCCACCTATTTCTTCACATCTTCGAATCTTAACAATAGACCCAAGCAGGCTCAAACAAAATGCGACCGCTTGTCGCGGCGCCTGGATCGTTCACATGCTTCTCTTGTTGCTGGCCTCCATCGTCTGGGCTTTTTCGTTTGGGCTGATCAAGCATCGCCTGGTGTCGGTCGGGTGCGATCCGTTCCTGGTGGCCTTCGTGCGGCTGGCGCTCTCGGCGTTGTTGTTTCTGCCCCTGCTGCGCGTTCGGGCCCTGAGTGTGGCGCTGCGGGCCCGGTTGGCGTTGCTGGGGGCCGTCCAGTACGGGTGCATGTATCTCACCTACATGATGGCCTACCGCTACCTCGCCGCGCATGAGGTGGCGCTGTTTACCATCTTTACTCCGCTGTATGTGGTCCTGCTGGACGATGGATGGCGCCGGCGCTGGCGGAAGCGCCACCTCGCCACGGGGGTGCTGGCCGTGGCCGGTGCCGCCGTGGTTATGGCCGGCAGCCTGCAGTGGGCGGCGACCCTGCGCGGGGTGGCTCTCTTGCAGGTGTCGAATCTCTGCTTCGCGATCGGACAAGTCGCCTATCGTCGCCTGCTCGGCAGCGTTGATTCCGGTGCCACTCCCGCGGGAGGGGCACCCGCCCTGCGGGACCGCGATGTCATGGGGCTGCTTTTCGCGGGCGGGGCGGCGGTTGCGTTGCTCCCGGCGCTTCCACCGCTTCTCTATGAAGGATGGCCGACCCTGTCGTCGGCGCAGGTCTGGACCCTGTTGTACCTGGGCCTCGTGCCCTCGGGCGTCTGCTTCTTCCTTTGGAATGCTGGCGCCCGCCGCACGCGTATCGCCACGGTGGCGGCCATGAACAATGCGAAGATCCCCCTCGGGGTTCTGGTGTCCCTGGTGTTTTTCCACGAACCGGCCGATCTGCCGCGCCTGCTCGCCGGTGGTCTGATCCTGGCCGCCGCCGTCGGCCTGGCTGAGCGGGGGCGGCGCGCCGAACCCCATTCGTGATACGAATCGCCTCGAGGGCATTCGCTTCTACCGCGTCCGGCTCGAGTAGAGTCCTACGCCCGCGAGAGGAATTTGCCGGTGCGGGTGTCCACACGGACCACTTCGCC
>CAZWQJ010000080.1:0-17092 GCA_964635825.1 uncultured Victivallales bacterium | reverse complement strand
CCAACGGCGCGGACTACGCGTGGCTGCCCGGCTATGTCGAGATTCCGGATGGGCAAGCCGCGGTCGTGATCCCGGTGACGCCCCACGACGACGCGCTCTGGAACGAGGGTGACGAGACCGTGACGCTCACGCTGGCGACGGGGGGCTACGCGGTCGGCGTGCCGGACCACGATACGGTCCTGATTCGGGAGAACGAGGATCCGGCCGACTGGGCGCACCACATGACCGTGACGTTTGACGGCTATACGCGGTCGGAGGAACTGACGAACTTCCCGGTGCTCGTGGTGCTGCATGAGGGCATCCCCGGCTTCCGGTATGCGGACTTCGCGTCGGGGGCGGGTGGCGACCCCGCCCTCGGCTGGGCAAGCCTGCGGTTCACCGATGCGGCAGGCGCGATGGCGCGCGATTTCGAGATCGAGCGCTGGGATCCGGCCGGGCGCTCCTATGTGTGGGTGCGCGTGCCGAACCTGGCGGCGGGCTCGTCCGTGCGCGCCTGGTGGGGCAACCCGGCGATGACGGTGCCGCCCGCGGCGGCGGCTGGCGGCGTCTGGACCAACGGGTACGCCGGCGTCTGGCACCTGAAGGAGGGGGGCATTGCGGATGGCGCGCCGCGCTTTGCGGATTCGACGGTGCACACCAATGCCGGCCGCGATTACGTCAGCGCCGCCGGCCGTGAGGGCGTGATCGATGGGGGGCAGGAATTCGATGGGACGGACGACTGGATCGGGGTGCCGCATGGCACGTCGCTGGCGTTGACGACGAGCGTGACGGTGGCCGTCTGGCTGAGGCCGGACGTGACGAAGAGCTACTACGAGCGGATTGTGGAGAAAGATTGGGACACGTCCTGGGCGCTGACGTATGGCGATCCCGACAACAGCCTGGTCGTGGCCTTGAACGGTGCGGCGCGGGTGGCGACGGCGGCCGGTGTGGTGCGGGTGGGGCGCTGGAACCATGTGGTCTTCACCTACGACAAGGATGCGGGCGGCACGGATGAGGTGAAGCTGTATGTCGATGGCCAACGGGTCGCGTCGGGGGATTATTCGGCGGCGATGGGCGCGGACACGGATGACATCAACATCGGCAGGTGGGACGATGGGGCGGGGTCCCTGTTCGACGGCAGCCTGGACGAAGTGCGCGTGGCCGCCGTGGCGCGCTCCTCCAATTGGGTCTGGGCCTGCTGGCTCAATCAGTCGGCGCCGGAGGCGTTTGTGAGCGTTGGGCCGGTATGGCCCTACCCGCTGGTGCGCACGGAGGCGGCGTCCGGCATCGGGTTTGACGCCGCCACGGCCAACGGTGAGTTGGTCTCCACGGGCGCGTCGCCCACGGCGGTGCGGCTCTTCTGGGGGACCAACGATGGCGGTACCGTGGCGGGTGCGTGGGGTACGAATGTGTTCCTCGGGTTGCCGTCCACGGGCGCGGTCAGCCGGGCATTGACGGGGCTGGCGGACGAGACGGCGTACTACTACCGGCTCCATGCCTCCAATGCGCAAGGCGCGGTGTGGGCGGCCACCTCGACCGTCTTTCGATCCGGACTGGACGCCAGCCGCTTCGCGCACCGCATGCAGGTGCCGGTCTGGACCTACGCGCCGGCGGAGACACTCACCAACTTCCCCCTGCTCGTGCGGCTCGGCGAGGAGGAATCCTTCTTCCGCTATGCGCAGTTTGCCGCTCCCGGGGGCGAAGATCTGCGCTTCGCGGATGCCGGCGGGATCAATCCGCTGAACTTCGAGGTCGAGAACTGGGATCCGTTTGGCGCGTCTTACGTCTGGGTGCAGGTGCCGGCGGCGGCGCCGCGCACGTACGTCTGGGCCTACTGGGGCAACACGAACGCGATCACGCGTCCGCCCCAGGCGCTCGATGGGGCGGCGTGGTCCGAGGGGTATGCCGGCGTCTGGCACCTGGGCGAACCCGTGACGGACGGCGCCAGCGGCGGCACTAACCATGTTGACGCCACGGCCAATCGCAACCACGCCGTGCAGAACGGCAACAACGACCAGCCGGCCGTGGTGGACCGCGGACAAGAGATCGCGGGCGCCGATTATCTGCGGGCGCCGGATGCGGCCAGCCTCGACCTCGGCGGGGCGGTGACCTTATCGGCCTGGGTGAAACTGGTTACCTATCCGACCGCGAACAGCCTGGTGGCGGCCAAGGGCGATGCGGGCAGCGCCCTGAACTACGGGCTTTGGGTGGTCAACAACCACACCCTGCTGCTGCGCTACCTCAATGGCACGGGGCAGGATCTGTACTCGACGGCCGCGTTTTCCCTCGACGCCTGGCACCACGTGGCGGGCGTGATCGATCCGGCGCGCGGCTACCGCGCCATCTACGTCGACGGCATCCGGCGGGGCGAAAGCACGGTGGCGATTCCGCCGCTGGCGCCGAACGCCTTCGATTTTTACGTGGGTGGCCGGGACGGCGCGTGGCAGGCCGACGGGATCTTCGACGAGGTGCGCGTGGAGTCGGCGGCGCGTTCGTCGAACTGGGTCTGGGCGGCGTGGGCGAACCAGCGTGAACCGAGCGTGTTCGCGCCGATCGGCGTCGGCTGGCCGCGACCGGCCCTGATCAATGCCGGGCCCACCTCGATCACGGCGCGTGCCGCCGTGGCCCAGGCGGACCTGCTTTCCACCGGTGCTGCGCCGACGCGAGTGTGGATGTACTGGGGCGACGAGGACGGCGGCACGAACAAGACCGGCTGGGATGCCAACGTGCCGCTGGACTGGCAGCCGCAGGGGCCGCTGGCCGCTGGCCTCACGGGGCTGGCCGACGTCAAGACGTACTACTATCGCGGCTATGCCTCCAACGCCTTCGGCGACGTCTGGGCGCCCGACACGCGCAGCTTCACCACTCCGCTGGATCTGGTTGCCATCGGCGGCACGAACTACATTGGCGAGAACATGGATTTCGAGGATGCGGGCACGCCGCGTGCCGGCTACCCGTACATCGTCTGGGACTGGGACAACCACAACTATGTGGACGTGGGCAAAGACGGCGCGCTGCGGCCCATGCGCGGGAATCTCATGATGGAGGCCCATACCACGACGCGGCCGTGGGAATCGAACTACGCCGTGCACTTCGACGTGTTCAACCGGCATGACTCCCCCTACCTGGACTTCACGCGCTACCGCGAAGCGATCACCAACGGGACCGCGCGGTTCACGTTCACGTTCCACTACAACCGCGTCTCCTCCGCCTTCGATCCGCAGGTGGATACGGCAGTGTTCGGCCTGGTCACCTTCTACAGCGCCACCGGGGTGGATCTGGGTTCGCAGGGCTGGCCGCGCGACGCGAATTTTGCGTCGGATGACGATCCCTCCTCATGGGAAGCCGCGACGGTCACGGGGGTGCTGCCCCCGGCGGCGGTGCGCGTGCGCATCTGGCTGGGGTGGTACGAAAACGTCAACAACGAGCAGGCCGCCGGCCAGGAGTTCCGTGGCAACTACTTCGATAACATCCAGTTCGGATTGATTTTCCCCATCCTGGCGTTACCGGAGCCGACCGGAGTTCTGCTGCTCGTGAAGTGAGGAAGCAACAGGTGGAGGCGTGTTCCGGCAGCTTGTCGTACCGACCACGGAAAAATCGTGGCGGAAGGTATGCCTGCATAGGACTGCTTGACAAAGGCCAGTGTTGGAGTAATTTTACTCATCACTATGAGCAAACGGTGAAGGCAGCATGAAAGTCCAATATCGGCGCGGCTTGTTCCATACGCTTCTGAAGCGCATGCAGGAGCCCCGCCGTTTCCTGCAGGTACTCGCCGGCCCGCGCCAGGTGGGGAAGACCACGCTGGCTCGGCAGGTTGCCAAGGACCTGGACATCCCCGCACACTACGCCTCTGCCGACGAGCCCACGCTTCAAGACCGCACGTGGATCCATCAGCAGTGGGACATCGCCCGGGCGCTCACGCGCAGAGAACAACACGTGCACCCAGCTCTGCTCATCGTGGACGAAGTTCAGAAGGTGCAAGGTTGGTCCGAGACCATCAAGCGTCTCTGGGACGAAGACTCCGCGGCGGCTCTCCCGCTGCGCGTCCTGCTTTCCGGTTCCTCGCCGCTGCTCGTGCAGAAAGGCCTGACGGAGAGTCTGGCTGGTCGCTTTGAAATCATTCCGGTGCCGCACTGGTCCTTTTCCGAGATGAAGGCCGCCTTCGGCTGGTCCGTCGAGCAGTACGTCTACTTCGGTGGCTACCCCGGCGCGGCAGCGCTGATCGAGGACGAGGACCGCTGGCGGCGTTACATCGTGGACTCTCTGATTGAGACGACCCTGTCGCGTGACATCCTGCTCATGTCGCGCGTGGACAAGCCGGCCCTCCTGCGCCGTTTGTTCCATCTCGGGTGTGAGTACTCCGGCCAGATTCTCTCCTACCAGAAGATGCTGGGGCAGTTGCAGGACACCGGCAACACGGTGACCCTCGCGCACTACCTTGACCTGCTCAAGGGCGCGGGATTGCTCACCGGCCTCTCCAAGTACGCAGGCCAGATGGTGCGTCAACGCGGATCGAGTCCCAAGCTCCAGGTGCTGAATACGGGGCTCATGACGGCGCTGGCCCATACCGCCTTTGCGCGCATCCTCACGGAGCGTGATCACTGGGGCCGCCTGGTCGAATCCGCCGTCGGTGCCCATCTCATCAACAGCGCTGTTGGGACGGGAATCGATGTACAGTACTGGCTCGACCGGAATCGGGAGGTGGACTTTGTGCTGTTCGCGGGCGAATCCCTGACCGCCATCGAGGTCAAGAGCGGCCGGCGCGAGACCCTGCTGCCGGGCATCGCCGCTTTCGCCACGGCCTTCCCCGTCAAACGCCAGCTTCTCGTTGGCGCCCAGGGAATCGCGTTGGAGGAGTTCCTGGCGCATCCGGCGGCCCATTGGCTGGAGTGAAAGCCAGGCGGGAGACTGGATCGCGTGACAGGGGTGTTTCCTGATTTCCTGAGTTCCGGATTTGCTCCCGTCACGCGGGAGTGAGATGGCGGAAGTGATGGCGTGTTTCGCGCGTTTCGCGTATCCTGTAGGTGCAGTTCCGCCATCCAGGCACCACCGGTGTGCCCTGCGGAAATATGCTGGATATCCGGAAATATGCAGGACGGATAGGGTGCAGGAATGTCTGGAAACCGTTAAGATATGGTTTGTAGTGGGTTCGGGTGACACCGGCTTGTGATGCGGATTTGTGTGCGCTTTGGGGGGCTTCAGACCTATGAATATCTGGCGTCGGCTACTCGTGATTGTGGGGATGGGGCTGGTGGCGGGGTGGGGCTGGGTGCCGGCGGCCGTGGCGACGGACTGCTCGGGCGGCACGGAGTCCACCAGCGGCGGGTACAAATATCACACCTTCACGAGCGGGGGGACGCTGACGGTTAACTCGGCCGGCAACGTCGAGGTGCTGGTGGTGGGCGGTGGTGGTGGTGGTGGTGGTTGGCAGTATCATGGCGGTGGCGGTGGCGCGGGCGGGGTGGTTTACCAGGCGGCGTATGCCGTTTCCGGTCCATCCGTGGGTGTTACGGTTGGGGCAGGCGGCACGGCCGGCGCGGGCACCAGCCGTGGCGGCACGGGCGGGGACTCCATCTTTGGCGGTTTGACGGCCGGCGGTGGCGGCGGCGGCGGGAATTATTACGGTGTCGGTTTGGCTGGCGGATCGGGCGGCGGAGCCAGCTATCAGTATCCCACGCCGGGAGCGGCGAATGGAATTGGTGTTGGGTTCCGGGGGGGCTATGGCGTTTCAGTGGGCGTCAATGGGTGCGGCGGCGGGGGTGGCGCGGGCGGGGTTGGCGCAGACGGGACATCCACGGCCGGCGGAAATGGTGGCGTCGGCCTGCAGTATTCGCAATTTGCCGTGGCTGGCGGTTCGCCGGCGGGATGGTTTGCCGGCGGCGGTGGCGGCAGCACGTTCAGTTCCGGTACGCCGGGGAGTGGCGGCGCCGGTGGCGGCGGCAGCAGCACGGCGACGATTGGCAACAACGGCACCGCGAATACCGGTGGCGGTGGGGGCGCCCCGCGCTCGCACGTGGCGAACGTGGCCGGCGCCGGCGGAACGGGCGTTGTCATCGTGCGGTATCCGTTGTATGGCACGCTTTCGATCGACGTCACGCCGGACACGGCGTCGTGGGTGATCACGGCTTATCATGCCAGCTACGCCGGGCCGCTCAGCGGCACCGGGGATTTGGGTGCGACCGCGGCGCCGGTGGGCAGCTACACCGTGCAGTATCAGGTGCTGGCAGGGTATGCCTCCCCGGCGGCCGAGACCCTCAGCGTGGCCGTGAGTGCGAACTCGGCGTTCAGCGGCACGTACGTCACGGCGACTTACGGGACGCTGTCGATCGACGTCACACCGAACACGGCATCCTGGACGATCACGGCGCATCCGCTCGAATACACATCGCCCTTGAGCGGCACGGGGGATCTGGCGCCGACGGCGGCGATTGTGGGCAGCTACACGGTGCACTTTGAGGCGCTCGCGGGTTACGATGCACCGGGGGACCAGTCGCAGGCGGTGGCCGAGAGCGAAAACACGGCGTTCAGCGGCTACTACACCGAGGAGACCTTCCGGGCGACGGGCGGCACATCGGTGGATAGTGGCGGTTACCGGATTCACACGTTCACGGGCAGTGGGACGTTGACATTCAACAAGGCCGGGAGCGTCGACGTGTTGCTGGTGGGTGGTGGCGGCGGTGGTGGCGGATACATCGGTGGTGGCGGTGGCGCGGGTGGTGTGGTCTACCAGACGGGGTTTGCGATTGCGGGGGCCGGCGGCATTGGCGTGACGGTGGGTGGGGGCGGGACGGCTGGGGCTAACGTGAGCGGGCCTACCGGGAGGGGCGGCGATGGAAACCCGAGCGTCTTCTCCTCCCTCACCGCAGGCGGTGGTGGTGGCGGCGGGCAGGCCTACGTGCACAACAACGCCACCGTGGCTGCAGGATCGGGCGGCGGTGCCGGGGCCGGCAGTGGGGTGAGGATCGGACAATCGGGCACCGCCCCTCAGGGAACCAAAGGCGGGGACTCGGATGCCACAGTCAACAATGGCGGTGGTGGTGGCGGTGGGGCTGGCGCGGCCGGGGCGAACGGCACGTTACATGGCGGTGCCGGCGGTGCCGGCGTGGCCAACGCGATTTCCGGTTCGAGTGTGACCTATGGCGGCGGCGGCGGAGCTGGCACCTACTATGGGACAGCCGGGGCTGGCGGGGCTGGCGGCGGCGGCAACGGCGGGAATCCCGCGCAGGCGGGCACCGCCAACCGGGGCGGCGGCGGCGGTGGTGGCGCCCAGGGTGCACCCACGGTTGCGGGCGCGGCCGGCGGTTCTGGAATCGTGATCGTGCGCTATGCGCTGCCAGGTTCGCTGTCGATCGACGTGACGCCCAACACGGCCTCGTGGACGATCACGGCGTACGCGGTGGGCTACACGGGGCCGTTGAGCGGCAGCGGCGATCTAGGGGCGACCACAGCGCCGGTTGGCAGCTACACGGTGCACTACGAGAATCTGGCGGGCCACGTGGCGCCGGCGGATGAGACGCTGAGTGTGGCGGCGAGCGCGAATACGGCGTTCACGGGTTCCTACGTGGCGGAGCTCTACGGGACGCTGTCGATCGACGTGACGCCCAACACGGGTTCATGGACGATCTCGTCGTATCCGTTGGGATATGCGGGGCCGTTCAGCGGGACCGGAGATCAGGCGGCGACGGCGGCCATTGCGGGTAGCTACACGGTGCAGTACGGCGCGCTGGCGGGTTACGTGGCACCGGCGGACGAGACGTTGGGCGTGGTGGCGAGCGTGAACACGGCGTTCAACGGCAGCTACGTGGCGCTGGTGTACGGGACGCTGTCGATCGACGTAACGCCGAACGCGGGTTCGTGGACGATCACCTCGTATCCGGTAGGCCACACGGGGCCGTTCAGTGGGAGCGGGGATCTGGCGGCCACGGCGGCGCCGGTGGGCAGCTACACGGTGCACTATGAGACGCTTACGGGTTATGACAGCCCGGCTGACCAGACGCTGTCTGTGGCGGATAGCGCGAACACGGCGTTCGGCGGGGTGTACATCGAGCAGCCGTTTACGGCCACGGGTGGTAGCACGGTGGATCTGGGCGGGTATCGCATCCACACGTTCACCAGCGGCGGCACGCTGACGTTCAACAAAGCCGGCAACGTGGATGTGCTGGTGGTGGGCGGCGGCGGTGGCGGCGGCGGTTACGTGGGCGGTGGCGGTGGCGCGGGCGGGGTGCGCTATGAGACCGACTTTGCCATTGGCGCCGGGGCTATCAGCGTGACGGTGGGTACGGGCGGTACGGGCGGGTTAAACGTGGACGGCGTGGCCGGCTTTGGTGGCGCGGGTGGCGACAGCATTTTCTCGTCACTCACGGCGGTTGGCGGTGGGCGCGGCGGGCGGGCCTACAACGACAACACGGGCACGGGCGGCTCGGGTGGCGGCGCCGGCACGGGCAACGGGGGCGTGCGCAGTGGGCAAGCGGGGACGCCTGGCCAGGGTTATGGTGGTGGCAGTTCGTACATAACCTTGAACTACGGGGCCGGCGGCGGCGGCGGCGCGGGTGGTGTTGGTGCGAACGGCTCGGCCACCAAGGGGGGCGATGGCGGCCCCGGTACGGCCAATGCGATTTCCGGTTCCAGCGTGACCTATGGCGGTGGCGGTGGTGGCGCGGGTTACTGGGTCACGGCTGGCAGTGGCGGTTCGGGCGGTGGCGGCAACGCGGGGAATCCTGGACAGGCGGGCACGGCCAACCGTGGCGGTGGTGGCGGTGGCGGCGGCGTCAGTTCCGGGACGGCGGTTGGCGGCGCCGGTGGATCGGGCATCGTCATTGTGCGCTATGCCTTGGAGGGCACGCTCTCGATCGACGTGACGCCGAACACGGCCTCGTGGACAATCACGGCGTATCCGGCGAACTATGCGGGCCCCTTGAGCGGCACGGGCGATTTGGCGGAGACCATTGCGCCCGCGGGCAGTTACACCGCGCACTATGAAGTCCTGTCGGGCTACAGCGCGCCGGCAGATCAGACGCTGGCGGTGAGCGGGCTGGCCAACACGGCGTTTAGCGGCACGTATGTGGCGGCGGCCTACGGAACGCTGTCGGTCGATGTGACGCCCAACACGGCCTCGTGGACGATTACGGCGCATCCGCCGGAGTACACGACGCCGTTGAGTGGGACGGGCGACTTGGCGGCAACGACGGCGATCGTGGGCAGCTACACGGTTCACTATGACGCGCACGCGGGCTACCTTGCGCCGGCGGACCAGGCGCTGAGCGTGGTGGAGAGTGCGAACTCGGCTTTCACGGGAGCCTACACGGCGCTGGTGTACGGGACACTCTCGGTTGACGTCACGCCGAACGCGGGATCCTGGACGCTCACGGCCTATCCGGTGGGCCACACGGGACCGTTCAGCGGCAGCGGGGATTTGGCGGCGACGGCGGCGCCGGTGGGCAGCTATACGGTGCAGTACGGCGCGCTCGCGGGCTACGACACGCCGACGGATCAGACGCTGTCCGTGGCGGATGGCGCGAATACGGCGTTCAGCGGCGCGTATGTGGAACAACCTTTCACCGGCACGGGCGGCACGGTCACGGACAGCGGCAACTACCGCATCCACACGTTCACCAGCGGCGGTTCGCTGTCGTTCAACAAGGTGGGGTTTGTCGATGTGCTGGTGGTGGGCGGCGGTGGTGGTGGCGGTGGGTACATCGGTGGCGGCGGCGGTGCGGGCGGGTTGCTCTATGAGACGGACTTTGCCGTGGGGACGAGCCCCTACGCGGTGACGGTGGGGACGGGCGGCGCGGGCGGCGCCAGCGTGGCGTACACGGGGTTTGGCGGAGTCGGCGGCAACAGCGAGTTCTCCTCGCTCACGGGCTATGGCGGTGGTGGGGGCGGGCCTTACGGCACTGCGGCGGCTGCCGGCACGTACGGCTCGGGTGGCGGTGCGGGGTGCAGTCCTGACGGCAGTGTGAAGGCCGGCCAATCGGGCACCAGCGGCCAGGGGAACAGTGGTGGGAATTCCTCGGCGTTGATCAATTATGGATCCGGCGGCGGCGGCGGCGCGGGCGCGGGTGGTGCCAATGGCACGGCCAATGGTGGCGCGGGCGGGGCCGGGGTGGCCAACGCGATTTCCGGTTCCAGTCTGTTCTACGCGGGCGGCGGTGGCGGCACCACGTGGAGCGGATCCACGGTCGGCAGCGGGGGATCAGGCGTGGGTGGCAACGGCGGTGGCAATCCTGCCCAGGCCGGCATGGCCAACCGCGGTGGTGGCGGTGGCGGCGGCGGTGGCTTTGGCAGCGGCGGTGCGGGCGGCGCGGGCGGCTCCGGCATCGTGATCGTTCGGTATCTGCGCAGCGGCACGCTTTCGATCGATGTGACGCCGGACACAGGCTCGTGGACGATCACGGCGCATCCGGCCGGGTATACCGGGCCCACGAGCGGGACCGGTGACCTGGCTGCCAATGCGGCGGTAGCCGGCAGTTACACCGTGCACTATGGGGCGCTGGCGGGCCATGACGCTCCGGCCGACGAGACGCTGTCCGTGGCGCCGGATGCGAACACCGCGTTCACCGGCACCTACGTCTCGGCGATCCTAGGCACGCTGTCGATCGACGTGACCCCTAACGCGGCCACTTGGACGATCACCGCTCATCCGGGCGGGTACGCGGGTCCCTTCAGCGGCAGTGGCGATCTGGCGGCGACCGCGGCGCCGGTGGGCAGTTACACGGTCAGGTACAACGTGCTGGCGGGCTACAGTTCGCCGGCCGCGCAGACGCTGGCGGTTGCCGAGAGCGCGAACACGGCGTTCAGTGGAACCTATGCGGTGATCACCTACGGGACGCTGACGATTGACGTGACGCCGGACGCGGGGTCGTGGACGATCACGGCGTATCCGCCGGAGTACACGACGCCGTTGAGTGGCAGCGGGGATCTGGCGGCGACGCAGGCACCGGTGGGCAGCTACACGGTGCATTACGGGGCGCTCGCCGGGTACGTGGCGCCGGCCGATCAGACTCTGTCGGTGGTGCAGAGCGTGAATTCCGCCTTCAGCGGATTCTACAGCGAACAGCCCTTCGCGGGCACGGGCGGTACGGTTACGGACAACGGCAACTATCGCATCCACACCTTCACCAGTGGCGGGACGCTTTCGTTTAACAAGGCGGGCGTCGTCGATGTGCTGGTGGTGGGGGGCGGCGGCGGTGGCGGCGGCTACGTGGGCGGCGGCGGCGGCGCGGGTGGGTTGCTTTACGAGACGGACTTTGCCGTCGGAACGGGCCCGTTCGCCGTGACGGTGGGGACGGGCGGTGCGGGTGGCGTGAACATCAACGGGCCGACCGGCACGGGCACGGCGGGTAACCCGAGCATCTTCTCCTCCCTCACGGCTGGTGGGGGTGGTGGTGGCGGACGCATGTACAACGACAACACCGCCACGGTGGCAGCCGGCTCGGGTGGTGGCGCGGGCATAAGTGACAGCACAACCGTGAAGATCGGGCAATCGGGCACCAGTGGCCAGGGGAACAGCGGTGGGAACTCCTCGGCATCGGCCAACTATGGATCCGGCGGTGGTGGTGGCGCTGGCGCGGCCGGTGCCAGCAGCACGGGCAATGGTGGTGCGGGCGGGGCTGGCATGGCCAACGCAATTTCGGGTTCCAGTTTGTTCTATGCCGGCGGCGGTGGCGGCAGCACCTGGAGCGGTGTAGCGGTCGGCAGCGGGGGTTCGGGCGTGGGGGGCGATGGCGGGGGTAACCCGGCGCAGGCCGGCATGGCCAACCGCGGTGGCGGCGGTGGTGCTGGCGGCGGCCTTGGCAGCAGCGGCACGGGCGGGGCGGGCGGTTCAGGCATTGTGATCGTGCGATATCTCTTGAGCGGGACGCTTTCGATCGACGTGACGCCGAACACGGCGTCGTGGACGATCATCGCCTATCCGGCGGCGTACACGGGTCCCACAAGCGGCACGGGCGACTTGGCCGCAAGCACGGCGCCGGCGGGGAGCTACACGGTGCAGTATAACGTGCTGGCGGGGTACGTCTCGCCGGACGCGCAGACGCTGTCCGTGGCACCGGGTGCGAACACGGCCTTTAACGGCACGTACGTGACGGCGACGTATGGCACGCTATCGATTGATGTGATGCCGAACACGGCCTCGTGGACGATCACGGCGCACCGGCCCGAGTATACGACGCCGTTGAGCGGCACGGGCGATCTGCCGGCGACCACGGCCGTCGTGGGCAGCTACACGGTGCACTATGAGACCCTGGCGAACCACACG
This sequence comes from uncultured Victivallales bacterium, assembly GCA_964635825.1. Lineage (GTDB taxonomy): Bacteria > Verrucomicrobiota > Kiritimatiellia > UBA8416 > JAIOPI01 > CAZWQJ01. The sequence goes on along the minus strand of CAZWQJ010000080.1, from coordinate 4,857 downwards.
GTACCCGCGGACCAGACGCTCGCGGTTACAGAGGGCGCGAACACGGCCTTCAGTGGCGTGTACGTGGCGGAACCCTTTGAAGGCTCCGGCGGCACCGTCACCGATGCGGGCGGCTACCGGATTCACACGTTCACGAGCAGTGGCGCGTTCACATTGAACCAAGCCGGAGATGTGGAGGTTCTGGTCGTGGGCGGCGGTGGGGGCGGCGGCGGCTGGGTGGGCGGCGGCGGCGGCGGTGGTGGTGTGATCTATGAGGCCGGTCTTGCCCTCGGGGCCGGTGCGATCTCTGTGACCGTCGGTGCCGGCGGCGCGGCGGGAGCGAACACGGACATCACCGGGTTCGGAGGGCCGGGCGGCGATAGTGTCTTCGCGGCGCTGACGGCGATCGGGGGCGGACGTGGTGGTGCGACTCGCGTTCACAACACCGGCACGGGCGGCTCCGGTGGCGGCGCGGGCTCCAGTCTCAACGCCACCGTCATGAATGGTCAGGGCGGGACCGTCGGCCAGGGGAACAGCGGCGGCAATTCGGCTTCGGGTCTGAACGAAGGCGCTGGCGGCGGTGGCGGCGCCGGTGGGGCTGGGGCCAACGGCACCACCTCCAAGGGTGGCGACGGCGGCGCCGGGCTCGCCTACTCGATATCCGGATCCAGTGTGACGTATGGCGGCGGCGGCGGCGGGGCGAAGTACGCGGCAACGGCAGTCGGCGGAACCGGCGGTGGCGGCGGCGGCAACGCGGGGAATCCCGGACAGGCCGGCACGGCCAACCGCGGCGGCGGCGGCGGTGGTGGCGGCGTGGCGGTGACGGCGGCGGGTGGCGCTGGCGGTTCCGGCGTTGTCATCGTGCGGTACCCGGCAGTCGGCATCTTGTCAATCGACGTGACACCGGAGGCGGGGACTTGGACGCTCTCCGCCTATCCGGTCGGCTATTCGGGACCCACGACCGGCACGGGCGACCTGGCCGCGACTGGAGTGGTGCCGGGCAGCTACACGGTGCAGTATGGCATTCTGGCCGGCTACACCACGCCCGCCAGTCAGACCCTGGATGTGGAAATATTCGCGACGACGGCCTTCAGCGGCACGTATGTGGGGGCCACGCTGTCGATCGATGTCACGCCCGACACCGGTTCCTGGACGCTCACGGCCTCTCCGGGCAGCTACACGGGCGCTCTGAGCGGCACCGGTGACCTCGCGCCGGTCGCGGCGCCGGGGGGCACCTACACCGTGCACTACGGCGCGTTGGCCGGCTACGCGGCGCCTGTGGATCAGACGCAGGCGGCCGTGCCGGGAGCGAGCACTACCTTCAGCGGTACCTATAGCTGGCCGGGGACGCAGTTCCTGTTTAAGTGAACGAACCCGGGCGTGACCTGAAAACGCGGTTATGGCGCGCGTAGCGGGTTCCTCACCCGGTATCTGGGGCCATGGCTATGCACCCGCAACGGTCGCGTGTTCGTCGTGGCTCTTCCTCCGTGCTGCGCCGGTGATGAGCGCTGCGGAATTGTGCTGGAAGTGTGGAAATGTGCAGGACGGATTGGGTGCAGGATTGTCTGGAAACCGTTAAAATTAGGTTTGTAATGGGTTGGGGTGACACCGGACTGTGATGCGGGCTTGCGTGCGCTTTTGGGGGCATAAGACCTATGAATATCTGGCGTCGGCTATTTGTGGTTGTGGGGCTGGGGCTGGTGGCGGGGTGGGGGTGGTTGCCGGCGGCGCGGGCGACGGACTGCTCGGGTGGCACCGTCTCCTATGACTACGTAGGCGGCTACAAGATCCACACTTTCACCAGTACCGGCCCGTTGACCGTCAACACGGCCGGCTTGGTGGATGTGCTGGTCGTGGGCGGCGGGGGTGCGGGCGGCGGCGGCAACAATGGCGGCGGTGGCGGCGCCGGTGGCTTTCGGTATGTGACGGATTACACGCTCAGTGCGTCGCTTACGGTGACCGTCGGCGTCGGGGGCGTGGGGTCGGCGGCCGCGGTAACAGCCGCATCCGGCGGCAACTCCGTTTTCGACACGATCACGGCCACCGGCGGCGGCGGCGGTGGCGGCGGCAATGGCGGCGCCAGCGGCGGCAATGGCGGCTCCAGCGGCGGCGGGGCCTACAGCAGTGGCCCGGCGGGAACCAGAACGCCTTCCCCGGTGCAGGGAAACAATGGCGCGAATGGCGTGATCACTTCTCCATTTACTGGCGGCGGCGGTGGCGGTGCCGGGACGGCGGCCGTAGGCGGTCAGGGCGGCAGCGGGGCTTCGAGTTCCATCAGTGGTGTGTCCGTGGAGTATGGGGGTGGCGGCAGCGGGGGGCGGAACAGCACCGTGATCACGGGCGGCACGGGCGGCGGCGGGAATGGCGGCGGCAATTCGCCCTCGAATATAGCTCCCACTCCGGGGACGGACGGCAGGGGCGGCGGTGGCGGCGGATGCCAGTCCGCGAACGTCACGGGCGCCTCCGGCGGCTCCGGCATCGTGATCGTGCGCTACCTGCTGCCGGGTACGATCTCGATCGATGTCACACCCGACACGGGCTCGTGGACGATCACGTCCTATCCGGCGGGGTACGCGGGGCCGTTCAGCGGCAGCGGGGATCTGGCCGCGACGACGGCCCCGGTCGGCAGCTACACGGTGCATTACGAAGCGCTGGGCGGGTATGCGGCGCCGGCGGACCAGACGCTGAGCGTGGCCGCGAACGCGAACACGGCCTTCAGCGGCACGTACACGGCGGCGACCTACGGGACGCTTTCGATCGACGTGACGCCGAACACGGGCTCGTGGACGATCACCGCGCATCCGCCGGAGTACACGTCGCCGCTGAGCGGCACGGGAGACCTGGCGGCGACCGCGGCCATTGCGGGCAGCTATACGGTTCACTACGAAGCGCTCGCGGGCTATGCGCCGCCGGCGGACGAGACGCTGAGCGTGGTGGCGAGCGCAAATACGGCGTTCAGCGGCACGTACGTGGCGCTGACCTACGGGACGCTCTCCATCGACGTGACGCCGAATTCGGCGACGTGGACGATCACGGCTTACCCGGCCGGCTACACGACGCCCTTGAGCGGCAGTGGGGATTTGTCCGCAACGGCAGCGCCGGTGGGCAGCTATACGGTGCAGTATAACGCCCTGGCGGGGTATGTGGCGCCGGCGGATCAGACGCTGTCCGTGGCGGAGAGCGCGAATACAGCATTCAGCGCATGGTATGTCGAGGAGCCCTTCGGCGCGACGGGCGGCGCGGTCATCGAGAGTGGCGGCTACCGCATTCACACCTTCAACAGCGGCGGCACGCTGACGTTCAACCAGGCGGGCACCGTGGACGTGCTGGTCCTGGGCGGTGGGGGCGCGGGCGGCGGTAACAACAACGGCGGTGGTGGCGGCGGCGGCGGCTTCCGGTACGTGACGGATCACACCGTCAGTGCCGGGCCGATTACGGTGACCGTTGGCGCCGGGGGCGTCGGGACGTCATCCGCAGGTACGGCGGCCGGCGGCGGCAACTCCATTTTCGACACGATCACAACCACGGGCGGCGGGGGTGGCGGTGGGGGCGCCGGAGGGAACGGCGGGAACGGCGGCTCCAGCGGTGGCGGGGCCTACGACGGGACTGCGGGCACCCGAACGCCTTCGCCCGTGCAGGGCAACAACGGCGCGAACGGCTTGGGAAGCTCTCCTCCATTCATGGGCGGTGGCGGCGGCGGCGCGGGGGCGGCGGCATTAGGCGGTCAGGGCGGCGACGGGGCATCGTGTTCGATCAGCGGTGCGGCGGTTCTGTATGGCGGCGGCGGCAGTGGCGGGCAGAACGGCACTGTCATCACGGGCGGCACCGGCGGCGGCGGGAATGGCGGAGCCAGTTCGCCTTCGAACATTGCGCCGACCTCGGGCACGGCCAACCGGGGCGGCGGCGGGGGTGGCTGCCAGTCCTTCAGCACGACCGGCGGTTCCGGCGGCGACGGTGTCGTGATCGTGCGCTACCTGCTGCCCGGCACGATCACGATCGATGTCACGCCCAACTCGGGATCGTGGACGATTACGGCGTATCCAGCCGGCTATACGGGACCGCTGAGCGGCACCGGCGACTTGGGGACGATGCTGGCTCCGGTGGGCAGCTACACCGTCCACTACAACGTGCTTGCCGGCTACGCCGCGCCGGCGGACCAGACGCTGAGCGTCACGGCCCAGAACAACACGGCGTTCAGCGGCACGTACACGGCGGCGACCTACGGGACGCTTTCAATTGACGTCACGCCGAACTCGGGCTCGTGGACGATCACCTCGCATCCGCCGGAGTACACGACGCCCTTGACCGGAACGGGGGATTTGGCGGCGACGGCGGCCATCGCGGGCAGCTACACGGTGCATTACGAAGAGCTGGCGGGATATGCGGCGCCGGCGGACCAGACACTCAGCGTGGTGGCGAGCGCCAACACGGCGTTCAGCGGCAGCTACGTGGCGCTGACCTACGGCACGCTCTCGATCGACGTGACGCCGAATTCCGGGACCTGGACGATCACGGCGTATCCGGCCGGCTACACGACGCCCTTGAGTGGCAGCGGGGATCTGTCCGCGGCGGCGGCGCCGGTGGGCAGTTACACGGTGCAATATGGCGTGCTCGCGGGCTACGACACGCCCGCGGACCAGACGCTGTCGGTGTTGGAGAGCGTGAACACCGCGTTCAGCGGCGCCTATGTCGAGCAGCCCTTCACGGGCACGGGCGGCAGCGTCACCGACGTCGGCAACTATCGCATTCACACCTTCAACAGCGGCGGATCCCTGTCGTTCAACAAAGCGGGCTTGGTTGACGTGCTCGTGGTGGGCGGCGGTGGTGGCGGTGGCGGCTATGTGGGCGGCGGTGGTGGCGCCGGCGGGTTGATCTACC
>CAZWQJ010000079.1:0-17364 GCA_964635825.1 uncultured Victivallales bacterium | reverse complement strand
CAAGATCGAGAAGACGAAACTCGCATCGCTCTATCCGGCCAACGTCAAGGAGCCGACGCTGGCGTTCTGGCAGCCGGTGTTCGAAGCGATCCGGAAGAAGGTCGAAGGCCGCGGGTGGCTGGAGCATACGACCTTCGGCCTCAGCACGAGCTGGGGTATCCCCGACACCATCAACTACAGCGATGTGGCCCGGAGCTGGCCTGGCGCCGAGTGGAGCTTCTCCAGTCACAGCGGGGATCGCGGCATGAAGATCGCCGACATGATTGTTCGCCATGCCAGCACCGTCTGGGGCTGCCCCCGGCCGTCCCTGCGCCGGGGGATGCCGGTGATCCTGCCGCGGCCGCGGCGTGAGACACTTACCAGTACGTATCGCGCCAATCTCTACGACAGTTCGCTGCTGCCGCTCTGCCGTGGCATCGGCGAGGAGATGGTCCGTTCGGGGTTGGATGGCGTGAGCGACTTCGGAGCGGATCTCTTCCCCTTGCGGACACCGGTTGGCGGATACTACGTGCTGGCGGTTGGGCGTGGGCTCAATTGGGGGATGGTGGGCCGGAGCACCATGGCCCTGCTCTACCCCGGGCCGGACGGGCCGGTGGCGACGGAGCGGTTCGAGGCATTCCGCGAGGGTATGGAAGCGGCGGAGACGATCCTGTTCATCGAGACCGCGCTGGCGGAGAAGAAGCTGGGCGCCGATCTGGCCGCGAGGGCCGGCCGCTACCTGGACGAGCGGACCGAGTCGCTGGTCGGGGGGCGATTCAGCTACCGCCACATGCAAGCCACCGAGGACGCAAAGCTGCTCGAGTTGGCCGGTGAGGTGGCGCGGGAACTGGAGGCTAGGAACTAGGCGCTAGGAGCTAGGCGTTAGAAAGAAAAGTTCTAACGCCTAGCGCCTAACCCCTAACGCCTAACGCCTAACGACTCAGGAGGATCAACGATATGGAGCAGAGCAACAGAAAAGCAGGGACGAAACGAGTACTGATCGCAATAGCCACGGCCACCCTCTGGCTGACGGGGGCGGCGGGCGGCCTGGCCGCCGACGTGCCGGCGGCGAAACCGGACAAGCCGGCGGCGACCGCCGCGGCCGACGAGACCGTGGTGCTGGACGACAGCACGCTCTGCGATTCCGGCGGAAATCCCGGTGTTCAAGGAGACTCCGGACAGGCGGGGAAACTACGTGCTGAGATCCGGATTAAGCAGCAACCTGACGGCCGGCGCCGTGGCGCCTCTGTGGTTCACCGTGCGGGTGCCCAAAGACGGCCGGCCGGGGGTGTACGAAGGGCAGGTGACGGTCAGCGCCGAGGGGCTGCCGCCCACCCCCGTGCCGTTGCGCGTGAGCGTCAGCGCTTGGGCCACGCCGGATCCGAAGGATTTCCGCATGCACAACCTGGCGTACCATGCAGATGACGCGCTGGCGCGCCACTACGACGTGCCGCTCTGGTCGGACCGGCATTTCGAACTGATGGGCCAGTCGCACGCGCTCATGGCCGAGGTCGGCTCGCGGCAGGTGTATCTGAACCTGAGCCAGTCCGGGGCCTTTCCGATCTCGCCGAATGTGGAGGTGCTCCGCTGGGTCAGACAGCCCGATGGCAGCGCCAAGCCGGACTTCACGGTGTTCGACAAGTACCTGGACATGGTCGCCACGAGCGTCGGCACGCCGCTGCCGTTGCGCCTGAACGTCTGGCATGGGTCAAGTAAGGGCGGACCGCCGGGGCCGCCGACGGTGCCGTTGCTCCACCCGGCGACGAACACGATCGAGCGCATCTCGCAGCCGGCGTTCGGCACCGACGAGGCCGCCGCGTTCTGGCGGCCGGTCTTCGCGGAAGTCCTCAAGAGGATCAAGGCCCGCGGCTGGCTGGATGTGACCGCTCTGGGTTGGGTCGCCAATCAGGCCCCGCCAACCGAGGACGTCGCAGGTCTGGCCGCAAAGGTCTGGCCGGAGGCCGTATGGGCGTGCTTGACACATGACATGATGCGCAACTATCGAGTGGGGAATCCCTGGGTGAAGATCCGCTACGCCAACACCTGCTACAGCTTCGGCTTCCCCTCCGTCCGCGGCTATCGGGAACTGCTGAAGCCCCAGGCCGAGATTCTCTGCGACACCTATCGCTGGAACTGGAAAGTCAACTCGCTGTTGAGCACGTATCGCCGGGTCGGCGAGGACATCGTCATGGCCGGCCGTGACGGCGTCAGCGATTTCGGGGCGGATCTCGTTCCGTTCAAGAACGCGCGAGGCGGCTACACGACGGCGCCGGGAGTTGAGTATCCGTCAGGACCGGGTTTCACCTTCCACGCCATGCTCTATCCCGGACCGGACGGGCCCGTGCCGACCGAGCGCTACGAGATGTTCCGCGAGGGGGTGCAACTGGCCGAGGCGCTCCTGTTTGTCGAGCGGGCCATCCAACGCACCGCCATGCTGGACGGGTTGATGTCCATCGAACCGCCGTCGCGATCACTCCGGCACGCTATCGAGCATGAGAAGAAGCTCAGCCGGGCGCTTCGGCAGAAAGCCGAAAGGGCGCTTGAAGCGCGCAGCCAGGCTTTCATCATGAACTGGTTCATCATCCGCGATATGACCGGCACCGACGAAGACGCCAAACTGCTGGCCCTGGCCGGTGAAGTGGCGAAGGAACTGGAGGGGAAGAAGTGAGCAGGCCTTGCCTATAACTTGGACATTTTGTCGCAGTTACCCTTGTGTTTCTTCGCGGCGAATCATGGCGGTGTTGCAACTCCATGGACGGGCCGGCAACAGCAATTCGTATCTGGACCCAGGCGAAGGACGTGGTCTACGAATGGGGCCGGGGCGGCGTGTCGCCTGACCGTCCATGCTTCGGCGTAGGCGGTCCTGCCACCGCGCCGTTGACGCCCCGTGTGGCGGTCTCCCTGCCTCCGATTTACAGGCAACGGACGCTGCCGATCTGAGCGAAAAACAAATATAAATATCCGCTTGACGCGGTTGGAGAAGGGTAGTAAAGTTGGCCGCGCTGACGAGGAAAGGGTTTGTTGCGCGGCCTGCTTGCGGGTGCAGGCAGACGGGTCAGGTACAAGAATACAGAAGAATACAGGGCTGTTCCGTGCGCATTTCCTCGTCTGAAGCTATACCGCGCGAAGCGCGGTTACCCTTGGAAAAAGTGTTCCCACTCGGAGACCAAACCCCATGCCCTTTGAGCGAACCTGGCGCCGCATGTTGGAGGCGCGGCCCGTGAGAAACGGCGCGGCGCGGACCGCTGAAGAGGCGGTGGGGCTGCGCGTCACGGTGCCGCGCCGGCGGCCAGGCTGGCTGGCGCCGCCGCTGTCGTGGATCGTGGCGGTCTCGCCCACGCGAAGCCTCCTGCTCGACCGGCTCGGCCGCCGCGTTTGGGAGGGATGCGACGGGGCAAGGAGTGTGGAAGAGCTCGTGGAGGACTTCGCCCGCGCGTACCGGTTATCGTTCCACGAGGCGCGGGTGTCGGTGACCGCGCTACTCAAGATGATGCTCCAACGCGGGGCGCTTGCCATGGTGTATGCCGATGGCCATCACGATTCGTAACCAGCCTTCGATGGGATTCGCGCGAACGATGCGACTCACCGTCCACGCGATCCGCTATCGCCTTTTCCGCTCGGTGCTGACGGTCATGGTCGTGGCCGTCGCCATCGCGTTCCTTATGAACGTTGTCAGCGAGAGCCTCATCCGCCAGCGACTCGGCGTTTGGGCCGCCGAGCAGCTCCGCACGTCGCGGCTGGCCGCCGCCTGGGCCTCGCGTCCGGCCGGACCGGTCACGCCGGAAGCGATCGCGCCGGCCGCGCTCGCCGACGAGGATCGCGGGTTCCGCGCCGCCGGCTTGCAGTTTGACGCCGCCACCGCGCAAGCCGTGGCGAAGCAGGCGGCCATGCTGGTTCAGACCCGGGTTCTGGAAGAGACCCTCAAGGACCACGCAATCCGCAAAGATCTGGCCGCCCGGCTCGACCTCCTGCCCGCGCAGATCACGGCGGATGCGCTGTGGCGCCTGCTCCGGCGGCCCCGTCACGCGGCCTGGTTCGAAGACCGGATCGGGACCCTGTCCAAGCCCGCGGGCGATTGGTCCGCCGCCGGACTTGTGGCGCTTGCCCGGCTGAAGGAGCGCGAGGCGGCGCTCGACCGCTGCGTGCGGCTCGGCGTCGATGCGGGCGGCGCCGGGGGTCTGTTGGGCCTGGGCGAACGCATGAGTTGGCTGGTGCTGGTGTCCATGCTGGTCTGTGTCGTGGGCATCGCCAACGCCATGCTGATGACGGTGACCGAACGCTTCCGCGAAATCGCGACGCTCAAATGCCTGGGCGCGTTGGACACGTACATCATGCTGTCCTTCGTAACGGAGGCCTGCATGCTGGGCGTGGTGGGCGGTCTGGCCGGCGGCGTGGCCGGAGCGCTCCTTGGGATAGCACGCATGTTGGCGGAGTTCGGCGCCCTGGTCTGGATGGCCATCCCGGCGCTTCATCTGCTGGCTGCCGGGATCGCGGCGGCGGTAATGGGGGTTCTGCTCTCCGCGTTGGCCGCCGTGTACCCATCGTTCAGGGCCGCCCGGCTGGCCCCGATGGAAGCCATGAGGATCGAATGACCCTGCAGCCGTCCACAGCCACCACCCCCGCGGGCGCGGCGATCGTCCCAGACTCCGGCCGACGGGTCATCATCCGCACCGTTGCGATGAAGAAGCACTACGTGAAGAAGAACGTGGTCACCGAGGCCCTGCGCGGCGTGGACGTGGAAATCTACACCGGAGAGTTCATCTCGGTGATGGGACCCTCGGGTTCGGGCAAGAGCACGTTTTTCAACATGATCGGCGGCCTCGACAGCCCCACCAGCGGACGGGTGTTCATTGACGAAGTGGATGTGGCCCAGTTGACGGCCGTCGAAATCGCGTTCCTGCGCTGCCGGAAGATCGGGTACATCTTTCAGACCTACAACCTGATCGCCTATCAGACGGCGCTGGAAAACGTCACCACGCCCATGGCGTTCGCCGGAGTCGCGCCCGACGAAGCCAGCCGGCGGGGGATGCGGCTGCTTGACCTGGTGGGTCTCAAGGACCGCTGGCGCCACCGCCCGCTCGAGATGTCCGGCGGCCAGCAGCAGCGCGTGGCCATTGCCCGGGCCATGGCCAATCAGCCCGGCATTCTGCTTTGCGACGAGCCCACCGCGAACCTGGACCTTCGGACCGGCCGGGAGATTCTAGGCATTCTGCGGGATCTCAACGGAAAAATGGGGGTGACGATCATTTGCGCCACCCATGACTACCGCATGCTCGACATCTGCGCCCGCCTGATCTGGATACGTGATGGACGCATCGAGCGGATCGCGCGCCGGGACGAGGTGGACGTCCGGGTCAGCGCCATCGGCGGAAACGAGGAATAGAGGGGGCCGACAATTGATTAAAAAACGCCACACCCGAGCAGGCCTGATCGGCCGCGCGTGCGCTGCGGTCCTGCTGATGGCGGGGATGCAGGCCGGGGCGGCATCCGCGCCGTTCGTCCGCGACTGCCGGCAACTCACGCGCGAGCCGCACCGGCTCACCGGCACGGAGGCGGCGCGGCGGGCCGCCGCCTACGTGGAGCAGGAACTGCGCGCGGCTGGAGCCGACCGGGTGCTGGTCCATGAATTCCCGATTCCGCAACTCGCGACGAAGTCGTGCTTCGCCGAGATCGCCGACCCGGTCTCGGGGGCGACGAACCGCATTCCCCTGTGGCCCATGCGGCCCAACGGCATCGTGCCCCCGACGACGCCCCCCGAAGGGATCGCGGGGCCCGTGATACACGCCGGCGCTGGCCGGCTTAAGGCGTACGGCGCGAGCCGGCCCGAAGGTTGCGTGGCGGTGCTGGACTACAACAGCGGCGACGGCTGGCTGCAGGCATTCCGCCTTGGCGCGCGGGCGGTGGTCTTTGTGCGGGGCGACGGCCCGTGCGGCGCGCAGCACACGCACTATACCGAAGCCAACGCGAACCTCCCCCGATTTTTCCACGACGGTCCGCAGGCGGACCTGCCGGAGGGCGCCGTGGCGACGCTTCACAGCGAAGTCGCATGGGAGCGCTCCGCCGGGCGCAATATCTATGCGTTCTTTCGCGGCTCCGCGCCCCGCTTCCAGATGGGTCGCGACGAGATCCTCGTGCTGGCCGCCGGACTCGACAGCTTCGGCGAAGCGCCGGAACTGACCCCGGGCGCGCGCGGCGCCGCCAACTGCGCGGCGCTCCTGAAACTGGCGCGCACGCTGGGCCCCGACCGCCCTCGCCGCAACGTGCTCCTGGTCTTCTATGGCGGGGAGAACCGCGGCCATGCCGGGCCATCCGCCTTCGCGATGCTGCTGGACCGCAAGCCCGATCGTTGGCTGGAGTCCCACGAACGCGAACAGCGGTTCACCGAGCTGATGCGGGCGGGTCTCGACTCGCCATCCGCGCTGACTCAGGCCGGCCCCGCGCGCGCGGAGTTGATTCGCCGCATCCAGTCGAAGGCATCCGAACACGTCGCGGAACTCAACGACCGCTCCGCCGCCATGCGGCAGGTTCCGGCGCAGGCGCGGAAGGGCGCGCGGGACGCCGCCGCGCAGCAGATCGCGCTGGCCCCGCTCCAGGCGGAGAAGAACGAGTGGAACGTCCTGCGCCGGGCGCTGAGCCGGGCGGCGCGCGCCGGAGCGGCTGTTTCCGGCCTGCCGGCGGAAACAGCCGGCAAGCTGGCCGCGGCGGTTGGCGAGGCGCGCGAGGACGTCCTGGCGCGCGCCGGCGAACTGGAGGCGGATGGCCGCGCCATGGATACGGCCCAGGCTCTGCAGACGCTGATCGGAGACAACCTCATGGTCCTCCACCTGGCGCTGAGCCTGGGCGACACCACCGCGCGCTGGGGACTGCTGATCGGCGGAAACTCGGCGATCCATTCGGCCATGGACAATCCCGGCCTTTACGCTCGCGTTCAGGGCGCATGTCTCGCCGCGGCGCAGGATCTGGAGCGCGGCGGCCGGCCGCCGGCCGGCTTCGAGACGAGCTCGGCCGATGGGACGCTCGTCCCGTACGACGCCCTCTGGGCCGCACCCACCCTCACGCACAGCGGCGAGGTGCTGGGGCGGCGCGGCGTTTACAACCTCGCGCTGGGTACCGTGCAGGAGGCGCTCTCCCGCGAAGGCACGCCCGACGACACGCTCGACGCTCTGGACCTTGACAGGATCGAATCACAGGCGGAAGAAGTCGCCTGCTTTACGCGCGCGCTGGCGGATCGCGACGAGCTTTCCCAGCCAAGCTCGATCCAGCGGCAGAACGAATACTTCGGCCCGGAATTCAACACGGATTTGCGTCCCGTCGGCCCCGCCGTCATCGGTCGCACCCGCGGCAGCCCGGTCCCCAACAAACCGATGCCGGGGGCCGTCGTGCAGATCCGCAACGCCGACCGCGCGTACACCGGCTATCAACCGCGCAAGATATACGCCTTCGAGGACTGGATCACGGTCGTGACGGACCACAACGGTTCCTACGAGTTCGGCCCCGGCTGGCCTGCCCCCCACAAGGTCTTTGCAGGGGTCTTCGACGAGCGCGGCCGGATCGTGTACGCCACCGCTCGGGCAGCCGAAACCAGCGATTCCCAACGGTCGCTGGTGGGCCTCGTCAGGCCGGGCGTCGCGGCGCTGACGCCACAGGTGAAGCCCGGCGACACGGAGGTCCTCGACGGCTCGGTCAATAGCCCGCTTAGCCCCGACAAGGGCTACTTCAAGACGGCCGACGGCGTGGTCGCCTGGTACAGCGAGGAAAAGACCCGCGCGATCAAGCTGTTCGGCCTCGACACGGTGGTGGCGCTGGGCAACGGCCCGGCGCGGCTGGACCAAGCGGCGCCGCCGGTGGCGCCGGAGGGCGTCGGCTTCCCGGCGGGCGCCTTCCCGCGAGCGTGGGACGTCACGCGGCAGGCGGCCTCGGATCTCTGGCGCCTCAACGAATCGCGCCTGGCGATCCTCCGTGGACGCGGCATTCGGAACCGTTCCGTGGAAGATCTCCATGGCCTCGCCAGGGACTGGCTGCAGGCGGCATCCGCCACCGAGGTTGCGGAGTCCCATGCCCTGGCGGCTTCGGCCTTCCTCTCCGAAAAGCGGGTTTACAAGCTGGTGCGCGGCACCCTCGACGACCTGTTGCACGCGGTGCTGATACTCCTGGCGCTATGCGTGCCCTTCGCATTCGTCGCGGAGCGCCTGTTGATCGGCTCGACCGGGATCTACAGCCGGATTGCCTGGTGCGTCGCCATTTTTCTGCTCACGTTCCTGATCCTGTTCGCGACGCACCCGGCCTTCGCCATCGCCAAGACGCCCATCATCATCTTCCTCGGCTTTGCCGTGCTGGTCCTCTCCTGCCTCGTGATCGCGATCGTCATGCAGAAGTTCGAGGTGGAACTGAAGGTTCTTCAGGGTCTTCAATCCACCGTGCATGCCGCGGACGTATCGCGCTTCGGCACGGTGCTGGCCGCCATGAGCATGGGCCTTTCGACCATGCGGCGGCGGCCCATGCGCACCACCCTCACCGCCGTGACGATCATCCTGCTCACGTTCACCATCCTCTGCTTCGCATCCTTCGGCGTCCAACTGGGGATTGTCCGCATGTTCCTCAAGCCCCTTCCGGAATACGCCGGCATCCAGATCCGGCAGGTCAACTGGACCGCGATCCCCGGCGAACTGATCGAGGTTATGCGGGGCCGCTGGAGCCGGGACGCCGCCGTCTGCCCCCGCCTGTGGCTCTCGCCAATGTCGAAGCAGACCCGGGCCGTCACGATCAGCCGGGACGACGGCGTCGCACCCATGGCCCTGCGCGGGGCGCTGGGACTCGACCCGGAGGAGCTGCGCCACCGCAGGGATCTGCGGGATCTGCTCGGGGTTGCCGGCGCCGCGCCGGACGATGAGACCGTCTGGATCACGCGGGCCGTCGCCGACCGGCTCGGCGCGCAGGCCGGCCAGGCGATCCTGGTCAACGGCCGACGCCTGAAGGTGGGCCCGGTCCTCGACTCGTCGAAGCTCTCCCTGCTGCGCGACCTGGACGACAGCGAGATCCTGCCGGTGGATTTCGCCGAGATGCAAAGCCAGGCATCGCAGTCCGATGCAGCCGACGTGGCGCCCAAGACGGAACAGAACTGGACGGTGCTGCCCCTCGACGCCGTCGTCATCCTCTCCGCTTCCGCCGCCGAAGGCATGGGTGCCGCGCTCCATGCCGTGCACCTCTATCCCGCCGACCCGCAACGCGGCGCGGATATCGCCGACGACCTGGCTCGCATTATCGGCATGCCGGTGACCGTCACCCGGCCGGACGGCGTGTACCGTCAGGTGCTGGCCGCCACACTGCGGGCGAGCGGGGTCAAGGACCTGTTTTTTCCCATCCTGCTGGGCGGCCTGGTCATATTCGGGACCATGCTGGGTTCGGTGGCCGACCGCCAGAAGGAGATCTACACGTTCAGCGCGCTGGGACTCGCGCCCCAGCACGTGGCGGGTCTGTTCTTCGCGGAGGCGCTGGTCTATTCAGTGCTCGGCGGTCTGTGCGGGTACATGCTGGCGCAGGCCGCGATGAAGACCCTGACGTTTCTCTCCGCCTTCGGCACGGTCCGGGTTCCGGAAATGAACTATTCCTCCACCAACGCCGTGGTCACCATCCTGATCGTCATGGGCACGGTGCTGATCTCGGCCATCTATCCGGCCGTCGCGGCATCCCGCAGCGCCAACCCCGGCATCCTGCGCGCGTGGCGTCTCCCGCCCCCGGACGGCGACATCCTCCGGATCGTGTTTCCCTTCACCGTCTCGGTTTACGACATCACCGGCGTGGTTAGTTTTCTCAAGGAGCACTTCGACAACCACGGGGACACGGGGCTGGGTGTGTTCATGTCGCACGGCGCGCGCCTCACGCCCGGCGGCTCGGGCATCGGTCTCAAGGCGTGGATCGCGCCGGCGCCGTTCGACCTCGGGGTGACGCAGAGCTTCGACCTGACAAGCGCCCCGAGCGGGATCGCGGGCATTGACGAGGTGAAGATCACGCTCGTACGGCAGTCCGGCCAGCCGAAGGATTGGCGGCGGTTGAACAAGATGCTGCTCGACGACCTGCGCAAGCAGTTCCTGATCTGGCGGTCCTTGCCGCCGGAAACGATGGAACTGTACCGGGCGAAATCACTGGCGGAAATGGGGCGAACGGCATGATTTGGACAAGTCGGAATAAGCCGCCCGGCGTGCGGGTGGACCGGGAGCTCGAGGAGTTCCGCGGCATTATGGAAGTCCCCTCGTCCTTCGAAGAGGGCTTCAACTGGGCCTCTCTGGCCGGGGCGCTCTTCATCGCTATTCTGATGGTGCCAGGCGCTCTCTACATGGGGCTCCTCGCCGGCCAAGGCATCGGGCCGGCCGCCCAGTGGGTAACCGTGATCCTGTTCATCGAGGTGGCCCGCCGCGCGCAGCGGCAACTGAAGAAGGCGGAGATTTTCGTGCTGTTCTTCATGGCGGGCGCGGCCATGGGCATGCCGTTCTCGGGCCTGCTCTGGAACCAGTTCTACGTCCGGAGCGACGCGGCCGCCGCGTATGGGATTGCGGACCTGCTACCGGCCTGGTTCGCGCCCGCGGCGACCTCGCCCTCCTACGACCAGCGTACTTTCTTGCATCCAGACTGGCTCCCGGCGGTGGGTCTGATCGTTTTCGGCAGTTTCTTCGGCAGCCTCAGCAACATGATCCTCGGCTACGGGCTCTTCCGGGTGACGAGCGACGTGGAGCGGCTTCCGTTCCCCATGGCGCCGATTGGCGCGCAGGGCGTGCTGGCCCTGGCGGAGGATACGGACGAGGGGGGGGACGCCACGCGGGAGCGGAACTGGCGCTGGCGCATCTTTTCCATCGGCGGCGCGCTCGGCCTGGCGTTTGGGGCGGTCTACCTGCTCCTGCCCACGGTTTCGGGCAGCCTGACGGGCAGGCCCATCATGCTGTTGCCCATTCCTTTCAGCGATTTCACCGGCGCCACCCAGCAATGGCTTCCCGCCGTGGCCACCGGCATGAGCTGGGATCTCGGCAACCTGATCTTCGGTATGGTCTTCCCGTTCTACGGCATGCTCGGCAGTTTCATCGGCCTGCTTCTCTGCTCGGCGGCCAACCCCATTCTCTATAAACTCCACGTGCTCTCGTCCTGGACTCACGGCGACGACACCGTGACCACAATGTTCAAGAACAACGTGGACTTCTACTTCAGTTTCACCATCGGCGTGTCGCTCGCCATCGCCGTCGCCGGCTTTGTGCAGGTCCTGGGGAGCCTGCGGCGCCGCCGGCGGGAAGCCGCCGCGCGTGCGGCCGTGACGGCCGCGGTCCCGGCCGGACGCGGCGACATCCGCGCGTGGATCATTCTGCTGTGCTACCTGGCGGCGACGACCGTTTACATCGTCGTTTCCGGCTTCCTGATCGGCTGGCATCGCGGCGTGATGATCGTCATGCTGATTCTGGGTTTCGTTTACACGCCGCTCATCAGCTACGTCACGGCGCGTCTCGAGGGCATGGTGGGCCAGGTAGTGGAAATCCCCATGCTTCGCGAGGCCGCGCTGATTTTCAGCGGGTACAAGGGGGTGGCCTGCTGGTTCCTGCCCATTCCCATGGCGAACTACGGCCAGATGACCGTCTTCTACCGGCAGTGCGAGCTGACCGGAACCCGCTTCACCAGCATCTGGAAGGCGAACCTGATTCTCTACCCGATTGTCATCGCCAGTTCGATTCTGTTCTCCAACTTCATCTGGGGACTGGCGGAACTGCCATCCGCCGTTTATCCGTACGCGCAGCAGATGTGGGATTTGCAGGCGGCGAGCACGTCGGTCATGTATTCCGCCACGCTCGGGGAGTACTCCATCTTTGAGGAGGCGTTCAACGTCACGTACCTGCTCGCCGGCGCCGCGGCCGGCTCGCTGCTGTTCGGCGGACTCGCCTCCCTCGGCGCCCCCGTGTTCCTGATTTACGGCCTGGTCAGGGGCCTCGGCCAGAGCCTGCCGCACGTGATCGTTCCCCAGTTCATCGGCGCGCTATTGGGGCGCTACTATTTCCAGAAACGCTCCGGGGCAAATTGGAGGCGGTATATCCCGATTGTTGCCGCCGGGTTTGCCTGCGGCATGGGACTCATCACCACCGTGGGGGTGGGCCTGACGTTCCTTGGCAAAGCCGTGATTCAACTTCCATTTTGAGCGCCACAATGCCGAAAACACTGATACCGAAAACACTGATCGCAATCCGGAACCTGAACAAGACGTTCTGCCTTGGCCAGGGGACAGTCTGCGCGCTGAAGGACGTGAACCTCGACATCTTCCAGGGCGAGTACCTCTCGATCATGGGACCGTCGGGCTCTGGCAAGAGCACGCTCTTCAACATGATCGGCGCGCTCGACCGGCCGACTTCCGGAAGCGTGACGGTGGCCGATGTGGACCTCACCCGCCTCTCCAGCCGCGAGCTGGCCTACTTTCGCGGCAACCACATCGGGTACGTGTTCCAGTCCTTCAACCTGATCCCGGCCTACAGCGCCGTGGACAACGTCGCGCTGCCCCTGCTGTTCAGCGGAACGCCTTACGAGGAGGCCTTGACACGCTGCCGGGAGGTGCTGGAAATAGTGGGTCTCGGCCAACGGTTCACACACCGGCCGGACGAACTGTCCGGCGGCCAGCAGCAGCGGGTGGCGATCGCCCGGGCGCTGGCCAACACCCCCTCGATCATCCTGGCCGACGAACCGACGGGCAATCTGGACCTGCACATGGGAGAGGAGATCATCAACCTGCTTCAGACGCTCTCCCGTGAACGGGGCGTCACCGTGATCACCGCCACGCACGACCACAAGATGCTGGCGGTCTCCGACCGCATTCTATGGATCCGGGACGGGATGGTGGAGAAGATCCAGTTGCGGTCTGAGGTGGACATCAGGATCGGCCAGGTCGTCTAAGGAGAACACCCGCATGAGCTTCCGAGCCATACTACTGGGGCTGCTGGGCGTCGCGGCCATCTGCGGCCTGTCCTACTTCAACGATGCGGTGCTGCGCCAGCCCCTGCTGGTCGGCAATCACATGCCGATCTCCGTCTATGGCTCGCTGCTGCTGTTTCTGCTGATCGTGAACCCCCTGCTCCGCCGGATCGGTCGCCCGCGGCCGCTCACGGGCGCGGAAATCGCCGTGGCGCTGAGCCTGACGCTGGCGGCGTGCTGCATCCCCGGCGCGGGGCTGATGCGCACGTTCACCACCAGCCTCGTGCTTCCCCATCATTACGCCCGCACCGATCCGGGCTGGCAGGAGCAGCGCGTGCTCGAGCGCGTGCCGCCGGTCATGCTGGCACAGCCCGCGTCAAACGACGCATCGGTGGTGAACGGGTTCATACAGGGTCTGGGCAGCCCCGGGCACCGCCTGCGGCTGGACCAGATCCCCTGGTCGGCCTGGTGGCGCCCCCTGGCGTTCTGGCTGCCCCTGCTCCTCCTGTTCTGGATCGGACTCATCGCCCTGTCCGTCGTCGTGCACCGGCAATGGGCCGATCACGAGCAGCTTCCCTACCCGCTCGCCGCGTTCGTTCGTGCGTTCCTGCCCTCCGAGGGCGGAGCACGCAGCCCGATCTTCCTCAACCGGCTCTTCTGGATCGGCGCGCTCGTGATCCTCGCCATCCACCTGAACAACTACGGCTGCCGGTGGTTTCCGAGGCACATGATCCGCGTGCCAACTCTGCTCGACTTCTCCCCGCTCAGCGCCCTGTTCCCCACCATTCGACAGGGCTCGTACAGCGATTGGCCGCTGCTGTACGCGCCGATCTATTTCAGCGTGATCGCGATCGCCTATTTCTTGGCCGCCGACGTGTCGCTTTCTCTCGGGCTGGGCGGGTATCTGTTCGCGTATGTCTCGGGCGTGCTCGCCGGATACGGCATCTCCATCTGGGGCGGCGGGATCGGCCCCGGCATTCAGCACTCGCTCGGCTTCGGGGCGTACCTCGGGATGCTGCTGGTAATGCTCTACACCGGCCGGCGCTACTACTGGCAAGTGGCCCGCCGGGCGATCGGCTTGCGATCCGACGACGACGTGGGCCGCACGCCCGTCTGGGCGGCGCGGGTGTTCCTGCTGTGCATCGCGCTGTTCACGGGCGCGCTGCGAGCCATCGGTCTGGACTGGCTGTTGGCCGTGTGTTTCACCGGCGGCATGGTCATGCTGTTCCTGGTGATGAGCCGCATCCTCGCGGAGACCGGAGTCTTCTTCAACCAGCCCTACTGGCTCCCCGGCATGATGATCACCGGCTTCCTGGGCGCCGGGGCGCTCGGGCCGCAGGCCGTTCTGCTCATGGCCCTGCTTTCCACGGTGTTTCTCGTTGACCCCCGGGAAGCGCTGATGCCGTTTGTGGTCAACGCGCTGAAGCTGTCCGACACCCAGGGAGTTCGCATCGGCAAGGTCGCTCTCTGGGCCGGCGCAGCCGTGATCGTGGGACTCGCGGTGGCCGTGCCGGTCACCCTCTACTTCCAGTACGACCGCGGCGTCAACATGTCCGACGCCTGGTCTACCGCCATAGTGCCCCGGGCGGCCTTCGACGAAACGGTCCGCGTGATCCAGCGCCTGCGGGCGCAGGACGTCCTGGAAACCTCCGAGGCGCTCCACGGCTGGCAGCGGCTGGCGCATGCCTCCCCGATGAAGTCCGCGGTGATCCCCGCCGCGGCGGGCTTGGGCCTGATTCTGCTGACCACGGCCGCCCGGTTGCGGTTCCCGCGGTGGCCCCTGCACCCCGTCATGTTCCTCATGTGGTTCACCACGTACGCAGGCTGGGCGTTCTGCCCTTCGCTGCTGATCGGCTGGCTGATCAAGACGCTGGTGACCCGGTACGGAGGCGCGGCCGGCTACCAGCGGATCAAGCCGCTCATGTTCGGCGCGATCGCCGGAGACATGCTCGGCGGCGTGGTGCCCATCATCATCGGCTTCGTCTACCACTTCCTGACCGGCGAAATCCCCAAACCCTACGGGTTCATGCCGTGACGATTTCCGCGAATACGACAATCCCCTGCGTCTGGCGCCGCTTCCGGCTTCGTCTCCCAGCCGACTGGGAACTGCTGCAGTATTCCCGGAACCCCGCGCAGGGGCGCTGCGCCTTTGCCGACCGCTGCCAGTTCCGGCTCGAGTTCTCCTGGCGCCAGGTACCGGCCGCCCCCGACTTCGAACGCATGCTGGCGGCCTACTCGGATAAACTCAGGGAAGCCGGAGACGAGCCCCGGCGCTTCACCGCAGGCCGGTGGCACGGACTGGAAGCCCGGACGGACGGCGTTCGCACGACGCGCTTCGGAAGCTACTTCGGACGCGAAGCGTGCCTCGTGGAAATCGTCTTTCCGTGGCCGGATCGGCGCGACGAGGCGCTGGAGCAAACGATCCTGCAGACGGTGGACGAAGAACCAGCGCGCCCTGACGGACTCCAGCACTGGCAGTCGTTCGGGTTGGATCTTCTCGCGTCCGACGGCTTCTCCCTCACCGCGTGCCGCGTGGAGCCAGCCGCGGCGCGGCTGACCTTCCAGCCGGAACGCGCCCGATCGGGCGGCCCCGCCGAAACGTTTCTCCGTCTCGGGCTCGTGCCGGAGTGGCTGAAAGGCGGCGTCGCGGACTGGCTGCGTTTGCAGATGGGGCGGGACTTCGCCGTGCGGTCCGAGTCCGAATGCGCGCAGGCGGGGCACGGCATCGCACTCGCCACGGCCACGCGGCGTCTTCCCGGTCTCGATCGGCTGTTGGGCCGGCGGATCGTCCGCCATGCCGCCGCGTGGATTTGTCCGTCCGACGGCCGCCTTTACGCGGTCCTGTGCGACGGCGATCCCGCGCTGCCCTTGGCCGGCGGTCGGCTCCGCTGCTGCCCGGACATGGGGGGAATGCCGCTTGCTCCTTCGGAGTCCATCAGATAGTCTTCACGCCATGCAACCGTCTCTCCAAATGCGGGCGGTGATGAAGGAGTAAAGGGGAATGGATAGGGAAACACCTGGATTGAAGTTCAACTTCGCCCTGACGGCGGAGCAGGTCGTGTCGTCCAGCGAGTTGGACCGCCCCCGGCGGTCGCTTGGCTTAGATGAAACAACGCCGTTTGAAACGAAGCTGAAGTACCTGGACAAGGTCGGGGTCAGCGCTTTCTGGCTCTACGGGTTCCGGTCGGCGGAGGGGACGATGCGGGATATCGGGCTGCTGAAGGCCGCGAAGGAGAAGCTCGAACGACTCGGGAAGGAAGCGTACATCGTCTGCGAGCCGGTCGGGCATCCCGATCCAAATCAGAAGGCCCTGCCGGGAAAAGGCTGGCGGTATCGGATCACCTGCGACGGGACGCCGGACTATGGCTGTGCGGATATCGAGGAGAACCTGGTTCGGGATCTGGTCGCCGCTACCACGGTCTTCCGGGATGCCGGGTTCACGAAAGTCTTCTATGATGACGATGTGCGGATGGGGAACTGGGGGAGCAATATCACCGGCTGTTTCTGCGAGGCGTGCATCGCCGACTTCAACCGGCGGCAGGGGGCACGGTACACGCGGGAGGATCTGCGCCGTTTTGTGCAGAATCCCGGCGAGCATGCCGCGCTCTGCGAGCAATGGATGGACTTCAATTGCGAGAAGGTGACCGCCTTCATGAAAGCCGTCAACCTGCCCGGCATTCAGGTCGGGATCATGGTGATGCACAATGGCGACCGTAAGCATGGCATTGACTTGCCGGCCATTCTCAAGGCAGTGCCTGACTGCCTGGTGCGGGTGGGCGAGGGGATGTTCGATGACGCCTCTTTCGATCCGGCCTGGGGTAAGGAGTTTCTGATTCAAAGCCTGGAGATGCACAAGGCCATCGTGAAGGATGTTTCCCGCCTCTACACCGAGAACACCGTGCATCCGTGGCCGAACCTGCGGCCGGAGAACATGGCGCAGAAACTGCTCATCGAGGTCGAACACGGCCTGCGTAACATCATGCTCATGCCGCCCACGCTTCTGGATGCGCCCGCCTACTGGGAGGCGATCGCCGCCGTGCTGCCGCAGGCTGAGGCGATGGTGCGCGATGCGCAGTCACTACGTGCCAGTCGATGAGATGCGGTTCAAGTTGAAGGGGTTGGAGGTCGATGCCATCTATGCTGTGAAGGATCTCGACAAGACCGGCTCGGAGAAGGTTTCCGGGCGCGACCTGATGGAAATCGGCCTGTTGATCAAGATTCCCCCCACGGGATCGGCCGTCATTTTCTACAGTCACTTGTCGGCAGTGGCAACGACAGATGTAACCCATGGCGCGGCGTGCGGGATGAACCGGTCAATCTCGCGCCGGGCGAGCTCGACCGCGCGGCGCGGCTTGTCCAAGTTGCCATGCATGGAATAGACATTGGGTTTTCTTTCGCTTGACAGGCGCCGCGCGTTTCTGTATATAGAAACGCGTGTAACACGCGAAGGAA
>CAZWQJ010000078.1:0-17535 GCA_964635825.1 uncultured Victivallales bacterium | reverse complement strand
CTGGTTCGGCTAGAACTTGTGCGGGCGCAGCACGCGCACGTCCGATTCGAAGGCGATCATGCCGTAGCGCGGGAAGAAGTCTTTTTCCAGCCGTGCCAGCAGGGTTTGGGCGACTTCCGGCGGCACGATGACTTCGACCTGGATGTTGGTGAACTCGGGGATGTCGGCTTCGCGTCGGCCGCGCGCGCCATCGCCTTCGACGGGGAACAGGGTGTACCCGTGCGCGCCGATCTCGCGCAGGAGCTTGGTCAGCGCCGCCTTCGCGTAGGCTTCACAAACGATAGTCACCAGTTTCATGGCGTGCGTCGTCATAGCGGGGAATAGAGTTTGCGGGCCAGTTCCAGGTAGATAGGAATGCCCAGCGTGATGTTGAAGGGGAAGGTGATCGCGAGCGCGGACGTGAGATAGAGGGTTGGGTTCGCGTCGGGCAATGATACGCGGATGGCCGCCGGAGCGGCGATGTAGGAAGCGCTGGCGGACAAGACGCCGAGCAGCGTCGCGCCGCCGAGTTCAAGGCCGGTGAGTTTGCCCACATAGACGCCGAGCGCCCCGTTGACCAGCGGCACAACGATGCCGAAGCCGAGCAGAAACGGTCCGACCTTCTTCAAGTCCTCCAGCCGCCGGCCGGCGACGATACCCATTTCGAGCAGGAAGAGCGCGAGCACGCCTTGAAAGGGTGTCACGAAGAACGGTTCGACTTTCTCCATGCCAGCCTCGCCGCACAAGGCCCCGACCACGAGCGCGCCGACGAGCAGGAAAATACTGCGTCCGAAGATCGCTTCGTGCAGCGCCTGTTTGAACGAAGCGCCCGAGGTTTCGCCGGCGTTCTTTGAGGCGAGTTTTCCCAAGATGACGCCGACCAGGATGGCGGGCGATTCCATGACCGCCAGAAACGCCGTCGCGTAGCTTTCATAGGGCTGGTTTACCGCCTTGAGATAATTGGTGGCCGCGATGAACGTCACCGCGCTTACGGACCCGTAGTGTGCGGCAATGGCCGCCGCATCCACGGCGGCCATCTTTCCCCCAAAGCGCAACACCGGATACGTCCACAGTGGAATCAGCGCGCCCAAGGCCATGGCGGCGAGCACCGGCAGCCAGACCTTGGCGATGCCGGCGTCGGCGATGGCCACGCCGCCCTTGAACCCGATGGCAATCAGCAGATAGATCGTCAGCCCCACATAGAGCGGTTCGGGGAATTTCAGGTCGCTCTTGGTCAGGGCTGCGCTGAGGCCAAGTGCGAAAAACAGCACTGCCGGCGACAGCAGGTTGGCCTGGATGGCGTCCAGAATTTCCATGGTCAGGCTTGGGTGAACGTTGCGGTTTCGGCAACGAGCCGCTGGTCCTTTTCGCGCGACTCGGCGGCCAGTTGGGCCTTGAATGCCATCACCCGTGCGCGCAACCGGTCATCGCTGGTCGCGAGCACTTGCACGGCCAGCAATCCCGCATTGCGCCCCCCCCCAATCGCCACCGTCGCCACGGGGACACCGCCGGGCATTTGGACGATGGAGAGCAACGAGTCCAACCCATT
This sequence comes from uncultured Victivallales bacterium, assembly GCA_964635825.1. Lineage (GTDB taxonomy): Bacteria > Verrucomicrobiota > Kiritimatiellia > UBA8416 > JAIOPI01 > CAZWQJ01. Next base: position 16,007 of record CAZWQJ010000078.1, on the reverse strand, counting down.
GAGCGACTTGCTCACCACCGGCACACCAATGACGGGCAGCGGCGTGTGGCTGGCCACCATGCCGGGAAGATGTGCCGCGCCGCCTGCGCCGGCGATGATTACCCGCAAGCCACGCTCGTGAGCGGATTTGGCGTAGCTCGCCATGTCGTCCGGCGTGCGGTGAGCGGAGACGACGCGTACTTCGCAGGGAACGTCAAATTCGGCGCACACCTCGGCGGCGGGCTTGAGCGTCGGCCAGTCCGAGTCGCTGCCCATGATGATGCCAACGAGGGGCGAAGGGGGCTTGCGGGTCGGTTTCATGTTCGTTCTCCAAATTGGATTTGTTCAGCCGCCCGTTGGGCGGTGGCGAGGGCTGCATCCGTCGTTGCGCCGAGGGCGGTCACGTGCCCCATCTTGCGGCCTGTGCCGCTCATGGCCTTGCCGTAGAGGTGCACATGTGCACCCGGAACGGCGAGTGCTTGCTCGATGCCAATTGGACGCCCGACCGCTTTCCGGTCGCCCAGAAGATTCACCATGACGGCGGCCGGCGCGACCATGCGGGTATCGCCCAGCGGCCACCCGAGGACGGCGCGGACATGGTTCTCGAACTGCGAACACACACAAGCCTCGATGGTGTAATGCCCGGAGTTGTGAACGCGCGGCGCGAGTTCGTTGATCAGAATTTCGCCGCTGGGGAGCAGGAACATTTCCACGCCGAAGCTGCCGACCGCGCCGACGGCCGCGACGGCGCGGCGGGCGAGATCCAAAGCCCGTTCGGCAACGGCTTCCGGCACCGGCGCGGGCGCAAAGACGATATGACAGACGTGATCACGCTGCACCGTCTCGACGAGCGGATACGTGGCCATCGCCCCATCGCGGCCACGCGTGATGATGACCGCAATCTCTTTCACGAATGGGCAGAAGGCCTCGACGAAAAGCGGGTTGCCCTGATGGCCGCTGAGCTTTTCCCACGCGTCACTGATTTGGTCGAAGGCACGCACGGTGGCGTTGCCCTTGCCGTCATAGGCGTTGCGCCGCGCTTTGAGCAAGATCGGCAGGCCGAACTCGCGAGCCGCCCGGGCCACCGCGTCCGTCGACTCAACGGAGCGAAAGCGCGGCACGGGCAGGCTCGCGTCGGCGAGCGTTTGTTTTTGCACGAGCTTGTCCTGCACGAGCGCCATGCTGCGCGCCGTGGGAAAGAGGCGATGCCCGCCTGCCTCCAGCGCGGAAAGGCTGGCGGCGTCCACAAACTCGTTTTCAAGCGTGACCACGTCCACATGCGCCGCAAGTTGGAGCAAATCCGCCGGGTCGTCCCAGTCGCCCACGATCGAGTGGGATGCGAGATTGGCCGCCGGGCTATGGCGGTTGCGTTCGAGCACCACGACATCGCAACCGAGTTGGAGGCCGGCCAGAGCGGTCATCTTGGCGAGCTGCCCGCCGCCGACAATACCGAGGCGCGGGTTTATAGCCGTCGGGATACGAGCCGGCTCGACGAGGTCAAGGATGTCGCGGTCGTAGGTTTCGTGCATGGGGTCAGCCGGTGCTCTTCATGCCGAAGGCGATGCCATTGACGGTCAGGGCCAGCAAGCGCCGCAGGGGTTCGGTGCGCTGCTTTTCACTGACCTGGCGCCAGCGGGCGAGAAAGCGGATCTGGAGATGGTTCAGGGGATCCACGTGGGGATTGCGGAGGCGGATGGATTGCGCGAGCACGGGCTGGTTCTCCAGCAGCGTTTTTCGCTGCGTCACCTCCAGCAGCAGCCGCACGGAGAGGTCGTATTCATGCTGGATGAGGCCAAAGATTTTTTCGCGCACGGCCGGTGAGCGGACTTGCGCGGCGTATTCGGCGGCGATGCGCAGGTCGGTTTTGGCGAGCGAGACTTCGGCGTTGTCGAGCAGGGTGCGGAAGAACGGCCAGTGCCGATACATCTCGCGGAGTTTGGCCAGGCCGTCGGGCTCCTGACGCTCGAACTCCTGGAGGGCGTGGCCCACGCCATACCACGCGGACAGCAGGTGACGGGATTGCGTCCACGCGAACACCCAGGGGATGGCGCGGAGCTGGCGAAGATCGGTCGTGGACTGGCGGCGGGTTGGGCGTGAGCCGAGGCGCAGATGCTCAATCAGGTCGATGGGCGTGGCCTGCCAGAAATACTCGACAAACTCCGGGGTGTGATAGACGAGTTGCTGGTAGCACTCGAAGGAGAGCCGCGCCAGGCAGTCCATGCGCGCCTCCCAGCGGGTAAGTTTGGCGGCCACGGGATCGGGGGTCGGCAGGCATTGCACGGCGATGACGGCCGACGTGAGTTGCTCGAGGTTGCGCTGGGCGATGGCGGGATTCGAGTATTTGAGCGAGATGACTTCGCCCTGTTCGGTGATGCGGATGCGGCCGTCGTGCGCGGCGTGCGGTTGGGCGCGCAGGCTGCGGTAGCTGGTGCCGCCCCCGCGATCGATGCTGCCGCCCTTGCCGTGGAAGAAACGGAGCTTCACGCCGCATTCATCGGCGACGCGGGACAACTCCTTCTGCGCCCGGTAGAGAAACCAGTTGGCGGCGAGGTAACCGCCGTCCTTGTTCGAGTCCGAGTAGCCCACCATGATTTCCTGGATGTGCCTCCGGCGTTTCAGGTGGGCCCGGTACTGCGGGTCCGCCCACAGGTCGGCCATGATGCGCGAGGCGTTCTCCAAGTCGTGGATGGTCTCGAAGAGCGGCACGAGGTCGAGGTTGCTGACGCCAGCCCGATCCATCAGTTTGAGCAGGCGCAGGAGGTCATCCGCGCTGCGCGTCATGCTGAGGATGAACCGATTGGCGGCCTGCGGACCGTGCTCTTTCTGGATGTCGCGAATGGTGCGGAGTTCTTCGAGCAGCTCCGATTCGGCGGAATCGAGCTTGCCGCTGTGATCGCGGAAATCGAGTTCCGCCAGGTGCAGGCCGAAGGTGTGGGCCTGGGTCAGGAGGCGCTGGATGCGGCCCCCGGCCGCGCGATGGGCCTTGCGCTGGCGCAGGCCCGCCTGAACCTCTTTCAGCGTGTGGATGATTTCGGCGAGCTCGGCTTTGCCGGCACGCAGCTTGGTGCGCAGCCGCGCCAGCTTCACGCGGAAGGCCTCATAGGGTTGAAAGGACGTCGTGCCGTCCTGGGGTTCGTCGCGGGTGTGGCGGCGGGGCGGGCTGGCGTGGGTGATTTCCTGCAGGAGCAGGGCACATTGCCGGTCGTAAAAATCCATCGCCTTGCACGCGTGCCATTGCGCGGTCGTGCGGCTGATTTCGGGGGTGACGAAGGGGTTGCCATCCCGGTCGCCGCCGACCCAGCTTGCGAACGTGAGGAAGTGCTGCTGCCGTTTCACCGTCGGGTAATGCGCGGCCAATTCGTCATCGAAGGTGGCGTAGAAATTCGCCGCCGTTTCGAAGATGGTGCGGTCGAAATAGAAGACGGCGTTTTCCACTTCCTGAAGCGGCTGCACGCGGCTCTCGCGGACTTCTTCGGTGTGCCAGAGCGCTTCGAGCGCTTCATCGGGATCATCAAAATGCTCGGCGACGCGCCAGATCTGGGCGAGGACGGCGCGCCGTTTGGCCTCGGTGGGGTGCGCGGTGAAGACGGGTTGAATTTCCAGTTCATTGACGCAGCGCTGGACCGTATCGGCGGTCACGCGCGCCTTCTTGAGTTCGCGGAACAGGTGCCGGAGCGACATGGCCGGCACCCCATCGGCCTGCAGATGCCGAACGCGGGCGCGTTCCTCGCAGAGATTCGTCAGTTGGAAGAACAAGCTGAAGGCGTGGGCAATCTGGTAGGCCTCCGCCACGCTGAGGTGGTTGATGAGCGCGCGCTTGGCCTGCAGGCTGGCGCGGTCGTTCTGATGGCGGGTCGTGACGGCGAGCTGGCGGATCTGGTCGAGGTGAAGAAAGACCCGCTCCCCGGCCTGCTCGCGGATGATGGCATCCAATCGCCCGGTCAGGTGCTGGATCTCTTGTGCAATGGAATCGTTCATGCCGACGGGATTATAGGCGGGTTTGCCGGCAAAGCAATGGTATCGCGCCTCCCCTTGACACTCATCACCCGAGGATTGACACTCTGTCTATGGCCAAGCCTTGCATACTGATCATTGAAGACGATCCGGACGGGCGCCTGTCGGTGACGGAGGTGGTGGAGGACATGGGGTTGGAGGCGGAGGCGGTCGGCACGGGCGGGGAAGGGGTGCGCTGTTTCGAGGCGCGGCCGGAGTTTGATGCGGTGCTGACCGATCTGGTGCTGCCGGACATTGACGGGCTGGAAGTCCTGCGGCGGATTCGCAGCCGGGATGGGGCGGTGCCGGTGCTGATCATGACGGCCTATGGCAGCGTGGCGTCGGCCGTGCAGGCGGTGAAGCAGGGCGCTTACGATTACATTACGAAGCCGCTGGACCTCGACGATCTGCAATCCAAGTTGACGCGCGCGGTGGAGACGCGGCGGCTGCGCGGTGACGTGAAGCGGCTGAGCGGGGCCTTTCATCGGCGCTACGGGCTCGACACGATGGTGGCGGCGTCGGAGCCGATGCGTGCGCTGGTGGAGCAGATTCGGGCGGTGGCGGACACGACGGCGACGGTGCTGTTGCAGGGCGAGAGTGGGACGGGCAAGGAGTTGGTGGCGCGGGCGCTGCATGCCGAAGGGCGGCGCGCGAACGGCCCGTTCGTGGCCGTGAACTGCGGCGCCTTCACCGAGTCGCTGCTGGAGTCCGAGCTGTTCGGCCACGAGAAGGGCGCGTACACGGGGGCCTCCGAGCAGCGCAAGGGCGCCTTCGAACGGGCCGATGGCGGGACGCTGTTCCTCGACGAAATTTCCAGTGCGCCGGCGGCGGTGCAGGTGAAGCTGCTGCGGGTGCTTGAAGAGCGCGAATTCATGCGCGTCGGCGGGCAGCGCACGATTGCGGTGGATGTGCGCGTGGTTTCGGCCTCAAACCAGGATCTCGAGGGCATGGTGGCGGACGGCGAATTTCGCGAGGATCTGCTCTACCGCCTCAAAGTGGTGACGCTGGAGTTGCCGCCGCTGCGCGAGCACCGCGATGACATCCGCCCGCTGGTGGAGCGCTTTGTGGCGGCGGCCTGCGAAGATCACGGGCGCGCCGTGCTGACCGTGGACCCCGAGTGCTTTGCGCTGCTCGAACGCCAGGAATGGCCGGGCAATGTCAGGCAGTTGCGCAACGTCGTGGAGTCGTCCGTGGTCATGTCCCGCACGGGCGTTCTGCGTCCACAGGATCTGCTGCTGAAAGAATCCCTGCATACGGCGACACCCGCCGCCGCGTTCGTGGTGCCGGAGGGCTGGACGCTCGAATCGATCGAGCGCGAGACGCTCTCCCAGATGCTGCGGCGCTATGAAGGCAACCGCACGCTGGTGGCCGAAAAACTCGGCCTCTCGCGGCGCACGATCCAGCGCAAGATCAAGGAACTCGGGTTGCCGTTCTGAGGCACCCGCCGCCGCTCATGCCCATCGCCCGCGGGTGGCGCTGTGGCGAACCGCAATTTGCCTGTCCCCAGTTCTTGGGGGTGGGTTGTAGCAGAGGTTGTGCTTCTGGGGGTGCGCCATTATGGCGCAATGTGGGTGTGCGATTTTGGGCCGATCGGTCTGATCTGTCGCATTTCAAGAACTCCCTCTATCTTGTAAAGTGCTTGATACAAGCATTTTACATGAAACCATCGTCTTGGCACTGCTTGTGCTGTGATTGGGGCATCACTGTTCTCATGGTGTAGAGGAGGCTTTTATGGATTTGAACAAACTGACGCAGAAGGCGCAGGAGGGTTTGCAGGCGGCGCAGGCGATGGCGACGCGGCTGGGGCACCCGGAGCTGGATGGCGAGCATCTGTTGCAGGCGTTGCTGACGCAGGAGCAGGGGCTGGTGGTGCGGCTGTTGGAGCGGATGCAGATTCCGGTGGCGGAGCTGAAAGCGCGCCTGGAGGGCGACCTGGAAAAGCGGCCGCGGGTGAGTGGGGGGGCGACGGAGGCGGGTAAAGTCTATGTGACGCAGCGTCTGAACCGGCTGTTGCTGAAGGCGGGGGATGAGGCGAAGCGGTTGCGGGATGAGTACACGTCCGTGGAGCATCTGTTGCTGGCGCTGGTGGACGAGGGGCGTGGCACGCTGGCCGGGCGCCTGCTGTTGGACGCGGGCGTGGATCGCAACGCGGTGCTGCAGGAGTTGAAGGCGGTGCGCGGCAACCAGCGCGTGACTTCTGACAATCCGGAGGGGGCGTACGAAGCGCTGAAGAAGTATGGGGCGGACCTGGTGTCCCTGGCGCGCGAGGGGAAGCTCGATCCGGTGATCGGACGCGACTCGGAGATCCGCAGCGTCATTCGGATTTTGTCGCGCAAGACGAAGAACAATCCGGTGCTGATTGGGGAGCCGGGCGTCGGCAAGACGGCGATTGTGGAGGGGCTGGCCCATCGCATTCTGCGCGGTGACGTACCGGAAGGATTGAAGGACAAGACCATCTTCGCGCTGGATCTGACGTCGCTGATGGCGGGCGCCAAATTCCGTGGGGAATTTGAGGAGCGGCTGAAGGCGGTGTTGAACGAGATCAAGGCGTCGGAGGGGCGCGTGATTCTGTTCATCGATGAGGTGCACATGATTGTCGGGGCCGGCAAGACCGAGGGGTCGCCGGACGCGGGCAACATGCTCAAGCCGATGCTGGCGCGCGGCGAGCTGCACTGCATCGGGGCGACGACGCTGGATGAGTACCGGCAGCATGTGGAGAAGGACGCGGCCCTGGAGCGCCGCTTCCAGCCGGTGATGGTGGAGGCGCCGAGCGTGGAGGACACGATCTCGATTCTGCGCGGGCTGCGCGAGCGCTTCGAAATTCATCACGGCGTGCGGATTCAGGACAACGCGCTGGTGGCGTCGGCGGTGATGGCCGACCGCTATATCAGCGACCGTTTTCTGCCGGACAAGGCGATCGACCTGATGGATGAGGCCTGCGCGTCGATCCGCACGGAGATCGATTCGATGCCGGCGGAACTGGATGAGATCACGCGCAAGGTGATGCGGCTGGAGATTGAGGAGACGGCGCTCAAGAAAGAGAAGGACAAGGCGAGCCAGGACCGGCTGGCCGCGTTGCGCAAGGAGCTGGCGGACTTGAAGGCCGATGCGGACGCGATGCGGGCGCGGTGGTCGGCGGAGAAGGGCGCGATCGAGAAGATCCGCGAGGTGCGCGGGCGGCTGGAGCAGGCGCGGCGCGAAAGCGCGGAGGCGGAGCGCTCGTACAATCTGGAGCGCATGGCGACGCTGCGCCACGGCGAGATTCCGCAGTTGGAGCGCGAGTTGGCGGGGCTGGAGAAGGACCTGAATCAGAAGGCCGCGGGCGGCACCCTCTTGCGGGAGGAAGTGACGGAAGAGGAGATTGCGGATGTCGTGGCGCGCTGGGCGGGGATTCCGCTGACGCGGCTGCTGGAGGGCGAGCGCGAGAAGCTGCTGCGGCTGGGTGACGAGTTGCACAAGCGGGTGATCGGGCAGGACGAGGCGGTACAGGCGGTGGCGGACGCCGTGCTGCGTTCGCGTGCCGGCATTCAGAATCCAAAGCGCCCGATCGGGTCGTTCCTGTTTCTGGGGCCGACGGGCGTCGGCAAGACCGAGCTGGCGCGCAGCCTGGCGGAAGCGCTGTTCGATACCGAGGACAACATCGTGCGCATCGACATGAGCGAGTACATGGAGAAGCACACGGTGTCGCGGCTGGTGGGGGCGCCGCCGGGCTATATCGGGTACGAAGAGGGCGGGCAGTTGACGGAGGCGGTGCGGCGCAAGCCCTACTGCGTGCTGCTGCTCGACGAGATCGAGAAGGCCCACCCGGATGTGTTTAACATCCTGCTGCAGATTCTTGAAGACGGGCGGCTGACGGATGCGCATGGGCGCACGGTGAACTTCAAGAACACGATTGTGATCATGACGAGCAACATCGGTTCGCCGCACCTGCTGGAGGGCATCGACCGCGAGGGTCACCTGCGGGAGGACGCCCGCCAGCGCGTGATGGCGGAGCTGAAGGCGGCCTTCCGTCCGGAGTTCCTCAACCGTGTGGACGAGGTGGTGCTCTTCAAGCCGCTGACACTGGTGGAGATCGAGGCGATCGTGGGGTTGCTGGTGAAGGATCTCAACGCGCGCCTGGCGCAGCGTGGCGTCACGCTGGTGCTGGCGGATGGGGTGACGGCGCACATTGCGCGGACGGGATTCGATCCGGTCTACGGCGCGCGCCCGCTGAAGCGCTACGTGCAGCAGCACCTCGAAACACCGCTGGCGCGGCGGTTGGTGGCCGGCGCGGTAGCCGAGGGCGCGACCCTCACGGCCCGCGTCACGAAGGGCGAACTGGTGGTGGAGTGAGCGGGCCCCGGCATCGGTGATGCCGGGGCTTCGGATTCCGGTCTGACCCTGATGGGCCGACGGCCGCTACGGACATGGTGCAGAATGCGCGGCCGGGGTGGCACCCGGCCCTCCCTGCTACTTCGCGAAGAGTTCGTTGAAGAAGGTCATCATGTGGGCCCAGGAGCGGCGGTCGGCGGCGGCGTTGTAGGCGGCGCCCTTGGATGGATCGTTGCCGGTGTCCGGGTTGGTGAAGGCGTGGACGGCGCCGCTGTAGGAGATGAATTGCCAGTCGGCGCCGGCGTTGGTGAGTTCTTCTTCGAGGGCGCGGACGGTGGCGGCGGGGGCGTAGGGGTCGGCGGCGCCGTGGCAGATGAGGATGCGGGCGCGGATGTCGCCTTTTGAGGCGGGCAGGGGGGTGTCGTAGCCGCCGTGGAAACTGACGACGCCGGCGAGATCGCCGCCGCCGCGGGCGAGTTCGAGCACGGTCATGCCGCCGAAGCAGTAGCCGATGGCGGCGAGGCGCGAGGAGTCCACGTTGGGTTGCTCGCGCAGGACCTGGAGGGCGGCCTCGGCGCGGCGCCGCAGGAGGGGGCGGTCGGCCTTGAATTCGCCGACGAGTTTGCCGGCTTCTTCGGGGGTGGAGGCGCGGCGGCCTTTGCCGTAGATGTCGCCGGCGAACGCCACGTAGCCAGCCTCGGCCAGCTGGCGGGCGCGGGTGCGGGCGTACTCATTGAGGCCATACCACTCGTGGATCACCAGGACGCCGGGAGTCGCGGCGGTCAAGTTGTTTGGGCGGGCCAGGAAGCCTTCGCAGACTTGGTCGCCAACCTGGTACTCGATCAATTGCGTTTCGATGGTGGCGGCCGGTGTTTCGGCCCGGCCGGACAGCGGCGCGAGGACCAAAGAGAAGAGAATCACGGCGAACCAAGACCGAACGGATTTCATGCGCAACCTCCTTACACCCATTTCCCCTGACAAGGCGGCGAGCCTACCATAAACTTCGCGCATGTGCATCCGTTTACCGGCTGTTTTGCGTGTGCTGCTCGTTCTCGCGGTGGGGCTATGCCGCGTGGGGGCGGAGGACGTTCCGGCCTGGGAGGGATTCAGCGTTGCGGATCGTGCGGCGGTGGACTCGGCGCTTGAAACGCTGAACATGACGCCGGCGGATCCCGGGTTCACGAAAGATATTGGTGAGCCGCGCTGGGCGCTGCAGCGGGTGCGCACGTTGCTGGGGGCGCCATTGGAGTTGCCGCGTTGGGGCGACGAGGTCATGTCGGCGGCGATGGGCGCGGACGGTTCGGCGGTGCTGGAGGCGATTCCGCTGTGGCTGGAGACGACCGGAGCGGATGCGATTGAGATGCCGATGGCGGCGTGGGTCTGCGACGACGCGCGACTGGATGCGGCGCTGGCGGCGGGGGTGACGGCGGCGGTTGGTCATTTGCGCACGGCGCGTGCATGGGTGGACCTGGCGGTGGGCTCGCTGGCGGCGACGCAGCAGGTGGCGACGGCGGCGGCTTATCTGGGTGGGGCCTTTCAGATCGAGGATTATCCGGAGCGGCGGGCGGTGCTGGAGGCGGCGGGCATGCCGGCGGCGGCACTGGATGCGGCGGTGGCCGAGAATGCGGAGATCGATCCGCGGCCGGGTGGTCAGCGGCTGCTCGACGTGGTGGTGGGCGTGAAGGTGGAGGCGTGGCTCGCGGCGGTGGGCGAGGGGCGGCTGGCTTTGGAGGCGCTGCGCGGGGCGATTGCCGGTGGGGCCGCCTGGCCGGCGAGCGTGGTGCGTGTGGAGACGCCGGCGGGTGTCGTGGTGGTGGGGACGATGGGCGACGATGCCTATGCGGAGGACGCGCTGCTGGTGATCGAACCGGGCGGCGACGACCGCTATGGCGGCACTGCGGGACAGGCGAACGGACTGCGCGGTCATGGGCTGTCCGTTATTCTGGATCTGGCGGGGGATGATCGCTATCTTGGGCGGAGTTTGTTGGCGCCGGGAGCCGCGCTTTTTGGTGTGGCGGTACTGGTGGATGATGCGGGCGCGGATCAATACCGCGGCGACTATGTGGGCGGCGGGGCGGGACTCTTTGGCGGTGCGTGGCTGGAGGATCGCGAGGGCGACGACGACTACCGGGCGCAGGCCTTCGCGCAGGGCGCGGCTGTGGCGGGCGTCGCGGTGGCGCGCGATCTGGCCGGTGCCGACCATTACGACCTCGGCTTCTGCGGTCAGGGGTTCGCCGGTGCGCGGGCCGTGGGGCTGCTGATCGACGGCGGCGGCAATGATCGCTACTCCGCCGGAGGGGTGCTGCAGGATTTCGATCGCAATGCCGGGCGGTTTGTTTCGCTGGCTCAAGGCGTCTCGCTGGGGATGCGCCCCTTTGCGGGCGGCGGGCTCGGCGCGTTGGTGGATCTGGCCGGCAATGACTCGTACGTGGCGGATGTCTACGGACAGGGGGTTGGCTACTGGTATGCGGCCGGCATGCTGCTAGACCGGCAGGGCGAGGACATCTATCAACTGTTCCAGTACGGCCAGGGTTCCGGCATCCATCTGAGCCTCGGCCTGCTGGTGGACGGCGGCGGGCCGGATGCCTACACGGGCGCCATCCTGTGCCAGGGCAACGCGCACGACTACGCCGTGGGCATGTTAATTGATCATGGTGGAAATGACGTGTACACAGGCGATCATCATGTGCAGGGGCGCGCGATCAATAATGCCTTTGCGCTGTTGCGGGACCGAGCGGGCGACGATGCCTACTTCGCGCGGCAGCCCGATCGTGCGCAGGGGATGGGGGACAATGGGGCGGATCGCGACTATGGGTGTTTGTCCCTGTTGCTGGATGGCGGTGGTGCGGACCGCTACAGCGTGGAGGTTGGCGATGGGGCTGTGCGGGAGCGCCCCGATTTTGGTGTGATTGCGGATGCGCCCACGGTTGAGACGGAGGTGGCGCCATGAGGGGCCTCACCGCGGCAGTTGTGGGGATGGGGTTGGCGGTGTGGCTGTGCGCTGGGCGCGTGGCCGCGGCGGAATCGGTGGGGTTGGATGCCACGAACGCGCCGCTGGAGTCGTTGCTGTCGTGGGCGCAGCGCGAGGGATCGACGCCGCTGAAGCGGGAGAATCGCGAGGCGGCGCGGGCGGAACTGTTTGCGCGGGGGCCGGAGAGCATGCGCTATCTGTTGGCGCGCATGGATTGGAAGAACGACACCGTGCACCAACTGTTGTACGAGATGGTGCTGGGGCGCGTGGGGGCGGACACGTGCACGCCGGTGCTGGTAAAGAGCCTCGGGGCGGAGTCGGTGGATACGCGCCGTGGGGCGGCGTACTTTTTGGGGTTTGTGCCGGCGTCGGCGGACGTCGCGCCGCTGCTGCCGTTGCTGGAGGACGAGCTGACGGCGGGTGCGGCGGCGCGGACGCTGGGGAAGTGGAAGCGGGCGGAGGCGGTGCCGGCGATCCTGCCGCTGCTGCGGCACGAGAAGGAGCCGCGGCGGGTGCTGGCGGTGAATGCGCTGCGCGATATCGGCGACGCGCGCGCGATCCCCGGGCTGGTGGCGGCGCTGAACGATCCGGTGTTCACGGTGCGCAAGGCGGCGGCGCGCGCGCTGGCGACGTTTGGCGAGCCGGCGGTGGAGGCGATGCTGGCGGCGGCGCCGGCGAGCACGGGGGTGGAAAGGCGCGAGATGGCGCGGACGTTGGGGAGCATGCGCGCGCGGCGGGCGGTGCCCCAACTGCGGACGTGGCTGAAGGATTCCGACGACGCCGGATTGCGGCGCGATGTGGCGGTGGCGCTGAGGACGATCGATCCGCGCCGGGCGCCGCGGTGGGTGGGGGCTGCGGCCGATCAATAGGCGAACTGGACGGTCATGCCCGGCGACGACGGAGCGCAGGTGGGGGTTGTGGTGAGGGTCGGTCGTGTGTGGCCTTGGGTGAGTCCGTACGAGGAGTTTCCCCAGATGGGTGAAGGGGTGTAGCCGGGGGGATTGCTTACGGTGCGGTAGCCGTAGGGGTAGGGCACGTTGACGTAGGGCGGGAGGTAGTACACCTGGCGTCGGCGGCTGTCGCGCTTGGCATCCTCGGCATCCTTCTCGGCCTGTTCGGCGCGGTCTTCGGCGTCGGCGACACGGCGTTCCATTTCGGCGAGGCGCTTTTCGGTGGCGGCGGCTTCGGCCTCGCGGTCGCGTTTGGCGAGGGCGGCGGTGTACTCGGATTCCACCGGCACGCCCGGGAAGCGGCGGCGGAAGGAGTCCCAGAACTCCAGTTGGCGAGAGCCGGACGAGGCGAGGAACTCGGGGTTGGCATTGGCACGATCGCGGGCTTCGATGCCAGCCAGAAGTTGCTGCTCGCGGTAGGCTTCGCGCTTGGCATGCAGTTCGGCGGCCTGGCGGGCACGCTGCTCCTGGCGGGCGCGCGCCTCCTCCTCGGAAACCAAATCGACCTCGGTGACGACGCCTTCGCGGATTTCCACGCGTCCGCGGTCGAACTGGAGCAGTTCGAGAGTGCCCGAGCGGACGGCTCCGCGGGGTGTGCCGAGAACGGAATAGACCTTTTCGGCGGGGTCGCCGACGGCCACGTCTTCTGCGCGCGCTGGTGCGACAGCCAGAAGGATCAGGCCCAGCAGGGTGGCGACAAATACGGATGGATGCTGCCCGGCGGTGCTCATGGTCCCTCCCGGATTCGCGAACATGGTTATCTTACCATGAGACGCCGGCGATGGTCACGGTATTCAACGTTCGACGGCAGGATCGAGCGGAGGCAGGACGCGGTCGATCACCCAGGTGCGCGCGACGCGTTTCATCCAGATGGTGTAGGTGCGGGAGGCGGTGGCGCCGCCGGCGTCCTGGAACTCGGCGGGGATGTCGATGCGGGCGGCGTTCTTGCCGACGTAGAGGCGGCAGTTTTCCAGGGGGGCGAGGCGGGCATCGTCGGGGACCTCGGGTGTGGCCAGGAGGGCGGCGCTGGCGCTGCGGTAGATGGTGCGCTGCGACGGCATCCAGTTGGGGCTGCAGCCGCTGACGATGACCAGTAGCAGGCCGGCGGCCAGCGTGGGCCACAGGCGGAGTCGAATGGTCATGCGGTCGGCGGCGAACATGGCGTCTCCTTCAGGCAACGGGCGCAGCATACGGAATGGGCGCGGCCGTCACAACACCAAAGCGCCGGCGGGGGTGACCACCCGCGGTTCATCTGCCGTCGAGGCGCCCCATGAGTTCTGCCCTGTGGGCGCGGCTCAGCCGGAGGCTTCGCCCTACCTCGAGTCCGCACACGATGCTTGATGCAGATCAGGGGGGGCGGGCGGCAGTTGCCCGCGGTGGGGGGGCGTGGTAACGTTTGCGGTGCGGCGCGGATGCGCCGGGGAGGCCGACATGTGGGGCGCCTTGTTTCGAAAAGAACATCAGATCGAGCAACAGCTTATTCGCTACGCCGACGAGTTGATGGAATGCCGGCGCCACTTTGCGCTCGCGATGGATCTCTACCTGCGGGAAGGGCTCTGCGAAGATTTTCGGTTTCAGGTGGAGCAGACGCACCGGGCGGAGACGCAGGCCGACGATTTGCGTTACGCGGTGGAGACCACGATGTACGAGAAGGCGCTGCTGCCCGAATCGCGCGGCGACATCCTGGGTTTGCTGGAGAACGCGGACGAGGTGCCCGGCGTGATGGATCGTGTGCTGCGGATCATCGATACGCGTGGCATCCGCGTGCCGGCGTTCATGGCGGTTGATCTGCGCGAGATGATCGACGTCTCGCTGCGGTCGGTGGACGCGTGTGTGCAGCAATTTCGCGGGCTGTTCAATGGGCACGCGGATGAGCGGGCGCTGATGCGCCAGATTGAGGATGACGAGCGCCACGTGGATCACCTGGAGCGGCGGCTGATGCGCAGTTTGTTTGAGTCGGAGAGCGAGCCGTTCGTGAAATTGCAGAACAAGGATCTGCTGATGGAGTTGGGGGAAGTCAGCGATCGGGCCCATCAGGTCTCGCGGCGGATGTACATTCTGAGCGTCAAGCGCCGTGTCTGAGTAGAAGGAGCCGGGGCATATGTGGGCATTGGCGGGCGGGGCGTGGTTGGGATGGGCGCTGGGGGCCAATGATGCGGCCAATGTCATGGGTGCGGCCGTGTCCTCGCGCATGGTGCGGTTCCGCACGGGTGTGCTGCTGGCGGCGGTCTTTGTTTTTCTCGGCGCGGCGATCGGCGGGCAGGCGGGCATTCAAACGTACGTGAGCCTCGCGGCGTCGATCAATTTGCGCGAAGCGGTGATGGCGTCGGTGGCGGCGGCGGCGACGGTGACGGTGCTGGGGTTGCTGGGGCTGCCGATCTCGGCCTCGCAGGCGGTGGTGGGTGGAATTGTCGGGGTCAACCTGTTGCAGGGGAATGCGTCGCTGGCGGGGGTGGGCACAATCGTGGTGTGCTGGGTGGCGACGCCGGCGGGGGCCCTGCTGATTGGTGCCACGCTTTACCTGATCTTGGGCGTGCTTTACAACGCGCTGCGACCGACGATGTTTCAGTCGGATGCGGGCTTGCGGATTGGGTTGCTGCTGGTGACGGCGTATGGGGCCTACGTGCTGGGGGCGAACAACGTGGCCAACGTGGTGGGCGTGTTTGTTGGGGCCGGCTACCTGGGGCCGATGCAGGGGGCGCTGTTGGGCGGTGGGTGCATGGCATTGGGCGTGCTCACCTGCCAGCGCCAGGTGGTGGAGACCGTGGGCAGCCGGCTGGTGCCCTTGAACTCCTATTCGGCGTTCGTGGTGGCCTTGGCCACGGGGATGACCGTGCATGTCTTCACGCGGTTGGGCGTACCGGTCTCCACGACCCAGGCCGTGGTGGGCGCGGTGCTGGGTGTGGGGCTGGCGCGGGGGATGCGCACGGTGCAGGTGCGCACGCTTGGGCAGATCGCGCTGGGCTGGGTGTTCACGCCATTGATGGGAGCCGCCTTTGCGCTCCTGATTCACGTGCTGATGCATGTGCGCTATGTGCCCTAGCCGCATCCTGATCCTGCGCGGGGGCGCGGTGGGCGACTTCATCGTGACGTTGCCGGCGCTGGCCGCCATACGCGCCCACTGGCTGGATGCGCAGATCACGCTGGCCACTTATCCCCGTACTGGGCGCCTGGCGCAGGTTGGCGGGCTGGCGCAGCGCCTGCTCTCGCTGGACGATGCGGCGGCGGCGCGGCTTTTTGGCGATGCTCCCGATGCCGTGGCGGCGTCGGCGCTGGCCTTGTGGTTGGGCGCCACCGATCTGGCGGTGAGTTATCTGCATGATCCAGATGGACGTGTGGCCGCGCGCTTGCGGGAAGCGGGGGTTGCGCATGTGCTTGCCCTTCGCCCGCCACGGGCGGAAGGGGCTGGGCATGCCGCGGATGTTCTGGCGGTGCCGCTGGCGGCGATGGGGATCCGGGTTCCACGGCCGTGCCAGCCGGTGCTGGGGCTGCCGGCGGATTTGCGGGTAGCAGGGAAGGCCCTGCTTCCAGAGACGACGATGCCATGCGTGTCCATCCATCCCGGCAGTGGGAGCGCCATCAAGAACTGGCCGCTGGGCCGGTACCTGGCGGTGGCGGCTGCTCTGCAGGCCGAAGGTTTGCGACCGGTGGTGGTCATTGGTGAGGCGGAGGAGGCGCTGCTGCCGGAGTTGCGGCAAGCAGCACCCGACCTGCCGCTGATTCAATGTCCGGACCTCGCGGTGGTGGCGGGCGCACTGGCCGCGTGCGTGCTGCACGTGGGCAACGACTCCGGGTTGGCGCAC
>CAZWQJ010000077.1:0-17574 GCA_964635825.1 uncultured Victivallales bacterium | reverse complement strand
TGCCCGGCGGTTGTTTGGGGTTGGTGAGGATCGTATTTGGGGGCCGTGAATGGGGGTTGCCGCAGATGGGTCATGGGCCCACCTGGCGGGCGGCCTTGGCGAGAGTCCAGGCGAGGGCGGCGACGACGAGGGTGACGGCGGCGATGAGGAAGGTGCGGCTGTTCCACCAGCGGTGAGCGCCGCCGGCATGGGCATGTTCGCGGTAGGCGGGGTTGCGATCTTCGGGGCCCAGGGTGAGGACGGTGGCGTCGATGGTGCGTGCGGTGGCGAGGGTGGGGGCGACATCGTAGCGGGGCGCGGGCATGGCGGTGGCACCAGCGTGCAGGGTGTAGGAGGAGTGGGCGTCGGCATAAAACACGATTTCGTGGGATTGACCGGCGACGGTGACGCCGCGGATGGTGAGCGGGGGGCTGTCGAGGTCTTCGATGAGGAGGCGGTAATGTTGGAAGCGCGGGGCGCCGGGCACGGTGAGGCGGGTTTGGTCCTGTTTGAAGCCGGCCATGGTGAGGCGGCTGATGGTGGTGTTGAGGATCGGTTGCCAAGTGGCGTCTGGGGTGTCGGCACCCTGGAGGGCGACGGTGCGGCTGAAGAAGGGGGCATCGGTGAGGATGGTGAGTTCGGTGAGGGGCACGCGGGCGGTTGAAAAGTGGATGAGGGTTTGGCGGCGGTCGGAGAGGTGTTCGGCGCGGAAGTCGGTGACGGCGTAGGGGCGGGTGACGACTTCATCCTTGAGGGTGGTGGAACGGATGCCGCGCAGGTGGAGGCGATCGATGCGAAAATCGCGGCGTTGGAATTGGCTGTGTTCGACTTCGTTGACGAGGGCGCCGGCCTGGCGCTCGCGCTCGAATTGGATCCATGGGGATTGCTGGTCTTCCGAGATGTCGGCGATCTCGACGCGGTAGTGGCGGTGCGGGGAGGGGGGTAGGTTGATGCGGACGTTGCGCACGGGCATGAAGCGGGCGTAGTCGAAGATGGGCTGGGTCTGGACGAGGGGTTGCCAGGTGGCGCCATCGGGGCTGGTCCAGACGGTGAGGTGCTTCTCGAAGTTATCGAGAGGGGTGTCGACGGTGAGGGCGATGGGGCGTTCACCGGCGCTGTGGAGGCGCAGATCGATTTCGATGCGGTTGTCGGGGGTGATGCGGACGGCGTCCTGAATGAAGGGGACGTCGAATTCGCTTTCGAAGGTGCGTTCGCGGCGGAGGGGAACGACGACGAACGGGGTTTCGAGGTCGTCATGGCGGAAGAGGCGCAGGTTGGCGTAGGCGTTGTCGGTGGCGGCGAAGACGGGCTCATCCAGTTCGGCGATGGTGAGCCCGGCGGGGGCGACGGCGGCCGGGAGCAGCGCGCGGCGGATGGGGAACTCCGCGGGCGTGGCGGCGTGAAGGGACGAGGACAGGAGTAGGAAGAAGCACAGCGAAGAAAAGAACCGCTGATGGGCGCAGATGAACGCAGATCGAGAGTGACCGGAGAATCGGTTGCCGGGCCTTAGCCGGAACGATTCAGTTCGGAAGCCACAAAAATGCACAAAAAGCGCAAACGCAACCAAACTGGGGCCCGCGGTCCCTTTGGAGTGCCCACCCAAAGGTTGAGATTCCAGAAAGCCGCAAAGGCCGGCAGTCGCAGGCCAGTCTGTGCGTTTTGTGCCTTTTCGTGGCCATTCCGAAACTCCGACTGAATCGTTCCGGCTTAGTGTTCGGAGATCAGCGTTCATCTGCGTCCATCAGCGGTTGGGTTCCGGTCGGAGTCTTCATTCTTCGTGAATTTGCGGCCGGAGTGCATGTAGGCGAAGGAGCCGAGGAGGAGGAGGATGCCGACGGCTAGGAAGGCGACGACGCGGACGATGACTTCCATGTGCTGGAGGTCGACGAGGAAGACTTTGGCGATGACGATGGCGACGAGACCGAGGCCGAGGAAGCGCAGGAGGGCGATGTTGCGGGCGAGGCCGGCGACGATAAAGGCGAGGGCAAAGACAGCCCAGAGCATGGAGATGCCGCCGGCCTGGAAGCGGGGCAGGAGCCAGTGGAGGAGGGTGTTGGTTTCGAGGGTGGCGTAGAGGAAGAAGAGGAGGAGGGCGCTGTAGCCGAAGAGCGGGGCGGCGGAGCGGGTGGCGTCGCGTCCGGCGAGGGCACGCCAGGCAAAGAGGACGGCGGCGAGGAGGGCGCCGATATCCAGGAAGCGGGTGGCGGCGTCGACGAGGTGATAGCCGGAGCCGCAGACGCCGTCCGGGATTGCGCCCCAGGAAGGCGCGTCGATGGTGATCAGTTTGACGGCGGCGATGATGAGGACCATGGTCATGGCCCAGAACTTGGTGCCGGTGCCGGATTCGGCGCGGTGTTCGAGGAGGAAGAAGAGTCCGAGTGCACACCAGAGGGTGGTGAGAACCGGCAGGCGCCAGGGCGGGGCGAGTTCGAACATGGCGGCGAATTCGGCGTGGAGGAAACCGAAGAGGAGGACGAGGGCGGCCCAGTAGAAGATGCCGCGGGCGAGGGTGGGCGGGAGGAGGCCGGGCGTGTCGGCGGCGGGGGCCACGCGCAAGGAGGCGGCGTCGGGGGCGCGGGGCTGGCGGCGCTGCAGCCAGAAGGCACAGGCCACGGAGGCGACGGAGAGGCCGAAGGTCCAGAGACGATCGAGCATGGAGTGGGCATAGGCGCGCAGCGAGAGGTCGGTGGGGGCGGGGCCGCCATAGTTGCGCGAGAAGTCCCAGACGGCAAGGCGGTAGAAGACGGTGGCGTAGAGGAGGTAGGCGAGGTTCTGGAGGAAGCGGCTTTCGAGTTTCATGCCGAGCCAGAGGAGCGTGAGGGCGAGCAGCGAGAGGGCGATGGTGAGGGACTCTTTTTCCATGACGAGGGGAAGGGTCCAGGTGGCGCAGGCGGCGGCGAGGGCGAGGCAGGCGACGACGAGGCGGCGGTCCTCACTGCGGCGGCGCAGCAGGGCCAGCACGTGAACGGTGAAGTAGATGGCCAACGCGAGAGCGAGGAAGGCGGGGTAGGGGCGGCCGACGGCGTCGAGGATCAGGTGGTAGCCGATGAGGGAGGTGAGGAGGGTGTTCAGGGTGAGTTGGACGATTTCGAGGACGGCGGAGGGTTGGCGGCGGACGATGTTGTGGAGATAGACGAGCGAGGACTGCGTGAGGAAGAAGGCGGCGAGGAAGCCGAGGGCGAGGGGGAAGTGGCGGTCGGCGTCGTAGGGGCCGGCGAGGGAGGCGAGGAAGAGTCCGTAGGTAAAGAGGAAGCTGAGGTAGTTCAGGAGGCGCCACTGTTTGCGCCAGGCGATGGCGAGGATGGCGAGGCCGAGGACGAGCATGTAGGCGTAGAAGACGGGCAGGTTGGGTGTGGGGGTGCGGATGAGTGCGGGGGTCAGGTAGCCGCCGGCGATGCCGATGGTGGCCACGAGCAGGGAGTCAAGCCGCAGGGCTAGGATGCCGGCCGTGGCGGTGACCAGGGCCATCAGTGCGAACGCGGCGACGGCGGGGACGAGATCGTAGCGCGGGCCCATCGCGTAGACGCCGAAGTAGAGCATCAGCAAGCCGCCACCCATGAGGCCCTGACCGAGCAGGTGGTAGCGGCGGCCGAGCAGACGCACGCCGCCGGCCAGCACGGCGACGCCGATGACGAGGACGATGGCAACGCGGCCGACAGGGCCGACCAGATTTCGCTCGCTGGACCACACCAGGAAATAGGCGGCGCAGAAGACGACGGCGAGAAGGCCCAGCCGCGTCAACCAGGTGGTGGCCACGGCATATTCGGTGGTGACGCCCTGGGGCCGGTATTCCTCGCCGACAAGAATCCAGTTCCAGATCTTGCGGAGAATCTCGGCGGTGGATTCGGCCAGGCGCGAGCGGCCGGGTTTGGCGGTGGGTGGCGGAGTGGGCGATGGCCGCGGCGGGGGGATGGGGGGATGCATGGTGGCGGAAGCGGCAGTTCCGGGTGCGGCTGGAGGCGGTGGAGGCACGCGCATGGACACGGGTAGCGGCGGCGGGGTGGGTGTGACCGTCGTGGCAGGGGCGGTGGGGATGGGGGCGGTGACTGTGATGGGTTTCGCGGTGGCGGCTTCAGGGCCGGCGGCGGGCTGGGTGCCAACCGGGGCGGACTGCTGCAGGGTCTCGAGGCGACGGCGCAGGTCGTGGATGCGGTTGGTGAGTCCGGTGATGTCCCCCTGCATGCTGCGCAGCCGTTTTCCCATGGATGACAGCATGGCGATGGCCACCACGAGCAGCGAGATGGAGATCATGGAGAACATGCGGGGCATTATACAGGCTGGGAGGCCGCCGTCACGCCCGGAGCGGATGCAAGAATGGCCTTGGTGCTCTTGCGGCGCGGGACGGGAGCCCCGCGCTACGGGGAAGGCGACAGCCCCGCGCTACGGGAATGGCGACTGGAGGGCAAGCGGTCAGAGGTGAGGGGGGTGCTCGATGCCGAGAGCGGCCTCGATGTCGCAGATGCGGCCCAGCGTGAGCAGGTGGTCGGCTTCCTTGTGGGCATCGGAAACGCGCAGGGAGGTGACCTGCTGATAGACGCGCGGGATCTGGCGGGGTTCGAGGCTGAGGCGGCGGATGCCGATGCCGAGCAGGAACGGCAGGATCTTGGGATCGGAGGCCATCTCGCCGCAGAACGAGACCGGTTTGCCGGCGGCGAGGGCGGCGTTGGCGATGCGCTTGAGTGATCGCAGGATGGCGGGGTGATAGGAGAGGTAGAGATCCGAAATGGCCTGATTGGTTCGATCGACCGCGAGCACGTACTGAACCAGGTCATTGCCGCCGATGGAGATGAAGTCGGCCTCGGCGACGAGTTCGGGCGCGACCTCGACCGCGGATGGTAGCTCCACCATGGCCCCGAGGCGCGGCGCGGGGTTGTGGGGAGTCTGTTCGGCCTGCAATTGACGCTGGCAATCCTGCACGACGGCGCGCGCGGCCTGAAAGTCATCCACCGACGAGATGAGGGGGAACATGATGTTCAGGTTGAAGCCCTCTCCGGCGCGCAGCAGGGCGCGGAGCTGGCGGCTGAAGATGTCCTTGTTTTTCAAAGAGAAGCGGATGGCGCGCAGGCCGAGGAAAGGATTGGCTTCGTTGACGTTGGGGAAGTACGACAGCATCTTATCGCCGCCGACATCGAGGGTGCGGAAGACGACGTCGCGGCCGGCCATGCGGTCGAGCAGGGTGCGATAGATGCGGAACTGTTCCTCTTCGGAGGGGAAGTCATTTCGCACGATGAAGGGGAACTCGCTGCGGTAGAGGCCGACGCCGGCGGCGCGGAAGCGGAGGGCCAGCTTGATTTCGCTGAGCATGTTGATGTTGGCCAGCAGCAGGACAGACTCGCCATCGAGCGTGCGGGCGACTTCGTGTTCGGGCACGGGCAGCTCATTGACTTCATTGCTGGTCTGCTGGAGCTGGCGGAAGCGGGCGCGAACCTCTTCGTTCGGGTCCGTGTAGATGGTGCCCTGGTCGCCGTCGATGAGCACATCCACAGACTCGGGCAAGGCCAGGAGTTCGCGCTTCTCGACGATGACCATGGGGAACTGAAGCGAGCGTGCCAGGATGGAGATATGCGAGCTGGCGCCGCCGCTGATCATGATCAGTCCTTCGGCGCGCTGCGCGGAGAGCTTGAGGATGTCCGAGGGTAGGAGTTCGCCCGCGATGATGAGGCGGCCCTTATAGTCCGCGGCGTTCTGCTCGTTGCGGCGAAGGTTGCGGAGCAGGCGGTAGCCGAGGTCCTTGACGTCCTGCACCTTCTCGCGCAGGCGGGGATTGTCGCTGGCGGCGAAGCGGTGGACGTAGTCATTGACGACCTCGCGGATGGCCTGGCGCGGGGGCCAGCCCTGGTCGATGAACCGCTGCATGGCGCCGGAGAACATGGAGTCCTTCAGGATCAGGATGTGCGCGCTGAAGATCATGGAGGCGACGTCGGCGAGGCGTTCGTCCATCGTGCGTTGGAGGGCTTCGAGCTGCAGTTCCGTGTTATCGAGAGCGCGATCGAAGTCGGCGCGCGTATGGGCTTCGGAGTCCGGCATGGCTTCGGCGTGGAATTCATCGTCCTGGTTGTCGAAGACGGTGGCGCGCCCGATGGCGATGCCGGAGGAGACGGGCATTCCGCGCAGGAATTTGAGTTCGGCATCCAGGGCGGCATTGGGGGCGGCCTCGGTGGCGGGCTCTTCCATGCGGTGAAGGGCCATCAGGAGCTTGGCGTTCTCCACGACCGTGGCCAACTGGGCGGCGATGGCCTGCAGGGCGCGGGTGTCGTTCTGGTCAAAGTAGTCGGGGACGGGATCCTGGACAACGAGGACGCCGACGCGGGTGAGGCCCCGCAGGATGGGTACGGCGAGGAAGGCCTGGTAGCGCTCTTCGTCCAGTTCCGGGATAAACTTGTAGCCGATGCTGCGCTGGGCGCTGCCTTCGCGAATGGGCCGGAGTTCCTTGAGGGCCATGCCCACCAGCCCTTCGCCGAGCTTGAGCTTCAGGCGGCCGATGGAGTAGGGGTTGAGGCCCTGATTGGCGGTGAGGACGAGCTCCTGCTTGTCGTCGTCATAGAGATAAACGGAGCACACGGCGGCGCGCATGTGGTAGGCCACGATGCTGACGGCGGTCTGCAGAAAATCCTCGAGGCTGGCGGCCTTTTCAAAGAGGCCTGCCAGTTCGCCAATGCTGCAGATCAGTTCGACGTGTTCTTTGCCCATCGCGGTATCCTGAGAGCAAACCGCCCGCGCGTGTGCGCAGGCGCTTCGTTGGGGGACAGACCGCGGCATCCACCGCCGCGATCGACTCCCCCGGCGGATCGTGTCAAATCAGCGGGCTGCGGTCAAGGTTGGCGGGTGGGCCGAAATGCAGACTAGGCGTGCGGGGAGGCCATCTGGTACGCTTCGCGGCATGAGAATGTTTCGTCTAGTGGGAGTGGGGTGCCTGCTGCTGGTCGCGTTGGTGACCACGTCGTGCCGGCAAGCGGATGTGCGCACGGCGCTGATCACGGTTCCGGAGATGAAGAACCAGGCGTGCGCCAATCGGATCATCACGGCGTTGGCCAACGAGCAGGGCATCCATCCGTCGCGGGTGACGGTGCGGTTGGAGGATCGGCGCGTGGAAGTGGCGTATGACAGTCTGCGTCATTCCTTGAAGAACCTGGAATTCACGATAGCGGATGCCGGGTTTTCGGCCAACGACGTGCCTGTGAATCTGAAGGCGCAGGCGGCGTTGCCGCCGGAGTGCCGCTAGCCGCCGTTGAAAGAGCGGCCGACACGGAGGTCGGCCCTCCATTGATGGTGTTCATCCTGGGTTCTTCGATAGAGGGCCCCCACTCCGTCCGGTCCCTCTTGGCGTGTGTGGCCGTTTTCATGAAAGTCCTGATCGAGCAATTTCTTGACCACGTGGCGCTTGAACGCGGGTTGAGCGCCAACACGCGCGACGCCTACGCCGCCGATCTCTCGGCGCTGGCAACATTTCTGGTGGCGCGTGGCGTGGACACCATGAATGCGGTCAGCCGGCGCGACATTCTGGAATTCTTGATGCACGAGCGCGAGCGGGGGATGGCGGTGAGTTCCGTGTCGCGGCGGCTGGTGGCGATCAAGGTGTTCTTCGCGTTTCTGCTGCAAGAGGGGTTGCTGGGGACGAACGTGGCGGAGGCGATGGACTCGCCGAAGCTCTGGAAGATTCTGCCCGGGGTGTTGTCGATGCGGGAGGTGGAGCGCCTGCTGCAAGTGCCGGCCGGCGAGGATCGGGCCCTGCTGCGGGACAAGGCGCTGCTGGAGTTGCTGTATGCGTCGGGGCTGCGAGTGAGCGAGCTGGCGGGGCTGCGGATGGAGGATCTGCACCTGGAGGAGGGGTACCTGCGTTGCCTGGGGAAGGGCAGCAAGGTGCGGGTGGTGCCGTTCGGCGAGCAGGCGCGGATGGCGCTGCAGCGGTACCTGGCGGATGCGCGCCCGCGCTACGCCCGCCCCAATGGCGACAGTCGTGTATTTTTATCGACGCGCGGCACGGGGTTCACGCGCCAGGGGCTGTGGAAGCTGATTGGGCAGCACGCGCGGCGGGCGGGGATAGAGAAGCCGGTGCATCCGCACACGTTGCGGCATTCGTTTGCCAGCCATCTGCTGGCCAACGGGGCGCCGCTGCGCGTCATTCAGGAGATGCTCGGCCACGCCGACATTGCCACGACCCAGATCTATACGCACGTGGACGCGGCACGCCTGCGCCATGTGCACGCCCAGTTCCATCCCCGCGCTTAAGACCGGACGATATTGTTCGGAGGAACGAGAACCGCAGATGAACGCGGATGAACGCAGATGCGACTATGGTCGACAAGGTCGGAACAGGCTCACCGAACGTTGAGCCCGCCTATCTGCGTTCATCTGCGTGCATCAGCGGTTCCCCATTGAATCGTTCCGGCTAAGCGCCGATCGTGCTTTGACTTTTGCGCGGGGACTTGCGACGTTGGGGCCGCGTGAATCGGGGCGGCGGGAGCACGCAGTTCACCCATGTTGAAGAAGCGCGCATACGGCGAGTTGGAACGACGCATCGGTCACCGTTTCCGTCGCGAGGAACGGTTGGTGGAGGCGTTGACGCACCGGTCATACCGGTTTGAGAGCGCGGGCATCCAGACCGACAACGAGCGGTTGGAGTTTCTGGGGGATGCGGTGCTGACGTTTCTGTCGGCGGCCCACCTGTATGAGCAGCTGCATGACCAGAGTGAGGGGGTCATGACGGCGCAGCGCAGCCGCATGATCAGCGGGAAGACGTTGGCCTCCTGCGCGCGGGTGCTGGAGTTGGGTACGTTCCTGCGCATGGGGATGGGCGAGGAGCGCTCCGGCGGGCGCGAACGGGCCTCCAATTTGGCCAATGCGTTGGAAGCGGTGGTCGGGGCCGCGTATCTCGACGGTGGGTTGCGGGCGGCGCTCAAGGTGTTTCAGCATGCCATCGTTCCGAATCTGGAGGTGGTGGAGAAGGACACGCTGACGGACAATCCGAAGGGGCAGCTCCAGGAGTATGCGCAGGCGCAGTGGAAGGCGAGTCCGCAGTATGAGATTCTCAGTGCGGTGGGGCCGGCGCATGCCACGGAGTTTACCGTGCGCGTGACGCTGCCGGACGGCCAGTCCGAATCGGGTTTGGGGCGAAGCAAGCAGATGGCTGAATCACAGGCGGCAATCAATCTGCTGCGTCGGATCGAGGGAGCGCCGCCTGCCGATGGGGTGGGGGGGACGCCCCCGCAATCGCCCGAACAGGCCGATGGCGTTTGACAATCGGGAAGGCTTTCTTCTAAGGTCGGATCTTCAACGGGCCGTTAGCTCAGGTGGTAGAGCAGCTGGCTTTTAACCAGCGGGTCGACGGTTCGAATCCGTCACGGCCTACCAGCCTTCGCCGTAGCGGAGCGAAGGCGAAGGCTGCCCTGCGTAGTCGAGCGCAGCGCGACGAAGCGGGGCCGCGCATTCTGGGCTACGGCTGGCACGCCAGCACGCCGTAGCGGAGCGAAGGCGAAGGCTGCGGGCGCGCCGCTCCGCTCGCCGACGCGGAATGAAGTTTCAGCGATCCCCAGGGCCCATGAGAAAACTGTGGAAGTCAGTCCGGCAGGGGGGTGAAACCGCGCTGGTGGTATTCGGGCTGGCGACGATTCCCTGGCTGCCGCGCCGCGCGGTTCTCGGGTTGGCGGCGGCGGCGGGTGCGGTGGGGCGGCGGCTGGCGCCCAAGCTTCGGCGGTTGGCCGAGGCGAATTTGACCATCGCCTTCGGGGCGGAGTTGCCGGCAGCGGATCGGCAGCGCATTTTGTGCGAGACCTACCGCATGGCCAGCCTGGTCATGCTCGATCTTTTCTGGTTTGCGCGATTTCGCGACCGGCGCCTGCGGCGCTGGGTGATTCCGGAAGAGAGCACCTTTCACTATCGCAATGCGAAGCCGGCGATTGTGGTGACGGGGCACATGGGCAACTGGGAGATCATGGGGCAATCGGCCCGCATGATGAACGCGCCGATCGTGACGGTGGCGATGCCGCTCAAGAATCCGGCCGTGGACGTGTTTTTGGGGCACTTGCGGCGCGAAGCGGGGCAGCAGGTGGAGACGCGCAGCGGGGCGGTGCGCGCTCTGCTAAAGGCGCTGCGCGCGCAGCGGAATATCGCGCTGATCATGGATCAGAACACGCTGCCGCGCGAAGGTGGGCTGTTTGTTGATTTCTTTGGGCTGCCGGCGCCGGTCTCGAAGGCGGCGGCGACGTTGGGGCGGCACACGGGGGCGCCGATCGTGGTGGCGGTGTCGCGCGCGTGTCCCGATGGAACCTATCGGATCCTTTGCGAGCCGGGCTTTCATGTGGGCGAGATGACGGATGAAGAGGTGACGCGCCGGATTGTGGAGCGCTTCGAGGTGCGGATCCGCGAGTGTCCGGGGCAGTGGCTGTGGATGTACAAGCGCTGGAAGTTCGTGCCGCCGGGCGCGGCGCGGGAGCGCTACCCGTTTTACGCGAAGCCCGCGCCTGGGCAATGATGAGGGAGACACGGCGATGATTGGATTCATAGGCGGCAGCGGTTTGTATCAGTTGGATGGGATCGAGGGGGTGGAGGAGCGGGTGGTGAGCACGCCGTTCGGCGCGCCGTCGGACGCGTTCATCTGCGGGCGGCTGGGTGGGCGCGAGGTGTGCTTCCTGCCGCGGCACGGGCGTGGGCATCGCATCATGCCGTCGGAGATCAATCACCGCGCGAACATCTACGCGTTCAAGACGCTGGGGGTGGACACGCTGATATCGGTGAGTGCGGTGGGGAGCCTGCGCGAGACGATTCACCCGCGCGACATTGTGCTGCCGGATCAGTATTTCGATCGCACCAAGCAGTCGGTGGGGCACACGTTTTTCGGCAACGGGATCGTGGCGCATGTGTCCTTTGCGGAGCCGGGGTGCCAGCCGCTGCGTGGGCTGATTGCGGAGGCGGTGCGGACGGTGGCGGCGCGGCAGGGGCGCGAGGTGGGGCTGCACACGGGCGGCACCTACGTGAACATGGAAGGGCCGGCATTCTCGACGAAGGCGGAGTCGCGCGCCTATCGCAGCATGGGGTTTGACATCATTGGCATGACGAGCCTGCCGGAGGCGAAACTCTGCAAGGAAGCGGAGATTTGTTACCAGGCGATGGCGATGGTGACGGATTACGACTGCTGGCACGAGACGGAAGAGGCGGTGACTGTGCAGATGGTCGTGGCGCACCTGGCCGCGAACACGGACCTGGCCAAGCGCGTGCTGACCGAGCTGGTGTCCAAACTGCCGGCCTCGAATCCCTGGCCCTGCCGGCTCGCGCTGGAGCATGCGCTGCTGACGCATCCCGACGCGTTGACGCCGGAGGCGGTGGAGCGGCTCTGGCCGATGGTGGGGCCGTACGTGAAGCGTCCCGCGCCATGAGCCTTCTGCCCGCCATGCTCGACCTGGTCTACCCGCGCGTGTGCGGTGGGTGTGGCGGCGAGGTGGGCGAGGAGGGGCAGCACCTCTGTTGGGATTGCCTGGCGGGCCTGGTGCCGGTGACGGATCCCTACTGCGAGCGCTGCGGCGATCCCGTGGACGGCATGATCGGCCACCGGTTCACCTGCGGGCCCTGCAATCACCACGAGCCGGGCTTCGACCGCGCGCGCTCGGCCGTGCGCTACCGCGGCGCCGTCTGCGACTTGTTGCAGGGGTTCAAATACAATGGACAGGTGCACGCCGCGGTGGATCTCGCGCGCTTGCTGGAGGCGTGCGTCGGCGTGCACTATGCATCCGTGCGTTTCGATGCCGTGGCCTATGTGCCGCTCTACCGCACGCGCGAACGGGCGCGCACTTACAACCAGGCGCAGTTGCTGGCCGCGCGCGTGGCGCGGACACTGGGGCTGACGCTGGTTCCGCCGGGTTCGGTCGTGCGCGTGCGCGATACCGGCACCCAGACGGGCCTGAACGCCGGCGCCCGCCGCGACAACGTGCGTCAGGCGTTCGCCGTCTCGCAGCCCGACTGGATGGAAGGGCGGACGCTGCTGCTGGTGGACGATGTGATGACGACAGGAGCCACGGTGTCGAGCGCGGCGCGGGCGCTGCGGGATGCGGGCGCGGCGGGGGTTTACGTGGCGACGGTGGCCAGAGGGTGACGGAATGGGGGGACTGCCCATTCGTGACAGACCACCTCAGGCGTGGTACGCTTCCATATGGAGCATGTGACTGATGCCAACGATCTTAGTCATTCTTGGATGGCGATTTTACTTTTACGCCAATGAGCGAAACGAGCCGATTCATGTGCATTGCCGGAAGGGCGATTCAGAAGCGAAATACTGGCTCGATTTGGAGGCGTTTGAGGCAATCGAGGCGTACACGTACAGCATGAGCCCTGCTGATAAGCGAATGGCACGCAGAATCATCTTCGAGCACTTTGATTATATTGTCGCCCAATGGAAAGAGTTCCAGGAGAAAACATGAATAAGGCACACCTTGTCAGTGAGCTTGCTTTTTCCGGGTGCAGGCTTCGGGTGGTTGTGGATGGCCGTTCCTACGACGTTGACTTGGCCACGCACTCTTCCCGGCTGGCGCAGGCCACACAGGCTCAACGCAACCATGTCGAGATAACCCCGAGTGGGTATGGACTCCATTGGCCAGAGCTTGACGAAGATCTTTCGATCGACGGACTCATCGGTGTCAAGCATTCCCCACCGCTTGCTCATGCCCATGCATGAGATCCGGCTTTCATCGTGCAGTACTGTACGCAGTGCCGTCCCTGGCCCCAATGTTTTTCTCCTGCTGACGCTTGCCATGTTTGTTGGATCGGCTTTAATTGCAGCCGCCATCGGAAGGCACGTTCGGGAGGCTATCAGGCGTAACGGTCAGCAATGAAGCCGATGTCCAACGACTGGGCGAGGCGTTATGTTGTTACATTCCTCTCTTCCATGACGACAGGGGCGATGGTGAGCGCGTGCGCGTGGGCGGGGGGCGGGCGCGGATCGCATGCCGGTGGTGTCGTCTGACGCCTCCGCGGGCCGGTCCCGCTCGGCGTGGTAGACAAGTCCTATGGAACGGCAAATGAAGGGCGAGGCTGTGGCGAGCCGTTCCTGTGGCGGACCACACGTGCCCGTGTCCGAAAGTGGAACAGGCGCAGGCGAGGATCTGGGGTAGTGGCGACCTGTTGACAAACGGCACACGACGAAAGATCATCTCGCCATGAGGCGACGCGGGAGTATCTAGCATGAAAGAGCGTGATTTGCAGTTGGACGCGGAGGAGCTTCAGATCCTCCAGGATTTTGAGTGTGGGGAGTTCGAAAGCGTCCAGAATTTTCGTGAGGAGAAGCGGAAGCTGGAATTTGGGGGCGCGCAACACGCTTCAGAAGGATAAGCGCATCAACATTCGCATCTCCTCTCGCGATTTGGCGAGGATCCAGGCGCGTGCAGCCAAGGAAGGGATGCCTTACCAAACCTACATTGCAAGCACCCTTCACAAGGTGGTTGCCGGGAGGCTGAAATAGGCGTCACATCAGAACGTGCAGGTTCCCTCGCGTTCCGCCGTCCTCGTCCGCGAGTTCCCCAAGTTCGGCCTTCCATAAAACATTCGTTCATGGCGTTGGTTGTCGGGGTTTTCTGGGGAATGTGCACCGCGTGCGTTCACAGCGTCCCCGAGGCGGAATCCAGCGACGTTCGATCCAACGTGGTCGTCCCGACAAACGTGACGGCTGCTTCGGAGCCTCCGGCAACCAACGCCGCATCGTTGAACGCCAGGAGACCGCGCCATCGGGAGATGTACGAGATTGTGCCGATGTCGGATGAGCAGCGCCGATTGATGAGAGCGCAGCGTGCGGGGAAGGATCTGCTCTATGATCCGCGCGAGTTCGATGAAGCGAAGCCGACTAGGGAAGCGCCGGCGAGCGATATAGAAGTCCGCATCGAGTGAGGGTCATGGACTTAACCAACAAGACTTACGTCATTCATCTGCGATCGAAAAGCGCAACGGAGCGCTACTACCGGGACAAGACTGGCTGGATGAAGGTGTCCGCGCGGGGGCGAGAATTCCGGATGACCGCCGAGCAGGTTCTGAATCACGTGCTCCCCGTGCTGGCCGGCGTCAAACCCAACACCACGGTCCATGTGGAGCATATGGGCGTCACGGATCTGATCGCGTTGCCGCTCTATCAGGAGAACAACGGCGACCAGCGATGATGGAGAGGTGAGGGACTGGCAACGCGTTGGGGCAGCGGCCGACACGGAGGTCGGCCCTCCAAGTAGAAGAGGAGCACGATGAAGTACCTGGCGATGGGGATCCTGCTGTTCAGTGCGATACAGGGGTTTGCGGAGACTACGAACGGGCTTCACTGGACACTCGGTACCAGGACGGTAGAGCTCTGGGACTTCAAGGGGCTTCTGGGTTATGCGTCCATGCGCAGTGGGATGCCCCTTGATTTCTCAACCAACTCGTTCGCGGGCGTCGACCATCGGAAGACGGGGGTGCGGTGCACCTTCCGCGGAACCGAGATCCGGCAGGTGGTGGCATGGGTTGTGAAATTCCTGGATGGAACCGCCAGAATCGAGGACGGCACCCTCGTGGTGCGCCCGAAATCCGAACAACCGAGCAGCGATCCGGTTTTCGAGTGTACCGAGGAGACCGATGGGGCGTGGAAAGCTCCGCTGGAGCGCCAACTAGTGACACCGATGGGCGGCCCCTTGGAGGGCATACGCGACTTCAACCCGTGGGTCAAAGTCATTGCTGAAAAGGCGGAGCTTTCACTGATTTTGGACCCGCGCCTGTCGTTGAGCAGCGCCGAGATGCCGGCGCTTCCGCAGGGTGCGAATGGGCAGCCCTGGGGCGACCTGCTGAAGTCCGGGTTGGAGGGCATGGGTCTGACGTATCGCCTGCAAGGGGGCGTCGTCTTTATCACGAAGTAGCCATCATGAAATGCCCGGAGTGCGGAGCGGCCTTGGTCGCGCGATGAAGGGGTTCGCCGAGCCGGCGTATCTTTTCGGAAGAACATCGAACACTGAACATCCGCCTTCGCTGGGATACTTCGGCGGGACAAGTCGAACATCCAACGCCGAAGTTCGGAGGGCTGGACTTCGATCCCGCCGATGGCGGGACCAGTGCTTGCCCCGCGCCGCGCGGGGTTCGGCGTTCGATGTTGGATGTTCGACGTTCAGTGGGTTGCCTTGGGATCCGGAACGAGGACGAGGACGAGGGCGATTTGGGCACTGCTGGGCAATTGCGGGCTAACAGGTGATGCAGTATGGGGTGGAAGGGTGGGGGTGATGTGTCGTAACCTTTCGGCGAGGGGGTTTCGGCATGAATGCGGATGGGGACGAATTGAGTTTGGCTTTGGAGCGGCTGTACCGGCGGCACACGTTTGGGATCAAATTTGGGCTGCATGTGGAGTTGGCGCTGCTGGAGCGGCTGGGGAATCCGCAGGCGGGATTGGCGTGTATCCATGTGGGCGGCACCAACGGCAAGGGGTCGGTGTGCGCGATGGTGGAGTCGGTGCTGCGGACTGCGGGATACCGGACGGGGCGGTACACGTCGCCGCACCTGGTGAAGTTCCACGAGCGGATCGCGGTGAATGGGACTCCGATCACGGACGCGGAACTGGGTGCGCTGGTGGTGGAGGTGGAGCGCGCGGCGGACGCGGTGGAGCAGGCGCTGGGGCAGGTGCCGACGTTCTTTGAAGTGACGACGGCGATGGCGTTTTTGCATTTTCAGCGGGCCGGGGTGAAGGTGGTGGTGCTGGAAGTCGGGATGGGCGGCCGCCTGGACGCGACGAACGTGGTGACGCCGCTGCTGTCGGCGATCACGTCGATCGGGGTGGAGCATACGGCGTACCTGGGGCCGGATCTGGAGACGATTGCGGGCGAGAAGGCGGGGATCATCAAGCCGGGGCGTCCGGTGGTGAGCGGGGTGCGGGAGTCGCCGGCGCGGGAGGTGATTCGGGCGGCGGCGGAGGCGGCTGGGGCCCCACTGGTGGAGGCCTGGGAGGCGGTGGGGGTGCGGGTGGCGTCGCGCGGGTGGGACGGGCTGAAGCTGGCGGTAGAGACGGCAGACGGCGAGGGGGGGACGGTGAACCTGCCGCTGCTGGGGACGTATCAGGCTGACAATTTGGCGGTGGCGGTGGCGGTGCTGGAGAGCGCGCGGGGCATGGGCGCGGTGGACTGGACCTGGGACGATCTGCGCAAGGGGCTGGCCGAGACGCGCTGGCCGGGACGATTTGAAGTGGTGGCGCGGAACCCGATTATGGTGCTGGACGGGGCGCATAATCCGCCGGCGGCGGAACGTCTGGCGGAGACGTTGAAGCAACTGGCGCCGAAGATGCCGGTGGCGCTGGTGTGCGGATTCTGCGGAGACAAGCATGCGCGCGCGTTTTTGCATGCGCTGGGGCGGCAGGTGAGCTGCGCGTGGTTGGTGCCGATCGCGAGCGAGCGCAATATGCCCGTGGCGGAATTGCGCCAGGCGGCGGCGGGGCTGTCGTGGTCGGTGCATGAGAGCAGTGTGGCGGAGGCCTTGGTGGAGGCGCGGAACTGGGCGCGCGCGGCGAAGGGGATGGTGCTGGTGACCGGATCGTTGTTTCTGGTGGGCGAGGCGCAGGTTGCGCTGGAGGCCGAGGCGCAGGAGTGGGCCATTCCATGAGTCAGCGGGAGCGATCGATCGAAGTGCTGGCGCGGGGTGTCTATGTGCGCGATGGGCACCTGCTGGTGTGTCACACGGCGGGCGCGGACAACACGTATTTGCCGGGCGGGCATGTGGAGTTTCGTGAGAGCGCGCCACAGAGCCTGGTGCGCGAAGTGCGCGAGGAACTGGGGCTTCGGGCGGTGGCCGGGACGTTTCTTGGCGCCATTGAGCACACGTTTCGTCAAAAGGGTGAGCCGCACTGTGAGATCAATCTCGTGTTTGCGATGCGGATTCCCGGATTGAAGCCGGGGGAGCCGGTACGGGCGCGCGAGGGGCATCTGGATTTTCGATGGGTGCCACTGAGCGGGTTGGGGCGGGCGGTCTTGGAGCCGGCGCCGTTGCGGGCGCTGGTGCGGGCCTGGGCGCGCGGGCAGCGGCTGGGCGCGTGGGTGGGCAGCGGCCGTTGAGCAGGGCGCGGCGGGCGGATTTGCGATTCGGTGGAGATGCGAAGAGCGGCTCACCCGGAGGGTTCGCCCTACCCAGAGCATGTCGTCTCAGACCGATCGGGCGAGTCGTAGCGGGGGGCTCACCGAATAGCCGATGCGCCCGGGCGCACTTGGGGCTTTGACCGGCGCGGGCTTTGTGGTAATGAAGCGGACTGCTTGGCCGGAGTGGCGAAATGGCAGACGCGCTGGACTCAAAATCCAGTGTCAGCAATGACGTGTGGGTTCAAGTCCCTCCTCCGGCACCAATCCTCCTCTGCGCTTCGTTTCCCGCGAAGACTTCACCACGGATGTCACGGATCGCACGGATTCATGAGCAACATCCGTGTGATCTGTGCTTTCCGTGGATTCTCTGAACTGGCTGTTTGACGATGCGCGGTCGGGACGGAGCCCGACCCTCCAGCAATCGGGAAGATCGGAGGGGGAGGGACGGCCGTCGCGTCGCGCCGTTTAAGAAATTGAGAACGGGTGTACGTCTGATGGTGCCTGACGGAACTTTCAGAGTTGGGTGCTTTGGGGCGGTGCGGGG
>CAZWQJ010000076.1:17057-17593 GCA_964635825.1 uncultured Victivallales bacterium | reverse complement strand
CTTTCCAATTGGATCCTTTCGGGCACACGGCCGACACGGCTTGCCCGCCGCAGGCCCTGCGGAGGCGGGAGGTCGGCCCTCCGAATCGTCAAAAGGAAGACCGTGGGTGCGTACCCGCCCGCGGAGCGGCCGGGCCACCTAGCAGCCTGTTGGGAAATGCGGCTCGCCGGAGTCTCGCCCTCCATCGGATTGGAGGGGTTCCGCCAATGGGAGGGCGATCAGGGTTGGCGGTGGCGCCAGCGGGTGTGGGCGAGGGCGGCGAGGAGGAGGGCGTACTGGCCGCCGAGGATGGCGCCGAGGATGAGGGGGCCGGATGTGATGGCGCCGGGTTTGGCGATGTTGATCCAGGGGTAGAAGAGGAAGACGTTCATGGCGGGGTGGTCGCAGAGGGCATCGGGTACGCCGAGGTTGCGGAGGAGGGCGGGGACGACGGCAAAGAGGCCGACGCCGTAGGAGACGGCGAACCAGCGCGCGAAGGGCGGGGCGAGCGGTTTGGTGCGAGCCCAGGCGGCGAGGAGTGGGGGCAGCATGGGGAT
>CAZWQJ010000076.1:0-17047 GCA_964635825.1 uncultured Victivallales bacterium | reverse complement strand
GGAGCCGACTGCCATGCCGAGGGCGAAGTGGAGGGTGGAGTGGGCCATTTGGAGGACGGAGAAGATTTAGTGATTTGGTGATTGATTGAGTGAGTGAGTGGGGGACTCGAGGCGGGCGAGTTCGCGCCAGGCGGCGTAGAGGAGGGCGGCGACCATGGCGACAAAGCCGATGTTGAACCAGGGGGAGTAGGATTCGTGGAGGTTGAGGGTGTAGTGCCAGAAGAAGATGTCGATGATGGGATTCATGGAGATGCGGTCGTCAAACTCGGCGAAGCCGAAGGTGCGGGGGAGGTCGGGGAGGACGGCCCAGGTGGTGCAGGCGAGCATGCCGAGTGGGGTCAGGATGAGGAGAAGGAGGGAGGCGTGGAAGCGGCGGACGGCGTAGACGAGGAGGCCGAGCAGGAACGGAAATACGGCGCCGACAAAGAGGTGGTTCATGGTGCGAGGGGGAGATTAGCACGGGATGGGGGGGGAGGAGAAGAGGGGGAACCGCTGGAGAATGAAGATGAGGCGAGGGGATGGGAACCGCTGATGAACGCTGATGAACCCGGCTTCGCCAAGGGGCTTCGCCGTGGCAAGCGCTGATGGGAGAGATAGGGGGGGAGTTGGACACCAATTCATTGGCATCCCATAGAAATCATAATCGTAAGCGTGAGCTTAATCATAATCTACTGCCGCAGAGAGGATCATGATTAAGCTTACGATTAGGATTACGAAGGAAATTCCAACAATCACCATCATCTGCGTTCATCTGCGTTCATCGGCGGTTTCGGGGGTTTGGGATTTTCGTCGGGGATATCGGGGACCCACATCCAGTCGCGGAGTTGCTGGACTTTGGCGAAGGCCTCGCGAGCGCCGGCGCGATCGCCGAGGGCGAGGCGGGCGTAGCCGACCTGATCGAGGAAGCGGTAGTTGAGGGGGTCGCAGGCGACGGCGCGGTCGAGGCATTGACGGGCGAAGAGGTTGCTTTCGGGGGTCTGGAGAGCGGCGATGCGGTGGGCGAGGTAGTACCAGGCGAACTGGCTGGTGGGGGCCCAGGCGAGTGCGCGGGCGAGGGTGGGGAAATCGGCTTTGGCGAGAGCGGTTTCGGAATCGAGTTGCAGGCGGCGGCCGTAGAGGAGGGAGAGGAGGAGGGTGAGGATGGCGAGGGCGAGGCAGGGAAGGCGGGCCGGAGGACTGGGTTTGTTGGGGGCGAGGGCCGGTAGCGCGGGCAAGGCGAGCCCGATGATGGAGGCGGCGACGACGGTGTAGAGGGGAATATGGAGGACGTAGTCGACGGCGGCATGGGCGGCGACGACGGTGAAGGCGCCGAGGGTGGCGACGGTGATGGTGGGGTCGCGGGGAGAAGGCGGGGAGAGGGGCGCGGGGGAGGCGGTGGCGCGGGCGGCGATGATCAGCAGGGCGATGGCCAACAGGGAGCCGAGGATGCCGCCATCGACGAGCCATTGGACGTACTCATTTTCGGCATGGGTGCGCTGGCCACCATGGGCGGAGGTGCGGTGGAGGGGGTAGAGCATCATGAAGCCGTTGGCGCCGACGCCGAGGGTGGGGTAAGCGGAGAAGACGGAGAGGGCGTCGCGCCAGGCGGTGGTGCGGGCCTGGTAGCTGGTGGTGGCGCGGACATCGCGGAGGGAGTCGAGGCGTTCGCGCAGGGCGGGGTGCGGCGCGTAGAGGAGGGCGGCGAGGGCGGCGGCGGCGACGAGGATCATGAGGGCGGCGAGGGTCCAGCGGCGGAGGCACAGGAAGGCGAGGACGCAGATGGCGAGGCCGGCGGCGGTGGCGAGGATGGCACCGCGGGAGAGGGCGGCGACCATGCCGAGGCCCATGATGGCGAAGGCGAGGAGATCGAGGAGGGCGCGTAGTGGGCGGCGGCGGGCGAGGTCGTGGGCGAAGAGGGCGAGTGCGATGGGAATGAGGATGGCCACAAAGCCGGCGAAGTGGTTGTGGTTGCGGAAGCAGGCCATGGGGCCGGGAAGTTCGTCGGGGACCGGATAGATCCACCAGAGGGTGTTGCCCTGAGGGCGGACGTGCAGCCCGATGTAGCCGGCGGTGGCGACGATGACGCCGACGGCAACGAGGGCGCGCAGGAAGAGGCGTTTGCCGCGTGGAGAGAGGCGGGATGAAAGGAAGGCCACGGCGAAGGCGGTGGCGAGGGTGAGGGCCCAGCGTGCGGTGCCGGACTTGTTGCGGGTGAGGGCAAAGCCGAGGTGGGCGGGTGGCATGAGTTCGAGGCCCTCGGCGGAGGCGATGGTGTCGGCGGCGGCGCGATTCTGTTGGGTGCGGAGGGGTCCGGAGACGGGGGCGATCGCGGTGGGGAGCGGGAGCATGGTGAGGGCGACGAGGAGCAGCATGGCGAAGGCGGCCCAGGGCAGGGCGCGCGCGGCGGGGGTGGGGGCGGCGGCGGCGGGCGCTGGGCGTGCGAGCAGGGCGACGGCGGCGACGGCGATGGCGGCTAGGCCGGCGGTCAGCGGGAGTGAGCCCATGAAGGCGCCGGTGGGGAAGGCGAGGAGGATTAAGACGACGGCAGCGTTGGCGAGCCAGGCAAGCAAGGGCACGGGGCTGTTCCTTCCGCGGTCATCATAGGGGGTGGCGGCGTGTGGGTCAACGGGCGCAAGGCAGCTCCGTCGAAACATCGGGACATGCGGCCCCTTTTGCCGATGCGTTAACCGTAATCATAACCTTGCACGTGTTCACGAACAGCATGCACCGTACGGAGTAGAAACCCCAAGCGCGAACGCGTAAGATTACGCGTAGGATTACGATTATGATTCGGCAGGCAACTGGGATTCCACTCCGCCGTGTTCTGTTTTGTTAGCTGCCCCGCCGTCTGAACGCCAATTCCGACTGAGATGCCTTGCGCCCTGGTCAACGGACGAGGCTATAGGCATCTGGTCAAGAGGTGTTCGGGCGTGATATCTCTAGGGCATGTCAACTCAACTCGAGATGCTGGCGGAATTGAACGAACGGCATGGGCGCGGGGAATCGTTATCGTTTGCGGCGGGGCCGGGCGGGTTGATCACGGCCACGATTCGCAATGCGGCGGCGGAGGCGACGGTCTGCCTGATGGGCGGGCACGTGATGGCGTACCAGCCGCGCGGCGAGCGCCCGGTGATATGGATGAGCCCGAACGCGGTTTTTGAGGTGGGCAAACCGATCCGGGGGGGGATTCCGGTGTGCTGGCCGTGGTTCGGGGCGCATCCGGCGCGAGCCGAGCTGCCATCGCATGGCTGCGTGCGCACACGGATGTGGTCGGTGGCGGAGGCGCGCGCGCTGAGCGATGAGAGCACGATGTTGCGGTTGACGTTGGCGGACGATGCCGAGACGCGGGCGGC
Source organism: uncultured Victivallales bacterium (assembly GCA_964635825.1). Taxonomy (GTDB): domain Bacteria; phylum Verrucomicrobiota; class Kiritimatiellia; order UBA8416; family JAIOPI01; genus CAZWQJ01. Next base: position 13,715 of record CAZWQJ010000076.1, on the reverse strand, counting down.
GTATCCCCATGCGTTCGAGCTGAACCTGCGCGTGGTGGTGGGGCGTGATCTGCGGGTGGAGCTGGAGACCTGCAACACCGGGTCGGGCACGCTGAGCTACTCGGCGGCCTTGCATACCTATTTTGCGGTGAGTGATATACGCGGGATCGAAGTCAACGGATTGGATGGGGCGCGTTACCTTGATACGGTGGGTGGTGCGTCGCGGCGTGACGTGCAGCATGGGCCGATCCGTTTTGCGGCGGAGACGGATGCCATTTTCCTGGACACGGAGGCGACCTGCACGATCGAGGATCCAGCCTGGGCGCGGCGGATTGCGGTGGCGAAGACCGGGAGCCGCAGTACGGTGGTGTGGAATCCGTGGACGGCGAAAGCGGCGCGGCTGACGGATCTGGGGGAGGCACACTTTGCGCCGTTCGTTTGCGTGGAGACGGCGAACTGTTTAGAGGATGTGATTACGGTGCCTTCGGGCTCATCGCGGCGGCTGGGGATGCGCGTGGCGTTGGCCGGGGGACCTGACCGGGAATAGGGAGTGTGTGCGTGAGTACGATGACCACCCATGAGCGGGTGCAGCGGATTGTGGAGCATCGCGAGGCGGATCGCGTGCCGGTGATCGACTACCCCTGGCGCAGCACGATTGAGCGCTGGCAGCGGGAGGGGATGCCGGCGGGTGTGGACTACAAGGACTTCTTCGATCTCGACCAGATCGTGCTTTGGGAAGGGCTGGACAACAGCCCGCGCTATCCGGAGAGCGAACTGGAGCGGACGAGCGAGTACGTGGTGAAGAAGACGCGCTGGGGGACCACGCTGAAGCAGTGGAACCATTCCGGTGGCGTGCCGGAGTTTCTGGATTTCACGATTGTCGACCCGGATTCCTGGGCGGTGGCCAAGGCGCGGATGACGCCGACGAAGGACCGGGTGGACTGGGCGTCGCTGCGGGCGAACTACAAGCGCTGGCGGGAGCGCGGCGCCTGGCTGAGCTGCTATTTCTGGTTTGGCTTTGACATCACGCACTCGTGGACGGTGGGGACGGAGCGGGTGCTGATGGCGCTGGTGGAGCGTCCGGAGTGGCTGCGAGACATGTTTGAGCACTTTCTCGACATGGACATTGCGCTGTACGAGATGATGCATAACGACGGGTATGTGTTCGACGAGATCCAGTGGCCGGACGACATGGGATTCAAGCGGCGGCAGTTCTTTTCGGTTGAGATGTACCGCGAGGTGCTGAAGCCGGTGCATCGCCGCGCGGTGGAGTGGGCGCATTCCAAGGGGCTCAAGGTGCAGTTGCATTCGTGCGGTTGCATCACGCCATTTCTGCCCGAGCTGGTGGAGATCGGGGTGGATATTTTGAATCCGCTTGAAGTGAAGGCGGGGATGGATCCGGTGGCGTTGAAGGCGCAGTACGGGAAGGACCTAGTGTTTCGCGGCGGGCTGAATGCGGCGTTGTTCGAGCGTCCGGATGAGCTGTATGCGGAGATGAAGCGGGTGGTGCCGGCGATGAAGCGCGACGGTGGCTACATCATCAGCTCGGATCATTCGGTGCCGGAGAGCGTGAGCCTGGAGGACTTCCGGCTGTTTGTGTCGCGAGCGCGGGAGTTGGGCACGTACTGAAGATTTTGTGATTGAGAGATTTTGTGATTAAGTGATTGGAAGAGGCGGCGGCTGGCGATGAATCGATTGATCTCCTGGACGGTGAAATTGGCGGCTGGCGGGAAGCGCGAGGTTCGTGTGGAGCTTCGCCAGGGCCGCATCAAGTGGCAGTTCAAGCACTCGAACGACGAGCGCTGGGATTACGAACGGGCGGCCACAGCCGCGGAGTGGGATGCGCTGGAGGATATCCTTCATCGTCGCGCGGGGCGTGGGCGGGCGGTTGAGTTAATCGAGACAGCCCGCCGGTTGCGGGAGAAGGCCGGCGTCTGACATGCTGGAATTCTACGCATCGGCCAGTCCGGGTTCAGAGCAGACCCTGTGCGACGAGCTGCGCGAGCTAGGGTTTGCGAGTGTGCGCCTGAACCAGGGCGGCATTCCCTTTCGTGGCGAGTGGCGGGATGGCTGGCGCGCTTGCCTGCAGAGCCGGATTGCGCAACGCATCTTTCTTTTGCTGGGGCGATTTCCGGCGCCGACGGCGGAAGCGCTGGCGACGGGGATTGGGGCCCTGCCGTGGCGTTCGTACCTGACGTCGCGGCAGACTCTGGCGGTGGGGGCCGTCTGCCGCGGGGTGACATTTGGGCCGTCGGATGTGGTGACGTTGAAGGTGAAGGACGCGATTGTGGACCGGATCCGCGCGGAGGAGGGGACGCGGCCCTCGGTGGATCGTGACGATCCGGATGTGCGGGTGTTTGTGTACCTGGTGGATGACCGGGCGACGGTGTACCTGGACTTGGCGGGGGAATCGCTGCACCGCCGCGGGTACCGAACGGAGGCGGGCGAAGCGCCGTTGCGAGAGACGCTGGCGTCGACCATGCTGCGTCTGTCGGGTTGGGACCGGCGCAAGCGGTTGGTGGATCCCCTGTGCGGATCCGGGACGATTGCCATTGAGGCGGCGCAGTGGGCAGGGCAGGTGGCGCCCGGGCTGGCGCGTGAGCGCTTTGGCTTTGAGCGCTGGGCCAATTTTGATGAAGCGGCGGCGGACGGGATGCGGGTGCTGCGGGGCGAGCTGCGGCGGGGGGCGACGGCGTGCCACGCGCGCATCGTGGCGGCCGATCAGAACGCCGAGGTTCTGGAGATCGCGCGGCGGAATGCGCGGGCGGCGGGTGTGCGCCTGGCCTTTCGGCAGCAGTCGGTGATGGACCTGCGTCCGGATGGGGAGCCGGGGATGATCGTCACGAATCCGCCTTACGGGGTGCGGATGCCGGTGGAAGGGGATTTCTGTCGGGAGTTGGCGGCGACGTTCAGCCGGCTGCATGGGTGGCGCGTGTGCATACTGGCGGGCAGCGAGGAGTACCGGCGCCAGCTGGCGGTGCGCCCGCGGGCGAATTTCCCGCTATCGAATGGGGATCTCGCCTGCGAGTTTCTGATTTACGATATCCCGTAGGGCGGGCCGGGCGTGGTGAGGGTGCGCGGCCGGGACGGAGCCCGGCCCTCCAGGGGCCGGCCGGGACTGAATCCATAGTTGTTCAGGGAAGAGGGCTGGCGTGAGCGGAAAAGTGCCAATGTGCGTACCACGGTTTGTGGCTGTGTGACCCGCAGAATTTCGAACAAGGAACCGCAGAAGTCTGAAGTCCGGACTTCGCCGTTCGCCGATGCTTGTTCGAGATTCTGCGGTTATCAAGCAATCGGCAAGCCCTCGCCGACACCGATGGGAGGGACACGGAGGTCCAGTCGTGCGCGGCCGGGACGGAGCCCGGCCCTCCAGGGGCGCGAAGCGGACTACAATTTGACGCCGCTGAAGTTGCCGGTGAAGGTGATGACGGCGCCGGTGGTATCCTGGGCGGACCCTTGGATGGAGCCGACGACGCGGTTATCGACGACGGCGCCGATGTACTGGATTTCGCCGACGAAGCCGCCCTCATCGACATCGGCCACCAGGATGAAGCTGCTGCCGGACAGGGTGCCGACCATGGTGGTGCCATCGCGCAGGTCGTCAGTGCGAACGCCGCCCTGGGCATCGATCACGATCTTGAACCCGCTGCTGTCGCAGGAGGTGCCTGTTGTGGGGTTCTGGTTGCAGGTGGTCTCGGTGCCGGAGTACGTGCCGACGCTGTTGGTGGTCGAATCCTGAGGGGGGGCGTCGGAGTCGCCATCGCCTCCGCCGCTGGAGCTGTCGTAGATGGCGTAGCCGATGGCACCGGCGGCGATGGCGCCGGCGCCGATGAGGGCGGGCTTGACCCAACTGGAGCTATCATCATCTGCGCGAGTGCTGGGCTGAACGGCGGTGGTGCGTTGGGTTGCGGCTGCGGATGTGGACGAGGGCGCCTGGATGCGAACGGTGTACCAAGGGGTTTCGATGGGGGTGTCGGAAGAGTCGCGCGCTTCGAGGTAGTAGTAGACCTCGGTCAGTCCGGACAGGTTGAGTTCGGGGATGCTGCCTGCATAGACGCCATTGCCGGAGGCATTCATGGGCAATCGGAATGGAGCCACATCGCGGGACGGTGTGAAGAAGAGGCTGACGGAGCGTGGCTCTTCGCCGGCGATGGTGGCGCGCACGGAAATGCTCTGGCCGGGGATGGCGACGCGGACGGGATCGTGATGGATGACGGATCCGGCCGAGGCGGCGGTGGGGGTGGTGGCGGCCGGTGTGGCGGCGCGCGCGGTGGCGGTCAGGCACGTCGCGAGGGCGAGGGTGGCAATCCAGATCTTCATGGTCAACTCCGGTGAATCGTTCGTTGTGCGGTAGCCTAGCCTGCATATTGCAGCAGCGCAAGAGCGCTGGTGCAATATGGGTGCGGGTGGTCATTCCGCGGGTGGCGGAAGGTTGCTGTAGCCGTGGCGCCGAGTCTGATTCAATTCCCAGAGTTTGACGTACTTGAGGAAGGCGCCGAACGCGGAGATGGCGGCGATGGCGAGTCCGTGGGTTCCATCCATGAAGCCGCGTCGGAGGATGTAGCCTTTGAGGAAGCGGAACCAGGGGTGGAGAATGAGGTCAGGCCAATGGAAGCGGTCGCCGGCCGCGAAGCGTTGTTGGGCGGTGATGGTGGAGTAGCGATTCAGGCGGTTGAGGTGGTCGACGACGTTGTCATAGGTGTAGTGCCAGATGGGGTTGCGCAGGCGTTTGACGGGGCCGCGCACGACGACATGGTCGTGGGGTTCGACGCCCTCGGTTCGGCCGAACTCCTTTTTGAAGAGGCGCAATTTGACGTCGGGATACCACTCGCCGTGTTTGATCCACTTGCCGAGGTAGTAGACCTGGCGGGGGAATTCGTAGCCGAGATACTTGCCGTGACCGCGCTCGAATTGTTTGAGGATTTCGTCGCGGAGTCCGGGCGAGAACTCCTCGTCGGCATCCATGAAGAGCAGCCAGGGGCCGCGGGCCATTTCGCGGACGGTATTGCGCTGGCCGACGTAACCGAGCCACTGCTGCTGAAAGACCTTGTCGGTGAACTCGCGGGCGACGGCGACGGTGTTGTCGGTGCTGAAGCTATCGAGGACGACGATTTCATCGCACCACTTGACGCTATCGAGGCAGCGGCGCAGCTTGACTTCCTCATTGAAGGCGATGACGCAAGCGGAGATGGTTTCGCGCATTGAAGTTCCTTGTTCGGGGAGGCGAGGTGGGATCGCAATGGGGTTGCGGCTGCGCTAGGGCGCGGCCCGGTGATAAGCGGTTGTGTTCTCGTGGGAACGCAAGGCTGTCTGGGGATCGGCGGGGGTGCCATCAGGCGGTCCGGCGAGCAGGCCCTGGGGTTGGGCATATTCGTCCTGCAGGGCGCCGTAGTAATACACGCGAACGACATGGCCGTAGTACTGCTGCGAGCGTGGGCCGACGGCGGTGGGATCGGCGGGGACGACATAGGTGGCGGTGAGGGTCTTGACGGTGCCGGGGGGCCACGGCGCGTTGGCGGTTTTGTCGAGGCTGGCCGCTACGCGCGATGGGCGCACGTTGTTGGATTGCGGGTCGCGGTCGAAGAAGCGGACATCCACGCGGAGGGCGCGGGGGTCGAGGGGTTGGGCGCTGTCGGGGGCTTCGAGGCGGATGGTGAGCAGCCGCATTTCGGCGGTATCGCGGCTTTCGGGGAACTTGCGTTGTTCGGTGGAGAGGATGCGGACCTGGTTGGAGAAGCGAGGGACGCGTTCCGATTGGGCGCGCGTGAGGGACTCGACTTTGTGGCGAGCGGAGGCGATGAGGTCGGAATCGGATCCGAGGCGGATGACGCTGCGCCATTGATCGAGAGCGGGTTGGAGCATGCCGCGGTCCTCGAAAAGCCAGGCGCGTTCCGCGTAGGCGGGGGCGTGTTCTGGCGCGATCTGCTGGATGCCGCTGAGCAGGGCGTCGGCCTCTTCGAGGCGGTTGCTGGCGATGAGCAACTGGGCTTCGAGCATGCGGCCCTGGACCTTGGCGGCCATCATTTCGCGCGCGAGGACGTAGGGATCTGGGGTGGCGGCGGGTGGCGTGGGGGGCTGAAGGGGTGGCTGGCGCTCGGCGTCCGCGGCGGCGAGGGCCGCGTCTGCAGTTGGGGTGGGTGGCGCTTCTGCGGGGGCGGTGTCGTGAGGGGCGGAGGGTGCACCGGGGGCCTGAGCCTCGGGCGGCGTGGCATCGGGTTCCGGCAGGGACGGCGGCAGTTCATCGCGGGCCGCGAGGGCGGCCTGAACTTCGGGAAGATCGTCGCGCAATTTGCCGGCGGAGAGAGGGCGAGACCAGTCGCGCGGTTCGGCGCGGTGGGCGTATTCGCGCAGGCGGAGGACGACCGTGATGCCGATCGCGAGGATGAGAAGCACGAGGAGGACGGTGCGTTGGGGGCCGCGTTGGGAGGCGGTGCGTGGGGGGCGGCCGGGGATGCGTACTTCGGCTTCGACGACGGCCTGGACGAGGAGACGGGTGAGGCCAAGTTCGATGACATCGCCATGGACCAGGTTGGCGCGGCGGACCTCGTGGTTGTTGACGAGAATTTTGCCCATGGAGCCGAGGTCGTGGATGACGAGTCCGTGGGGGGTGTGCTGCACGACGGCGTGAGCGCTGGCAATTTCCGGGTCGTTCAGGCAGAGCCCGGATTCTGGTTGCCGGCCGAGAGTGAGCGGCTCGGCTGGCACGGTGATCTGCTGTCCCTTGCGATCACCATTCAGAACGATGAGGCGGTAAATCATACGATGGCCGCTGGCTTTTGGCCCTTAGCGGCTGCGACTACTATAGCGTTGGATAGGACTCTTGGAAATTCCGATTTCGGGTGGGCCCCACAATACTTGGGCCCGCGCGCTGGCCGGGAGGCGGATCCTCGCGCAGAAGCGTGCGCTTGCGACTCATCCGGCTGTGTATTATACATGAGAGACGTATCAGGGGAACCCTTAGGTTTTTGGGCCCTGATCAAGGGGGATGACTATGAGTACGGTAGCAGGTGTATTGCGAACGCTGATTGTTCGGATCAGTCGTGGTGAAGTTCGGCAGGCGACCGTGGCCTTGCGCAAGAGCAACCGCGAGATGCGACAGACGGTGGCGGCGTTGAAGCGGCGGTGCAGCGCGTTGGAGAAAGGCGTGCAGAGCCCGACAGCGCGGCGGGCGGGATCGAGTGCGCTGGGCGCGGTGGAAGTGGACGATGATGCGATGAAGTCGGCGCGGCCCACTGGGCCGATGATCAAAGCGTTGCGGCGCAAGCTGGGCCTGTCGCGGCGGCAGTTTGGGCTGTTGCTGGGGGTGACGGGTCAGTCGGTGTTGTTGTGGGAGCAGAAGTCGGGGCGGCTGCGGATGCGGAAGGCCAACTTGAAGGCGCTGGTGCAGTTGCGCCAGATGGGGAAGCGCGAGATTCGTGGGGCGTTGGAGGTGGCGGAGGGCTGACGCCGTTCGACCATCAAGCTAAGGGATAGCCTGATGGTTGTGGAGTCTGCGGGCGGCGATGCAGGCGGCGAACGAGCGCGAATCCGGCGGCTGGGATGATGAAGGCGACGAACAGAGCCCATCCGACGGCGGCATCGGCGTGCTGAGCGGCAGCCCCGGCGAATGCGTAGACGACGCAGACGGGGAAGGTGCCGACGAGGGAGAGCATGATGAAGCGGCGGGCTTTCATGCGGCCGAGCCCGGCCATGCAACTGATGACCTCGGTGAGCATGGGGACGGAGCGACTGAGCAGGATGGCCCAGGATCCGTAGCGGTCCAGGAAGAGGGCGACGCGTTCGGTATCGCGCGGGCCGATGAGGCGCGAGAAGGAGCGGTGCCCCCAGCGGCGGCAAAGGGCGAAGCCGGTGAGGGCGGAGGCCATGGCGCCGGCCAGCGAGACCAGAGAACCCACGACCGCACCGAGCAGGGCTCCGGACAGCGTCATGACGAGGCTGGAGGGTATGGGCAGGACGAGGTCGCCGGCCAGGAGGCCCGCGATGGTGGGAGCGGCCCAGCGGGTGGTGGCGGGGTTGTCGTGCAAGGCGCGGATGCGGGTGGCGATGAGGTCCGCGCTCAGGAAGCCGCGTGATTGGGCGACGCCATAGGTGCAGGCGAGCAGCAGAACGAGAAGGCCGGCGATGAGGAAGAATGCGCGCACGGCGGGGCTCCGTCAGAGCATTTTCCGGCGTTTGAGGATGGCGTAGGTGAGGGTGGTGATGAGGACGGTGAGGCCGAGGATCCAGGCGTAGGCGAAGGGCCAGGACGGCCAATCGGTATTGGGGAAGTGGCGGACGTTCATGCCGTAGAAGCTGGTGATGATCAGCATGGGCATGGACAGGGTGGCCAGCACGGTCAGCACCTTGATGACCTGATTGATCTGGGCCTGCTGCAGGTTGAGCAGGATCTGGATCGTGTTGGAAAGCGACTCCCGGTAGTTCTCGGCCATATCGGCGATGTGGCTGAGGCGGTCGAGCAGATCGCGGTAGTAGGGGAGCATGGAGGCGCGCACGGGGGCGAACTCGCCGTGGGCGAGGCGGGCGATGACCTCGCGCTGTGGGGCCATGATCTGGCGCAGCGTCTGAATCTGGGACTTCAGGTGGATGATGTCGCCGATGGCGGTCTGCGAGGGGCTGGACACCATATTGCGTTCGAGGTCGTTCATGTCCTCGGTCAGGTCCTGCAAGGCGGGCTCGTAGTTGTCGAGCAGCATATCCAGGATGAAGTAGGTGAGGCGATCCGGCGAACGCGCGACGATGGCCGGGTTTTTGAGTACGCGCTCGACGGTGGCGGAGATCGAGCGGAGCGGCTCGACGTGGTACGACACGAGGAAATTCTTGCCGATGAAGAGATTGAGTTCAGTGGTGGCGAACTCGTGGGCCTGGCGCTTGAAGTCGATGGCGTGCATCACCATGAAGAAGTAGCCCTCGTACTGATCGATCTTGGGGCGTTCGGTGACGGCGACGCAGTCTTCGATGGCGAGGGGGTGGAAGCTGAGGATGTCTTCGAGGAGCTGCTTGGTTTCCTCGGGGTTGGGCTGCTCGACGTCCACCCAGACATCAATGTTGTCTTCGTAGAGGAAGACCTTGAGGAGGGGGATATCGGAGGACTGCTGGATCAGCTTGCCTTTACTGAAGACGAAGTAGCGGACCATCTTGAGTTCTCCGGTGGAGTGGCGCGTTCGCAGCGAAATGTACGCTCCCAGGCTGACTAATGCAAGCGAGCGCACCGTGGCGCATCCGGGCGCCACCGCGCCGGTGGGTAACGCCCAAATGTGCGGCTAAGGAGAGGTGCCCCATGAGTACGGCCCTGTGGGCGCGGCTCAGCCGGAGGCTTCGCCCTACCTGGAGTCCGCACGCGATGCTTGATGATGCGTGGGTAGGGCGAAGCCTCCGGCTGAGCCGTGTCGGAGAAGGCGATTGTGCGCATCGGCGGCGCGGGCCAGAACCGTTAGCCGCCGATCACGGTAACGGAGGGTGCATTGAGATTGTGCGGGCATCCGTATAGACTGCGGGATGAACGCGAGAGGGAGAGACCTGCCGATCCATGCGATCGAGCGGGAGTTGGCGGAAGCGCTGCGGCGCCACGCGCGGCTGGTGTTGGAGGCGCCGACGGGGTCGGGGAAGTCCACGCAGGTGCCGCAGATGATATTGGATCACGGGTTGGCGGGGCGCGGGCGGATCGTGGTGCTGCAACCGCGGCGGCTGGCGGCGCGCATGCTGGCGCGGTGGGTGGCGCAGGAGCGGGGGGTGGCGCTCGGCGATGAAGTGGGTTACCAGGTGCGGCTGGAGAAGCGCGCGTCGGAATCGACCCGCATTCTGTACGAGACCGAAGGGGTGCTGCTGCGACAACTACTTTCGGATCCGGAGCTGGCGGGCGTCAGCGTGATTGTGTTCGACGAGTTTCATGAGCGGCATGTGCACGCGGACGTGATGCTGCCGCTGGCCCTTCGGTTGCAGCGCGAGCGCCGGCCGGATTTGAAGATTGTGGTGATGTCGGCGACGCTGGATGGGGCCCGGCTGGAGGGCTACCTGGCGCCGGCGGTGCGGCTGCGCACGGAGGGGCGGATGTTCCCGGTGGAGATCCGGCACGCGGAGCGCGATCTGCCGGCGGAGCGCTTCCCGATCTGGCAGCAGGCGGCCGACGCGTTGGCGCGGGCCTGGAGCAGCGGGGGCGATGAGGGGCACGCGCTGATCTTCATGCCGGGCGCCTATGAGATTCAGCGGACGCTGGATGCGCTGCGGCAGACGCTGGGTTCGCGGGAGGCGGAGCTGCTGGCGCTGCACGGGGAGCTCTCCCCGGAATTGCAGGACGCGGCGGTGACGCCCTCCGCGCGACGCAAGGTGGTGGTGGCCACCAACATTGCGGAGACGTCGCTGACGATCGACGGGGTGACGCTGGTGATCGACAGCGGTTTGGCGCGAAAGTCGGCGTACGATCCGGCGCGCGGGATCAACACGCTGCTGATCGACAAGATTTCGCGGGCCTCGGCGGATCAGCGCGCGGGGCGAGCGGGCCGGACGCGGGCGGGGCGGTGCGTGCGGCTGTGGTCGACGGCGGATCACGCGGCGCGGGTGGAGCATGATGCGCCGGAGATCCAGCGCATCGATCTGGCGGAGGTGCTGCTGGCGCTGACGGCGCTGAGGGTGGGGGATATCTCCGCGTTCCCGTGGCTCGATGCGCCGCGCGAGGAGTCCATGACGCGCGCGCGTCTGCTGCTGCATGACCTGGGCGCGACGGATGCGAATGGCGCGCTGACGGATTTGGGCGGTGTGCTGTTGCGGTTTCCGATGCACCCGCGCCACGCGCGGATGCTGGTGGCGGGCGCGGAGGAGGGGTGCTTGCGCGAGGCGGCGGCGGTGGCTGCGCTGTGCCAGGAGCGGGACATCCTGATGGGACGCCAGAATCGGGATGTGCGCGAACGCCGTGAACGGGCCTGGGCGGAAACGGAGCATTCGGATCTGCTGGCTTCGTGGCGAGCGCTGGATTTTGCTCGCGAGCACCAGTACGACGTCGAGGCCTGCCGGGACCTGGGGATTCACGCGGTGACGGCGCGGCGGGTGAGCGCGCTGGCGGGGCAATTCGCTGGTGTCGCGCGCGCGACGGGACTGGTCGATCGTCCAGTGGGCGACGATGTGCCATTGGCGACCAGCCTGCGCCGCGCGATTCTGGCGGGCTTTTCGGATCAGTTGGGGCGCCGCGTGAATGCGCAGCACCGGCGCTACGCGCTGGTGCATGACCGGCGGGGGACGCTGGACCGCGAGAGCGGGGTGGGGCATGCGGAGTTCATCGTGGCGAGCGAGATCCATGAGATCGGCCGCGCGCGCGGCGATGTGGAGGTGCGGCTGACGCAGGCGACGGCAATCGAGTGCGCCTGGCTGCGCGAGTTGTTTCCGGGGGACTGGAGTGAGCGGCGCGAGACGAGTCTGGACCGCGAGATGAAGCGGGTGGTGCTGAAGCGGCAGACGTACTTCCGCGATCTGTTGATGGAAGAGAAGACGGGCGGCGACCCGAGCCCGGATGAGGCGGCTCGCGTGCTGGCGGCGGAGATTGCGAAGGGGGAGCTGACGCTGAAGCAGTGGGATCACAAGGTGGAGCAGTGGGTGGTGCGGCTTAACCTGGTGGCGACGCTGTGTCCGGAACTGGGGCTGGCGCCGATCACGGCCGAGGCGCGGCGGGACCTGGTGGAGCAGCTTTGCCTGGGCGCCTTCAGCTATCGGGAGATCAAGGAGAAGCCAGTCTGGAACGTGGTGCGCGACTGGCTCAGCGCGGGGCAGCACGAGCTGGTGGAGCGCTATGCGCCACCGCGGATTACGTTGTCAAACGGGCGTGGGGCGAATGTGACGTACGGCGAAGGCAAAGCGCCGTACATTGCCTTGCGGGTGCAGGATTTGTACGACGTGACCAAGCCGATCACGGTGGCGATGGGCCGGGTGCGGGTGGTGGTGCAAATCCTGGCGCCGAATCAGCGGCCGGTACAAATTACGGACGATCTGGGGTCCTTCTGGGCGAACACGTATGCGCAGGTGAAGAAGGATCTGCGTGGGCGCTATCCGAAGCATGAGTGGCGATAGCCGGCGCGCGGTGCGCCGGCAGTTCCGATACGCCGCGCATCGGGTGGGGGATGCCGTGTGCGGCAGCGGCAGGCCGAACCAGACGTTTCGTCGGTTCGGGGCGGCCCCGAAGCGTGGCGCGAAGCGCCTCTGCTTCGGCCCTGCGGGCGGATGTTGCACGAGGGCTCGTACAACTAACGCGCCGATTCTTCCCTTCCCGCGAAGATTTCATCACGAAGGTCACGAAGATCACGAAGGCAAGCACCTCCGAACCCTTCGTGATCTTCGTGCTCTTCGTGGTGCACCCGCCGGTTGGTTGCGGCCTTCAGAGGCCGCGCTGGACAACATCCGGGCTTGTCCTGCGTCGCCGTCTGCCGCTTCACAAATTCCGGAATCGGACTTGCGTCCCTGGAAAATTCACGTTAAAAAGGACTTGACTACTAACGTAGAATTTCCTCGGAAACGACCATTTTGAAGCGTGAGATGCAGGGATGGCATGGCGACAAAGTCAGATCGAGCGACTGAGCGTCGGCGACCGGGCCCGCCACGGTCGGACGAGTTCATGCGTACCCCCGCCCCCCCCACACACTTCCTGTGGGCATTCGTTCTACTGACGGCGTGCATCGTCATCGTGGGTTGGTTCTACGTTCGGCAGTCTGCGCAGCACTTCCGCGCCGAGGCACAACGGCAGCTTTCCGTCGTTGCGGATTTGAAGGTTGGCGAACTGACGCAGTGGCGCAAGGAAAGGCTGACGGATGGCCTCGTCTTCTTCAAGAATCCCTCGTTTGCAGCCCTGGTGCGGCGCTTCTTTGAAACGCCGTCGGACGCGGACGCGCAGCGCCAACTTCATGACTGGTTGGGCCGTTACCCGGCGCACGACAACTATAACAAAGTTTGCTTGCTGGATACGCAAGGCGTCAGTCGGTTGGACCTGCCGGCCGGGCAGGTACCGACCACTTCCGGCCTTGTTCGGGCTGCATCCGAAGTCCTGGGGTCGGGTCAGATAGCCATTCAGGATTTCTACCGTGACGAACACGACCTGCATGTCCACCTGGCGGTGCTGGTGCCCATCCTCGATGAGCAGGAAGGCAGTCGGCCGCTGGGCATTCTCGTTCTGCGCACGAGCCCGGAAACGTATCTTTACCCTTTGATCAAAAGTTGGCCGACGCCCAGCAAGACGGCCGAGACGCTGCTCGTCCGTCGCGAAGGCAACGAAGTCGTCTTCCTCAATGAACTCCGGTTCCGGACGAATACCGCGCTGAACGTGCGCATGTCCTTGGATCAGGTCGTCCTGCCTGCGGCTCAGGCCGCTCTCGGTCGAGAGGGCGTGATGGAAGGCGTGGACTATCGGGGCGTGGGAGTGTTGGCAGCCTTGCGCACCGTTCCCGACTCGCCGTGGGCGATTGTGGCTCGCGTGGACAACGAGGAAGTGAATGCGCCATGGCGCACGACACTGTGGCAACTGGTTACCCTGTTTGGTGCGTTTCTCATCGCGGCGGGTTCCTGTACCTGGTTGTTCTGGCGGCAACAGAACCTCCGTTACCTCGAAGATCGTGTGGCGTTGTCGGATGTGCTGCGCAATTCAGAGGTCCGCTATCGGCGGCTCTTTGAGGCGGCCAGAGACGGTGTGTTGATCCTCGACGCCGAGACCGAGCGCAAGCGGGCCGAAGCGGAGTTGGACCGGATGAGAAACCTTCTGGCGG
>CAZWQJ010000075.1:18140-18391 GCA_964635825.1 uncultured Victivallales bacterium | reverse complement strand
TTGTTGAAGATGGGTTGGAGGGAGCCGTCGATGAGGTCGGCGATCCAGCCGGGCATGAGGCCCATGGCGAAGAGGCAGACGATGAGGATGACGACGGGGAGTTTTTCGATGGGGGAGGCGTCGTGGAGATCGTGGAGGGTGTGGGGGAGGGGCCCATTGAGCATGCGGTTGGCGGCGCGGAGGACGTAGAGGGCGGTGGTGGTGATGGAGAGGACGGCGACGGTGGCGGCAATCAGGGCCATGCGCCGGTC
>CAZWQJ010000075.1:16174-18130 GCA_964635825.1 uncultured Victivallales bacterium | reverse complement strand
GGTGATGGAGAGGACGGCGCCGACCATGGCGATGCGGGCGAGGGGGGTGGGGTTGGCAAAGGCGCCGAGGAAGAGGGTGACTTCGGCGACGAAGCCGGAGAGGCCGGGGAGTCCGAGGCCTGCGAAGCCGGCGATGACGAAGGCGACGGAGAGGAAGGGCATGACTTTCATGAGGCCGCCCATTTCGTGGATGAGGCGGGTGTGGGTGCGGCCGTAGATCATGCCGATGAGGCAGAAGAAGAGGGCGGTGAGGAGGCCGTGGGAGATCATCTGGAGGCAGGAGCCCTTGAGGGCGCCGAAGGTCATGAGGGTGAGGCCCATGAGGACCATGCCGACGTGGGAGACGGAGGAGTAGGCGGTGATGTACTTGAGGTCGTCCTGGCGGGTGGCGATGAGGGCGCCGTAGACGACGTTGACGGTGACGAGGACGAGGAAGATGGGCATCCACTCGCGGCAGCCTTCGGGGAGGACATACATGGCAACGCGTAGGCAGCCATAGCCGCCGAGTTTCATGAGGACGCCGGCGTGGAGCATGGAGACGGCGGTGGGGGCGGAGGCGTGGCCGTCGGGCGACCAGGTGTGGAAGGGGAAGAGGGCGCTGAGGACGCCGAAGCCGACGAAGAGGATGGGGAAGGCATAGCGTTGGAAGACGGGGTCGAAGGGGACCTGGGCGAGGGCGTTGAGGTTGAAGGTGTGGAGGCCGGACTCGTAGTAGAGGGCAAAGATGCCGCCGAAGATGAGGGCGGATCCGGCGACGAGCATGAGGGTGAGCTTCATCGCGGAATACTCTTTGCGGCCGGTGCCCCAGACGGCGATGAGGAGATACATGGGGAGCACGGCGATTTCGTAGAAGAGGAAGAGGGTGAAGAGGTCGAAGGAGAGGAAGGTGCCATAGACGCCGGCGGCCAGGACGTTGATGAGGACGAAGAACTCCTTGGGCTGTTTTTGGAGGCTCCAGCTGGCGAGGACGCCGCAGATGACGACGATGGCGGTGAGCAGCATCATGAGGCCGGAGAGGGCATCGAGGCCGGTGGTGTAGTGGATGTTCAGCATGGTGAACCACTGCACATCGAGGGGGAAGTGGAGGAGGGTGGTGGTGCCGTCGGCGCCGGTGCCATTGAGGCGGATGCTGTCGATCAGGCGCACGAG
This sequence comes from uncultured Victivallales bacterium, assembly GCA_964635825.1. GTDB lineage: Bacteria > Verrucomicrobiota > Kiritimatiellia > UBA8416 > JAIOPI01 > CAZWQJ01. Next base: position 16,981 of record CAZWQJ010000075.1, on the reverse strand, counting down.
CAGCCAGATGACGAAGGCGAGGTTGAGGGTGCTGCCGATGGCATTGATCCATTTGACGGCGCCATCGCGGCGGCGCGGGACGGCAATGGTGGCGAGGGCGGTGAGCGCCGGGAGCAGCCACGCGATCGATGGAATCCAAGGGTTCATGGTGGGGTCAGGGTCCGGTTTGGCTGAAGAAACAGAGCAGGAGAACTCCGGTGAGATAGACGCCGATGTAGAAGGCGAGTTGGCCATTCTGGGCGGTGCGAGTGCAGGCGCCGCCGAGCTGGGTGAGGATGGCACTGAGGTTCATGGAGCCGTCAACGATGTGGCGATCGAACCAGCGGAGGGGGGCGGCGATGCCGCGCAGGACGACGCGGCGGATGAGGAACAGCCAAACCTCGTCGATGTAGAACTTGTTCTGGATGACGCGGTACCAGGCGGGGCGGTCGGCGCTGTCGAGGGCGCGGGCGAGGTTGGCGGTGCGGGAGGCGTAGCGTTTCCAGGCGACGGCGATGCCAAGCAGGCCGACGGCGGTGGCGAGGTAGGGCAGCCAGGCGACATGGCCGGCATGGTGGGCGGCATGGACGTCGGGCATGACGACGTGGCGCGCGAAGACGCCGCGCATGGCGAGGCCAGCGAGGAGGCTGGGGATGGCGAGGATGACGATGGGGAGGGTCATGAAGGGGTCTTCGGAGGAAGAAGGGGATGAGTGGGAAGTGTCGAGTGGCGAGTGGGCGTGGGCATGGGCGGCTTCGGGGGTGTGGGGGACGGGGCGGGGGGAGCCGTGGAAGATGAGGAAGAAGAAGCGGAACATATAGAAGGCGG
>CAZWQJ010000075.1:0-16074 GCA_964635825.1 uncultured Victivallales bacterium | reverse complement strand
GGGCGGGGGGAGCCGTGGAAGATGAGGAAGAAGAAGCGGAACATATAGAAGGCGGTGAGGCCGCCGGTGATGAGGCCGACGGCGAAGATGAGGTGGTGGCCGCCCTGGAAGGCGGCGAGGAGGATCTCGTCTTTCGAGAAGAAGCCGGAGAACGGGAAGATGCCGGCGATGGCGAGGCAGGCGATGAGGGCAGAGCCGTAGGTCCAGGGGAGGCGCGAGCGGAGGCCGCCCATGTGTTCGATGAGGTTGCTGTGGACGGTGTGGATGGCGACACCGGCGGTGAGGAAGAGCATGCACTTGAAGAAGGCGTGGGTGAAGACGTGGAACATGGAGGCGGTGTAGCCGATGGGGTTGAGGGCGCTGGCATGTTCGCCGCCGCCGACGGTGTGGACGACGCCGAGGGAGAAGAGCATGTAACCGAGCTGGGAGAGGGTGGAGAAGGCGAGGATGCGCTTGATGTCGTGCTGGGTGCAGGCGATGACGGCGGCGAAGAGGGCGGTGAAGGCGCCGAGGAAGGCGACGAGTTCGAGGGTGTGGGGGGCGTGGGCGAATAGGGGGAGCATGCGGGCGGTGAGGAAGACACCGGCGACGACCATGGTGGCGGAGTGGATGATGGAGCTGACGGGGGTGGGGCCTTCCATGGCGTCGGGCAGCCAGACGTGCAGCGGGAACATGGCGGACTTGCCCCAGCCGCCGGTGAAGAGAAGGACGGTGCCGATGGAGAGGGCATTGGCGGAGAAGAGCCCGAGCAAGACGGTGTGATTGAGGGCGGCGGCGGCTTCGGGGCGGTTCAGCACGGCGAAGTCGAGGCTGCCGACGATGTTGCCGACGATGACGATGCCAAGGAGGAAGAAGGAGTCGGCGAAGCGGGTGAGTAGGAAGGCTTTCATGCCGGCGGCGACGGCGGAGGGTTTTTCGTACCAGAAGGAGATGAGGAGGTAGGAGGAGACGCCGACGAGTTCCCAGAAGATGAACATCTGGAGGAGGCCGACGGCGAGAATGAGGCCGAGCATGGAGAAAGCGAAGAGCGAGAGGAGGGCGAAGAAGCGGCCGGAGGCGGGATCTTCGCGCATGTAGCCCATGGAGTAGACGTTGACGAGGAAGGCTATGGCGGTGACGACGATGAGCATCATGACGGAGATGGGGTCGAGGTAGGCGCCGACGTGGGCGTCCATGCCTTCCCAGAAGCTCAGCCAGGTGAATTGCCAGGGGATGAGGGTGCGGTCGTGGAACTGCTCGGGGTTGGCGAGGACGAGGGCGCGGTACTGGAGGACGAGGCCGGAGGTCCAGGCGAGGCCGGCGAAGGCGAAGAGTGAGGAAAGCCAGCCGGCGGCGCGGCGGTTGACGCGTCCGAGCCAGAGGCCATTGATGGCGAAGGAGAGGAGCGGGAAGAGGAGGACCCAATACGAGTGCCGGAGGAAGGCACCGATGGGCAATGCGGTTGGATCGATGGGCAGGCTCATCCGTGCAACTCGGTGAGGGCGCTGGCGTCAAGCTGGCGCCGGCGGCGGTAGAGGACGAGGATGATGGCGAAGGCGACGGCGAGTTCGCAGGCGGAGACGGCGATGACGAACATGGTGAAGAGGGCGCCGGCTGTGGGGTTGGGGCTGCCGAAGTGGGCGAAGGCGATGAAGTTGATGTTGGCGGCATTCAGCAGCATCTCGATGCACATGAGGACGCCGAGCAGGTGGCGGCGGGTGAGGATGCCGTAGACGCCGATGGCGAAAAGGACCCAGGCGAGAAGCAGGCAGCGTTCGAGGGTCATGGCTGTTTCTCCGTGGGGGCGTCGTGATGTCGGCGGGCGACGACCATGGCGCCGATGACCGCAGCCAGGAGGAGGATGGAAAGGATCTCAAAGGGGACGAGGTAGCCGGAGCCATCGGTGGCGAGGAGGAAGTGGGCGATGGTGTCGATGGAGGCAAAGCGTTCGGTGGTGGGGGCGGCGCCGGAGAGGCTGCCGAGGCGGCCGTGAGCCAGCCAGAGGCCGATGCAAGCGATGGCGAGGGGCCAGGCGGGGAGGCGGCGGCGCCAGGAGGTTTCGAGGTACGCTTCGCCGAGTTCGGAGGTGAGCAGGATGATGAAGACGATGACGACGACGATGCCGCCGATGTAGACGGCCAACTGCATGATAGCGGCGAACTCGGCGTACATGAGGAGATAGAGGATGGCCGTTGCGACGAAGGCCTGCACGAGGAAGATGGCAGCGTGCAGCATGTTGCGGGCGGTGACGACACCGATCGAGAAGAGGATCAGCGCGATGGCGGCGATATGGAAGAGGATGTCGCGCATATCAGCCGCGGCCCTCCTTGAGATTCAACACGCGATCGATGGCGGACTTGTCGGCGGTGGCGAGTTCGAAGTCGTTGCCTATGCGGATGGCATCGTAGGGGCAGGATTCGACGCAGAGGCCGCAGAGGGTGCACTGGGAGAGGCGGTAGATATAGCGCCCGAGGACTTTCTGGCCGGTGACGGAGCGGGTGGTGAGAACGGAGATGGAGCCGTTGGGGCAGGCGCGCTCGCAGATGCCGCAGGCGGTGCAGCGGTGCTCGCCCTGGGCGTCGTGGGGCATGACGACGGTGCCGCGGAAGCGCTCGTGCATGCGCAGGGTGGCGCGATTTTCGGGGTACTCCTCGGTGACGATGCGCTTGGGGTGGACGAGATAGCCGAAGGTGACGGATAGGCCGCTGAAGAGCGAGGCGGCGCCGGAGGCGATGCGGCCGACGTAGCGGGCCGCGCGCGCGGCGAACGACGGGTTGGGGGCGGCGGCGGTGGTGGTGGTGGTCATGAGAGCAGCCACCCTTGGTAGACCATGAGACTCGCGGCGACGAGGAGAATAAAGTTGATGGGGAGGAGGACTTTCCATTCGAGGGCGATGAGTTGATCGATGCGCGGGCGGGGGAAGGTCCAGCGGAAGAGCATGTAGAGATAGATGAGGCCGATGGATTTGAGGGCGAGCCAGAGAAAGCCGGGGATCATGGCGAGGGGGGCATCGAGGGCGGGGATGCCGAACTGGGGGGCGAGGAAACCGCCCAGGAAGAGGGTGGCCCCGACGCAGGCGGCGATCATCATGTTGACGAATTCGGCCATGAAGAAGAGGGCGAAGGCCATGCCGGAGTACTCGGTGTGGAAGCCGGCGGTGATTTCCTGCTCGGCCTCGGCGATGTCGAATGGGCCGCGGTTCAGTTCGGCGGTGCTGGAGACCATGTACATGCAGAAGGAGAGGAAACCGAAGACGGGGAGCTTGAAGATCCACCAGTCGAGGATGGTGCCTTCCTGGCTGAGGACGATGCCGCGGAGGGAGGCGGTGCCGGCGACCAGGACGACGAGCATGACGACGAGGCCGAAGGAAATTTCGTAGGAGACCATTTGGGCTCCGGCGCGGAGGGCTCCGAAGAGGGAGTACTTGTTGTTGGAGGCCCAGCCGGCCATGAGGACGCCGAAGACGCCGAGGCAGGAGATGCCGACGAGGTAGAGGGCGCCGACGTCGAGATCGGTGACCTGCATGAAGCGATCGAAGGGGATGATGGGGAGGAGGAGGCAGGAGGCGGTGATGGGGAGGAAAGGCGCGAAGTAGTAGGTGGCGCGGTCGGCACCGCTGGGGGCGATGATTTCCTTGGTGAGGAGCTTGATCATGTCGGCGACGGTCTGCATGAGGCCGTGCCAACCGACGCGGGTGGGGCCGAGGCGGGCCTGGATGCGGGCGCTGACCTTGCGCTCCATCCAGACGAGGAGGATGGTGCCGGCCATGATGAGGCCCATGAGGCCGGCGAGGCCCTGGAGCAGGACGGGGATGGAGAGGGATGCGTTGGAGGCGGCGGGGGTCATGAGGGGATACCGGAAACGTTCAACATCCAACGCTCAACGCCCAACATCCAACATCGAACATCCAACATCCAAGTCCGGAAGGGAGCCCGACTTCGGTGTTGGGTGTTGGGTGTTGGGCGTTGGGTGTTCATGAGGGGTCAGCGGTCGATATCGGGGATGACGACATCGATGGTGGCTAGGACGGCGACGATGTCGGCAATTTTGTGGCCGCGGCAGAGTTCATCGAGGACGGTGACGTTGCAGAAATTGGGTGAGCGGTTATGGATGCGGTAGGGCTTGAGGGTGCCATCGGCGACGATGGCGGTGCCGAAGATGCCCTTGGCGGTTTCGACTTCGGAGTAATAGGTGCCGGCGGGCAGTTTGATGTTGGCGAGTTCCTTGGCGCGGTGGGGGCCGGCGGGGAAGGCGGCGATGGCCTGTTCGAGGATGCGGAGGGACTGGCGGATTTCCTCCATGCGGACGAGGTAGCGGTCGTAGCAATCGCCGGTGCGGCCGATGGGGATATCAAATTCGAAGCGGTCGTAGATGGAGTAGGGGCGATTTTTGCGGAGGTCGAAGCGGACGCCGGAGCCGCGCAGGACGGGGCCGGTGCAGCCGTAGGCGAGGGCTTTTTCGGGGCTGAGGACGCCGATGTCCTTGCTGCGGGCCTGGATGATGACGTTGTGGGTGATGAGGCGGTCGTACTCGCCGAGGGAGTGCTTCATTTGTTCGATGAAGGCGCGGATGCGGGGGATGGTGGTGTCCGGGAAATCCATGGCACTGCCGCCGGGGCGGAAGAAATTCATGGTGAGGCGCGAGCCGCAGAGTTCGTCGAAGATGTCGGTGATGACTTCGCGATCCTTGAAGCCATAGAGGAAGGTGCTGAGGGCGCCGAGGTCGCCGCCGAACGCGGCCCAGAAGAGGAGGTGGGACTGGATGCGTTGGAGTTCGTTGACGATGACGCGGATGAACTCGCCGCGTTCGGGGACGCCGATGCCGAGGGCCTGCTCGATGGCGAGGCAGACGCCGAGGTTGTTCATGTGGCTGCAGATGTAATCCATGCGGTCGGTGAGGTGGATGTACTGCAGGTAGGACTGGCTCTCGCCCATTTTTTCGATGCCGCGATGGATGTAGCCCATGTGGGGCACGATTTCGTGGACGGTTTCGCCATCGAGGCGGACGACGAGGCGGAGGACGCCGTGGGTGCTGGGGTGCTGGGGGCCGATGTTGAGGAAGAACTCTTCGGTGTCCTCGGAGGAGGCGATGCGGGTGAAGCCGGGTGGGATGTCGCGGGTGACCATGGCGTCAGTAGGGGCGTTTCAGCATGTTGGGATTGGAGTAGTCCTTGCGCAGCGGGTGGCCGGCGAAGGTGTCGTCGAGGAAGATGCGGCGGAGATCGGGGTGGCCTTCGAAGGCGATGCCCATGAGGTCGAAGATTTCGCGTTCGTGCCAATTGGCGGCGGGGTAAATGTCGCAGAGGCTGGGGGCGGAGGCATCGGGGCAGATGGGGCGTGCGGCCTCTTCGGGGGAGAGCGGGCGTTTTGGGAGGGGGACGCGGACAAAGAAGCCGTGGCCCTGGGGGAAGGCGCGCAGGTAGGCGAGGAGCTCGTAGCGGTCGCGGAAATCGATGGCGGTGAGGTCGCTGAGGACGTTCATGGCGAGTTCGGGGTGGCCCTTGGCGAAGGCGACGAAGTCGCGGTACTGGGCGGGCGGGACGACGAAATCGAGGATGGCGCCTTCGGCGGGTGAGGGGGTGCTGTCGGGCGTGGCTCCCTGCAGGGCGATCTCGGGGAAGCGGGCGCGGATGAGTTCGAGGATGCGGGCATTGGGGAGGCCGAAGCCGCGGGCGGGCGGGCGGGGGACCTCGGGATAGGCGGGGCTTTCCACCTTGGGGGTGCGGACGGCTTTGTAGCCGGGATTGGCTTCCTTGAAGGCTTTGCGCGCCTCGGCCTGCTCGATGTCCTTTGCCTTTTCCTGTTCGTCCCACTGGGCCTTGGCCACGGCGTGGGGGCTTTCGATGGTGGCGATGTTCAGCGGGCGCGGATGCCAGGGGTGGCGGATGGTGTTCTTTTTGATGAGCTCTTGCAGTTGGAGGAGGCCATAGAAGAGGGCTTCAGGGCGCGGTGGGCAGCCGGGCACGAAAACATCGACGGGGATGATGCGGTCGGCGCCTTTGACGACGGAGTAGTTGTCGTAGAAGAACGGGCCGCCGGAGATGGTGCAGGCGCCCATGGCGAGGACATACTTGGGTGCGGGGAGCTGGGCGTAAAGGGTCTGCAGGGGCAGCACCATTTTTTCGACGATGGTACCGGCGAGGATGATGAGGTCGGCCTGGCGCGGGGTGGCGCGGAAGACTTCGGAGCCGAAGCGGGAGATGTCGTAGCGGGGCATGCTAGCGGACATCATTTCGATGGCGCAGCAGGCGGTGCCGTAGGTGAGGGGCCAGAGTGAATTGGCGCGGGCCCAATTGACGACGACATCGACGGCATTGACCATGGACTTACCGCCCGGCAGTGCGTCCAGCGCCAAGGGTATGCGCCCGCCTACTCCCATTGCAGCAGTCCTTTGCGCCAGGCGTAGATGAGGCCCGCGAGGAGGATGGCCACGAACACGCCGAGTTCCAGAAGGACGGCGCCACCGCTGGCGGCGGCGAAGGCGCCGAGGGTGGCATCGCGGAAGACGGTGACGCAGGGGAAGAGGAAGACGGTTTCGATATCGAAGACGAGAAAGAGGAGGGCGAAGAGGTAGTAGCCGGCCTTGAATTGGATGCGGGCGTTGCCAAAGGGGGCCACGCCGCATTCATAAGCGGAGCGCTTGAGGTCGGTTTCGGGGGACTGGGCGCCGATCAGGCGACCGACGATGAGGGCACCACCCGCCAGAAGCGGGCCCAGAAACAGATAGATCAACAGCGGACCGTACTCTTCCACCAAGCCTCCTGCGGGTCGATGACGACGAACAGACAGGAACTGCGGCATACTACGATGTGGTAGTGCGGGCCACAAGCAGAAAGGCGCAGGCGGCAAACTTGCGGCACGGTCTTTCCTGTTTTGCGCATATCGGACGCGCGGCCGACACGGAGGTCGGCCCTCCAAATCGAGAGCCGGCGAAAGGAAAGAGCTTGAATCCTGCAGGGCTCATTTTGATGGGATGGGGCGGGCGGTGGGGGTGAGCGCTCAGGGGGCGCGCGGGGGAAGGAAATCGAGGCGGTAGCAATCGTTGGGGGTGACGGCGGCGGGGGGGGTGAGGCCGATGTCGGCGAGTTGGCGTACGAGGGTGTTCCAGCGATCCGAGGTCATGCTGCCGATGGATTCGGGTGACTGGCCCTGGGGGAGGACGAGTGGCGTGAGGGCCTGCCAGGCGAAGAGCAGGACATCGGAATCCATTTCCGGGTTGAGGGATTGGATGTGCTGGTGGGTGGCGGCGGGATCGCGGAGGTAGTGCTGCCAGCCGCGGATGGAGGCCCGGACGATGCGGGCGGCGATGTCGGGCGACTGGGTGAGCATGGCGTCGCGGGTGAGGAGGCAACTGGTGTAGGGATTGAAGCCGATGTCGGCGAGGAGGAGCGCGCGCGGGTTGGCGCCACCGCGTTGGGCGAGGAACGGTTCGCTGAAGGAGTAGCCCTGCTGAGCGAGGCGGGGATCGGCGAGGAACTGGCTGACGTTGCCGGCATAGGGGATGATGCGGATGCCGGCGAGGGGGACGTGCTGACGCAAGTAGGTGGCAAAGGCGCCGCCGGGATTCATGGCGAGGGTGACGTTGGCGAGGTCGTGGAGGTTGGTGATGCCAGAGTCCGCGTGCACGAGGATGCAGCGGGGATGCGTTTGGATGGGCGCCATGAGGGCGACGACGGCGGCTTCTCCGGCACGGGCGAGCACGACGTGGTCGGCATTTTCGACGCCGAAGTCGACGGCGCCGGTGGCGACGCGGGGCACAACCGAGGCGCCGGGGCCGCCGGGGAGAATTTCCACATCGAGCCCTTCCTCGGCGTAGTAGCCATGGACGGACGCGGCGTAATAGCCGCCATGCTCAGCCTCGGGGAACCAATTCAGGAGGAGCGTGACACGGGTGAGGGCGGGCGCGTCGCCGGCGATGGCGGGTGCCGATGCGGGGGGTGCGGCTTCGCGGCGGCAGCCGGCGAGAGAGAGGGAAAGGGCGAGGGCGAGGGCGACAAGGCGGGTGGTTGATGAGCGGTTCATTGCATTTATCCTCGAAGACGTGGACTCAACCGGCGATGCGCGCGACAGGAGCCGCGCGCCACGACAATCGAAAGTGATCTTGAAATCGGATGTCTTACCTCCGTCATCGTCGCCTAGGCACCGTGGAGTTGTTGTTTGTACCAGCGCTGGAGGATCCAGGCTCCGGTGGCGCCGATGACAGCGAAGATCAGGAGGCCGAGGATGGTGGAGCAGGCGATGGCGGCAAAGAGATCGGCGGTTTTGAGTTGGGCGGAGGTGACGATGATGATGTAGCCGAGGCCGTGGGTGCTGGCGCCATAGCCGGCAAAGAATTCGCCGACGATGGCGCCGATGACGGCGAGGCCGCTGGCGGTGCGGGCGCCGGCGAGGATGTAGGGGACGGCGGCGGGGAGGCGCAGCTTGGTGAGGATCTGGAGGCGCGAGGCGCGATAGAGGCGGAAGAGGTGGAGGAGATCGCGGTCGATGGTGGTGAGGCCGGTGGTGGCATTGGAGATGATGGGAAAGAGGCCGACGATAAAGGAAACGAGGACGACGCTGCGGAAGCCGGTGCCGAACCAGATGATGATGAGGGGGGCGATGGCGACGATGGGGACGGTTTGGAGGAAGATGGCGTAGGGGTAGCAACAGCGGCGGATAAGCGCGGACTGGGAGAAGGCGAAGGCGACGAGGCAGCCGATGATGAGGCTGCAGAGAAATCCGGCGGCGGCGGCGGCGGCGGTGAGGGCGGACGCGCGGGCGAGGTCGGGGCCGTCGGCGAGGATGGCGCGCAGGATGTCGATCGGGGACGGCAGCAGAAACGTGGGGATGTGGAAGATGCGGGTGGCGGCGTGCCAGAGGGCCGCCATGACGATGAAGAACAGAATAGGGGGGAGGGCGGTCGTGAGGGTGTGCCGGAGGCTGGCGCGGTTCATGGCGCGCCTCCCGCATCGAGCAGGGCGCGGCTGACCTCGGCGACGAGGGTATTGAAGGGGGCCGTGGTGCGGATGGCGTTGCGGCGCGGATAGGGGAAGGGGACGTCGATGCTGGATACCACACGGCCGGGGCGGGCGCTCATGACCAGGACCCGGCTGCTGAGAAAGACTGCTTCGGCGACGTTGTGCGTGACAAAGAGGGCGGTCCAGCGGTCCCGTTGCCAGATGGCGGCGACGTCCTCATTGAGGCGCTGGCGGGTGATGTCGTCGAGGGCGCCAAAGGGTTCATCGAGCAGGAGGAGGTGCGGGCGGGTGACGAGGGCGCGCGCGAGCGAGGCGCGCATTTGCATGCCGCCGGAGAGTTCAGCGGGGTGGGCGCGGGCGAAGTCGGCGAGGCCGACCCAATCGAGGACTTCGTGGACGCGGGCGGCTGCGTCGATGGCGGGCGCGGGGCGCAGTTCCAGAGGCAGATGGACATTGGATTCGATGGTGCGCCAGCTGAGCAGGGTGGGTTGTTGGAAGACGAAGGCGATGTCGTGGCGATGGACGTCGGGTGAATCGTCGACATGGCCGACGCGGACGAGGCCGCGGGAGGGATCGACGAGCCGGGCGAGGACCTTAAGGAGGGTAGACTTGCCGCAACCGGATGGGCCGACGAGGGAGACGAATTGGCCATCGGCGAGGGTGAAGGTGCAATTGGCGACGGCGCGGGTGCCGTTGGGGTAGACGATGTCGAGGTCGTCGGCGGTGACGAAGGTGCGGGGGGTGGCGGCGTTGGGAGGAGTGATGCTCACGCTTGTTGGTACGTCGCCCATGCGGGCGATTCCTTACGGTCCCGAGTTTGGCGGGACGGGACGGAACTGTACGGGGACGCTGGCGCGGGATCAACTCGAATGCGAGGGAGCAGGGCGGGGACGGGGGCGCATCAGGCAGGTCCAGGCTTTGGGTGGATCTGGCTGTTGGGAGTCAAACTGTGTGGCGGTCAGGTTGAGAATCTCCAAGTGGGGTTCGATGGCAAGGGCGATATCGGAGGCGGAGAGCCGTGGGGGGCCCACCTGGCGTGGGGGGCCATCGCTACTGCCGATGATGCTGAGCCAGAGGCCGTCGGGTGTGAGGGCTGCGGCCGCGCGTGAGGCGACGGCGGCGCGTTCTGACGGGTTCGGCAGGGAGTGGAAGCAGCCCCGGTCGAAGATGAAGTCAAAGGGGCCGGCCGGCCAAAGGTCGAGAACCAGGTCGAGGGCGACGGTGTTTAAGCGGACGTTCTCGCGGGTCGCGCGCTCGACGGCGCTGGCGAGTGCCACGAGCGAGAGTTCGGTCATGGTGACGTTGAAGCCCTGCCGAGCCAGCCAGACGGCATTGGAGCCGGTACCGCCGCCGAGTTCCAGTGCGCGCCCGCCGGGCGGCAGGGGCATGGTCTTCAACATGCTGACGAGATGCGCATCCGGTCGGCCGGTGTCCCACGGGAGATCACCGGCCGTGTAGCGTGCATCCCATTCTTCGCGGGTTCGGGTCACGGGGAGGGCGGAGTGTCTTCGCCGGCGGCCTCATCCGACTCTGCTTGTCCCTTGCGTGCGGCGCGGCGGTCATGGCGCTCCCCGCGCATCTTTTCGCTACGCTCCTGATTCCAGGCCTTCATCTCGTCCTGGGTCAGCTGCGCGTCGCCGTCCTTGTCGATCTTGGCGAACTTGTCTTCGACGGACGGGCCCTTGGCCGCCATTTCCGGATCCCATTTGTCCCCGAGGTGTTCCTTGCGCGCGGCGACGCGCTTCTCATGGCCGGCCTTGAATTCCTCAAGGGAGAGGGTGCCGTTGGCATCCGTATCGGATTCGGCGAAGTTCTTGGCGGCGCGCTCGGCGCGCGTCATGTCGGGCTTGGGCTCATCGCCGGCCATAGCCCATGAGGCTCCGAACACCAAGGTGCCGGCCACCAGCCAACGAAGTGAACTCAGGGTCATCATTGCGAACTCCTTCTCCTCCGCGGCGATAGCGGCCGCGGTCGCGTGTTGCTGTCACTGCGTATATCCCTATACCCATCAACGCAGGGAGTCCACGAATATTGTAGGCGGGTGCGTGGTGGGTGCGGCATGGGGGCGAATCTTTGTGGTGGACGGGGCCGAGTGGCCGGTATGAAATGGTGGCTGCGGCGATTGGGGAAGGAGGGGTTTCGACCATGCGAAGTGCCAGTGAGGCGGATGTTGGCGGGCTGATGGGTGAGGCCCGGGAGTTGCTGGCCTATCTCGAAGGGCTGACGATCATCGATGCCCACGAGCACACGAAGCCGGAGGCCTGGCACCTGGCGAAGACGCCGGATTTTTCGTGGCTGCTGCTGTACGCGATGAATGATTTGGTGAGCGCCGGGATGGCGCGCTTCGACATCTACGCGGATGATTGTGCGGCGGAGGAGAAGTGGGCGCGGGTGAAGCCGTTCTGGCCGCTGGTGCGGCATGGGTCGTATGCGCGGATTGCGCGCCTGAGTGCGGAGATGCTGGTCGGGGTGTCCGATTTGACGGATGAGAGTGTGCCGGCGATCACGGCGGTGATGCGCGCGGACAACAAGCCCGGGCTTTACCGTCGCTATTTTCGTGAGCGCTACCATGTGGAGCGGGTGGTGGTCTCGAATGGGACGCTACCGGTGGAGCCGTATCCTTACAGCGACGAAGACCTGTCCCTGCTGAGCTTGATTGTCGGGGTGGTGAGTCCGCGCAGCCAAGGCGAGCTTGCGGTGTTTGAGAAGGGGTTGGGTGCGGAGTTGCGCACACCGGAGGCCTATGCAAAAGGGCTGAGCGATTTTGTGGCCCGCTACGCGACGGCGCCCGGAGTGGTTGGGTTCAAGGCGATGAGCCAGCAACTGAGCGACGACGTGTCCACGGCCGAGGTGGAGCGCGCCTTGCGGGCTTTGGCCCGGGGTGAAGTGCTGGAGCGACGGTCGCAGATGTGCCTGAACCGTTTCCACTATGAGGAGACCTTCCGGGCGGTGCGCGATACCGGGTTGCCGGTGGGCGTGCACTGCGGAGTGTGGGGTGACTACCGGGCCTCCGATGTGGAGAACTTCATCGGGATCATTCCGCGCTTTCCGGACATTGTCTTCGATCTGTACCACATGAGTGTGCCGTCCACGCGGCAGACCGCGCTGGTCGTTCGGAATTTCTGCAACGCCTATGGGAATCTGTGCTGGGCGCCGACTGTTTCGCAAGCGCTTTTCGAATCGGCGCTTGAGGAGTGGCTCGACATTGTGCCGGTGAACAAGGTGATTGGGTTTGGCGGCGACATCATTTTTGGTCCGCAGGCGATCTCCGGCTGCAAGCGCATGTCCGATGAGAGCCTGGCGCGTGTGTTCGGTGGGCGCGTGGCGGCGGGGCGCATGACGATGGCGGAGGCGTGCGAGGTGCTCGGGCGTTGGCTTTACGAGAACCCGCGCCGACTGTATGGGCTGCCGCCGGGCCGTTGACGCTACTCGTTGCCGCGCTCGTCATTCGGAGCGGCGGCCTGGCTTTCAATCTGCCCGAGAGTCTCGGTGGCCTGTTCCCACTTGGCGGTGGCGATGTCGATCTCGTACTGCAGTTCCTTGAGGCGACGGCTGAGGGAGGCGTAGTTGATCGTCTCGCTGGGGGTGGAGAGTTGCTGGGCGAGTTCGGTCTTCTCCTTCTCGAGCCGCTCGACTTCGGACTCCGCCTTTTTGATGGCGCGCTTCAAGTCCTTGGTCTTTTCGTGCTGGGCCTGGCGTTCCTGGGCGCGCAGCTGGCGCAGAGCCTTTTTGTCGATCTTGTCGCCGGCGGATTCGGAGGAGGTCGGGGCGGCGGTCTTGGATCCGCCGGTGACGACGGTTCCGCCAGCCGCTTCGGCTTCGAGTAATTTTTCGTGGTAGTAATCGTAGCCGCCGGGGTAGCGCGTGATGCCGGGCGGGCTCATGGCGACGATGCCCTCGGCCACGTGCCGGAGGAATTCGATGTCGTGCGAGACGACCAGGATGGTGCCCTCAAATTCCCGCAGGGCGCGTTCCAGGGATTCGCGCGCCTGGATGTCCAAGTGGGTGGTGGGTTCATCGAGGATGAGCACGTTGGGCGGCTTCACCAGCAGTCGGGCGAGAGAGAGGCGGATTTTTTCGCCGCCGCTGAGGACCTGGACGGACTTTTCGACGGCTTCGCCGGAGAAGCCGAATCCGCCGAGGAGTCCGCGGATCTGCTGATCGGGCACGTCGGCGCCAGCGGACTTGACGACGGCAAAGACGGTTTGCATGGGGTCCATGGTTTCGGCGAAGTCCTGCGATTGATAGCCGATGCGCACCTGGTGGCCGAGGACGCGCCGTCCTTCGGAGGGTGCCAGATGGCCGGAGAGCATGCGCAGCAGGGTGGTCTTGCCGAGACCGTTGTAGCCGACAAGAGCCAGCTTCTCACCGCGCATGACGCGCAGATCGACGCCGCGCAGGACCCAGCGTTGCCCATCGTAGGTGATGCCGGCGCCCTCCAGACGCAGCACCTCGGCCCCGCAATGGGGTGGTGGCGAAATGCGGATGCGGCCGGGGCTGACGATGCGTTGGGGCAGCGCGATCTCGTCCATCTTTTCGAGCTGCTTGACTCGACTCTGGACCTGCGCGGCCTTGGTGCTTTTGGCTCGGAAGCGCTCGATGAAGCGTTCGAGCTGTTCGCGCTTGCGGTCCTGGTTTTTCTGAGCGGCCAGGCGCTGTTCGAAGCGGAGCACCCGGGCCTGGGCGTAGCCGTCGTAGTTCGAGGGGTAGCGTTCGGCGAGGCCGTTGGCGATTTCCAAGGTGACATTGGTCAGGGAGTTGAGGAGGAAGCGGTCGTGAGAAATCATGAGGAGGGTGCCGCGGAAATCGCGCAGGTAGCGCTGCAGCCACTCGACGGTGGGGTTGTCGAGGTAGTTCGACGGCTCGTCCAGCAGCAGGAGGTCGGGCTGATTGACGAGGATGCGCGCGAGTTCGCCGCGGGATTGCCAGCCCCCGCTGAACGACGCGAAGGGTTGGTGGAAGGCGCTGACGGGGAAGCCGAGGCCGCTGAGGGCGCGTTCGGCGCGGTGGCGGATCGAGTAGCCGCCTATGGCCTCAAAGCGCGTTTGGAGCTCGCCCAGGCGCCGCAGGATGGCGGATTGCCCGCGAGGGAGTGTGGCGGGGAGGGTGGCATCGGCTGGGGTGGTGTCGGTGGGTGAGGGGGCGGATTCCCCATTGGCGGACTGCAACTGAGCCTCGAGGCTTTCGATTTCGGTTTGAACCGCGAGTACGTCAGTGGCCGCAGCTTCGACGTATTCCAGGAGGTTGTGAGCCACATCATGGGCATTCAGCTGCTGACGGACATGCCCCAGCCGGCTGTTCCGGGCCATGATAACATCGCCCTTATCGGAAAGCTGTTCGCCGGTAATCAGGCCGAAGATCGTCGTTTTTCCGGCGCCGTTGGGCCCCACAATGCCGACGCGCTCGCCGGCGTTGATTCGAAAGTTGACGCCATCGAGGACGGTTTGGCCGCCGAAGCGTTTGGTGACATTCACAAAATCGATCATGAGGCAGCATGCGTGAAGGACGGCATTGGCGCAAGCGGGGACCTCAGCAGGCCGCCGTTCATCCTTGCATGTAGCCGAAGTCTTGCCACTCTTGCGCGATGCAGGCACAGAGGGCAGAGGCGGTGCAGTCCACGTGTTTTGGGGAGGCGGGTGCGGGTGCGGAACCGTGGGCGCGTTCGTGGTGGTCGCATCCGCACCGGATTTTCGTCCCGCTGGCCTTGGTGTTCGGACTGGCCCTCCTGCTGGTGACGCCCCCGTTTCAAGTGCCGGATGAAACGGAGCATTTTCTGCGCTCCTACCACGTATCCGAGGGCGGGGTTTTGGCGCGCGTGCAGGATCGGCGAGTGGGCGAGGATCTACCGCGCAGCTTGCTGGCGGTGATGGTGGAAGCCGTGCCGCGCGGGATCTATGGCAACGCGGAGAGGCATCAGGAGCGCTGGCGATTGCGACGCGCCATGGCCATTCCCCTGGTGGAGAACGACCGGCTATTCCAGGATTTCAGCGTGGCGACCCTGACCTCACCGGTGGCCTACGCGCCACAGGCGGTTTCTATCGCGCTGGGGCGGCAGGCGGGGCTGCATCCGCTGGCGCTGATGTATGTGGGGCGGCTGGGGAATCTCCTGGTCTGGACGGCGCTGGTGGGGCTGGCGCTGCGGCTGACTCCGGTGGGGGCCTGGTTGTTTCTAATGCTGGCCTTGACCCCCATGTCGCTCTTCATGGCGGCTTCACTCAGTTACGACGCGCTGACGAACGCGCTGTCCTTTCTGACGGTGGCCATGGCCTTGCGACTGGCGCTGGGGGCCAGACCGGTTGTGGGGTGGCGTGACGCGGCTCGATTCGGTGGCGTGGTGCTGGCGTTGACGGCCACCAAGTTCGTGTATGGTTGTCTCGCCGCATTGTTCTTGCTGGTGCCGGTGCGGCGCGTGGGTTCGTTATGGAAACGGGTGGCCATGCTGGCGATGATTGCGCTGGCCGTCGGTGTGTTCGCCCTGTGGTGGGGGCATGCGGCATCCACGCGCTGGCTTGTGGGTGAGGACTATCACGAAGACTACCGCGCGTCTCAGGGGGTGATGCGCAATGTGGATCCGTGGGCGCAGATGGAGAGTGTCGCGCGAGATGTTGCGGGATTTGTGATGGAACGGGCGCTGCCTACCGTTAACCGCATCAACGCGGCGGGGTATGTGGGGGTACTTGGATGGTTGGATACCCGCTTTCCGGCCTGGTACTACGTAGGTCATTGGGCGCTCCTGCTGGTGGCCGCCTCGTTGGGGGGGGATGCGCGGGTTCCGCTGCGACTGTCGATGCGGGTGGTTTTGGGGGCAGTGGGCGGCCTTGGGGCGCTCGGGTTCCTGTTGGTGCTCTACGCGACCTACTCGCCGCTGGGCAGCAGCTACATCGTCGGTGTACAGGGGCGATACTTCATCCCGTTTGGGCCGCCGCTGTTCCTGCTGTTGAGCAGCGCACGCCTGGCGGCCACGCGGCGCACGCAGGGTTTGCTGGCGCTGGGGACGGTGGTGCCCTCGCTGACGGGTGCGATCGTGTTGCTGGTGTCGCGCTACCACTTGTAGCATCCCCCTCATGTGGCGCCTCGATTTGCGCCACGTTCGTCACGTGCCGCCGCACGAAAGCCCGGCCTGAGCGGAGGAGTGCTAT
>CAZWQJ010000074.1:17188-18431 GCA_964635825.1 uncultured Victivallales bacterium | reverse complement strand
TTTTGTGGCAACTCCTGTTTGGTTGCGGCCCTCCGAGGCCGCGCTGGGCAACATACGGGCTAAGTCGCCGCTCGGCACAGCCTCGCGCTCCAACGAGCCCTGGAGCGCGAGGCTGCGCCGAGCGTCGGCGCCGAACGCCTCAGGCTTCCCTCAACCCCCGCCCAGCGCGTCGAGAATCTCCTGACGCTGCGTGGCCAGATCCGCGATCTCCTGGCGCCAGAACTCCGCGGTGCCCCAGCCCGGGGCCAGACGCGCAAAGCCACCATCCGCTTTCTGGCGCGCGCACCAGGCCGTGAAGTGGATGTAGCGCATCGCCC
Organism: uncultured Victivallales bacterium; assembly: GCA_964635825.1. GTDB lineage: Bacteria > Verrucomicrobiota > Kiritimatiellia > UBA8416 > JAIOPI01 > CAZWQJ01. The sequence goes on along the minus strand of CAZWQJ010000074.1, from coordinate 18,114 downwards.
GCAGCGGCTCGATCAGACGCAGCGTCTCCAGCGGAAATTCCAGGAACGTGTAGTATCCATCCAGCAGGTGGTCCACCTCGACACGCGCGCGGGCCAGGCGATCCGGCAGCAGCAGCCACAGATCCTGCACCGCCGGCCCCACCGCCATGTCGTCGAAATCGAGGAGATGATACCCCTCGCCGGGGCGGTGCAGAATGTTGCCGCGATGGCAGTCCGCGTGCAGCCGCAGCGTCTCCACATCCTCAAACAACGGCGCAATCAGCGCGATCATCTCCTCGACACTGTCCGTGTAGGCGTCGTGGGCCGCGGCGGGCAATGTGCCGGAGTCCTGGATGAATTCGAGATGCGTGCGCGTGGAGTGCTCGGGATGCAGATGGATCCGGTCGCGCGGCGCATGCCGCATGCCGACCGCATGCATCCGGGCAATCAAGCGCCCCAGTTGCGCCCAGTCCGCGGGTGCGGGCTCATCCAGCGGGCGCCCGCCACGCTTCGGAAATACCGCGAAGTGCGTGTCGCCCAGCGTATGCAGCAGCGCCGCGTCCACACCCGGCAACGGCGGCACCACCGGCACTTCCGCCACATGCAGCTCCGCCAGAAAATCCAGCTCGTCCTGCAGCGCCTCGCGACTCCACCGGCCCGGCCGGTAGAACTTCGCCACCACGTAGCCGCCTTCCCCCAACCCAATCTCGTACACCCGGTTGATGTAACTGTTCAGCGGTCGGCATACATTCGTGCAGGCCACGCCCATCGCGGATTCCACCGCGTTGATCACCGCCTCCGGCGTCAACGCCGCAAAGTCCGGTGCGTCGCCGGCGGCCTCAGGATCTCGTTCGGATGTCATGCGCCCATGCTACCGAATTCCAAAACCCAACGCGAGGAACGACGCAGAGGCCCGGTGGCCCGTGCGCTCCGCCGCGCGGGCACGC
>CAZWQJ010000074.1:0-17088 GCA_964635825.1 uncultured Victivallales bacterium | reverse complement strand
AAATCGCCGCGATAGGTCCAGTTCGCATTCGCGTAGTGCGTAACCAGCGCGCGCCGGCGATGCGCCGAGCGGTTGGGCCCCGACATGTGCAGCAGCTTGTTGTGGAAAAGCACGGCGGCCCCCGACGGCAGCTCCACCGCAATCCCCTTGTCCTTGTCGAAGCCCTGCGCTTCCAGGAAGCCCGCATTGATGTTGGCCACATCCGGCTTCTCGTGCGGCAGCACCGGCCCGCGATGCGACCCCGGAACCACCCAGAGGCACCCGTTCTCGATCGTGGCCGCATCCAGCGCCGTCCACACCGCGCACCCATCCGTCGGCTCGTACTCAAAGTAGTACGCGTCCTGGTGATACGGCTGCCACTGCCCATGACCCGCCGGCTTCATGATGAGTTGCTGCGTGATGCACTTCAACTCCGGCCCCAACAGCTGTCGCGCCACCGGCAGCTCCGGCATCCGCCCCAGCAACCCATGAAAGTACGCGTCGTGCCGGTACGGATGGTGCAGCTTGAACACCCCAAGCTCACGATCCTCCGGCCGCAACACCACCTCGCCCGCCTTCACACGCTGATCCCATTTCACAATGTCATTGTCCACCACATAGGTGGCCGCCGCCGCCAGCCGCGACGCGTTCTCGAGAATCTCGCCACGCAACGGCGCCGGCATCAATTCCCCGAGAATCAAAAACCCCTGGTCATCGTACTGCTGAACCTGTGTGGCGCTCAGTTGCATGTCGTTCGGCTCCCCCCCCGCTTATTGATTACCCGGAGCAGCTAGTTAAGCGATTGCCGAGCCGGACGGCAAGCTCTGTGTGGCGCGCGCGGCCCGCCGTCGCGTCGCGGTCGCTTGTCCCAGAGGCAAGGACGCTGTGAAGGATGAACGGACGGCACGGAGGCCGTCCCTCCAGCTTCCGAAATGGCTGCTTCTCCAATGTCATGGTGGGTCGGGCTCCGTCCCGACCGCGCATTCGCGACTATTTCGCGGTGTCCACGCGCGGCACGAGCCCGCCTCAATCGAGCGCTTCAACCAGCATCGGCCCGCGCACGAGCCGCCGCACGAGAAAGAACACCAGCGCCACCGCCACCAGCCGGGCCGCCGCCGTCAGTGCCGCCGGATCCTGGCGCGCCAGCAGGACCACCCCCGTCAACATGCCCAGCGAGGGCACAAACGCCGGCACCTGGAACCGCGGACGCGGCGCGGTCGGATCGCGTTTCACGATGAGCAGCCCCGCATGCAGCAACACGAACACCAGCAGCAGAAACGAGGACGTGCCGGCGGCCAGCGTCTTGATGTCGGCGAAGGCCATCAACAGGCCGGCCACGATGGCGGCGGAGACCGCGACGCCGACAACCGGCGTATTCCAGCGCGGGTGCAGCCGGCCAAACGCCGCGGGCAGCAGGCGGGCGCGAGAACGCGACATGCCATAGAGCAGGCGCGACGCCATCAGCAGATTCAGCAACGCCGTGTTGAACACCGCAAAGCCAGGGATCACCGCGTAGAGCGACGCCGGGAAGCGCGGCGCGGCCGCACGCACCACATCAAGCAGCGGCGCGCTGCTGGCCGCCAGCGTCGCCGGCGGCAGCACCGCCACCGCCACGATCGCGATGCCGCCATAGATCGCCGTCGTGATCACGATCGCCAGGCAGATGCCCAACGGAATCACCCGCTCCGCATCATGCGTTTCCTCGCTGAGATTGACGAGGTCCTCGAACCCGATGAACGCAAAGAACGCCAGCGAAGCGCCCGACACCGCCACCAGCGCCGCGTCCATACGCGGTGAGGCGCTGTCCGGCGGGATGGCGAACTCGAGGTAATGCCCGCCGCCAACGAAGCGCGCCCCCACCACCAGCACGATCAGCAACCCCAACAGTTCCACCGCCGTGCAAATCACATTCGCGCCGGACGAGATCCGGATTCCGCGCGCGGCGACCGCCCCCAGCACCAGCACGAACAACAGCGGAACCCCCGTCAGTCGCACCCAGTCCGGCACGCCATCGAGTCCGGATAGCGCATAGCTGGCAAAGATGCGCGACGCCGTGGCCATGGAAAAGAGGCCGGAAAGCGTGACGCAGAAGATGACCAGAAACGTGATCCACGGACGGCGGTAGGCCACCTCGCAGAAGTGGGCGGCGCCGCCGGCGCGCGGTTGGCGCGAGGCCCACTCGGCATAGGTGAGACCCGTCAGCGCCGCCATCACGCCCGCCACCGCGTAGGCCGTCCAGGCGGCGGATCCCACCATCCCCGCAATGCGCCCCACGAGGCCATACACGCCCGCGCCCAGAATATCCCCCACCCCGAAGGCGGTGATCGCCGCCAGGCCCAGCGTGCGCTTGAGTTGGATCCCACCCGGTGTGCCGCTCGTCATGCGCGGCATGATGCCGAAGAGCCCGAGCCCTAACAAGAACCGAGCGCGGGCGCTTCCTGCATCTGCAACCGGTACATGCGCGCGTACCAGTTGTCGCGCTGCATGAGCTCCTCGTGCCGCCCGTCCTCCGCAATGTGCCCGTCGTCAATCACCAGGATCCGGTCCGCGCCCCGCACCATCGACAGCCGGTGCGACACCACGATCGTCGTCCGCCCCTGCATCAGCCGCTGCAGAGCCGTCTGGATGAGCACCTCCGATTCCGGCTCCACCGCCGCCGTCGCTTCGTCGAGCAACAGCACGCGCGGATTCGCAAGGAAGGCCCGCGCAATGCACAGCCGCTGGCGCTGCCCGCCCGAAAGCTTCACGCCGCGCTCGCCCAATATGGTCGCGAGCCCCTGTGGCAGCGCCGCCACAAAGTCGCGCGCGTTGGCCTCGCCCAGCGCCCGCCACAGCTCTTCCTCGGTTGCGTCGGCTTTCCCATAGCGCAGGTTCTCCGCCACGCTGAGATGAAATAGGAACGGCTCCTGCGCCACCACCCCGATGTGGCGGCGGAAGGAATCCTGGCGCAGCTCGCGCAGATCCTGCCCGTCCAGCAGCACCGCCCCCGCGGTGGGATCGTAGAACCGCAGCAGTAGATTCAGCAGCGTGCTCTTGCCACTCCCGCTCGGGCCCGCGATGCCGATCGTCTGCCCCGGCTCGATGCGCAGCGCGATGTCGCGCAGCGTGCTGTGGCGCTCGTCGTAGGCGAAGGACACATCTCGAAACTCCACCCGCCCCTCCACCACCGGAACCTCGCGCGCGCCTTCGCAATCCGGCACCGACTCGGGCGCGTCCAGCACCTCAAACACGCGCGTAGCCGCGGCGATGGCGCGCTGGTACATGTCGTTCACACGCGCCAGCGTCTGGATCGGCGAAAAGAGCTGCCACCAGTAACCCCGGTAGGCCACCAGTCCGCCAAGCGAGAAGCGGCCCTGCAACACGAACAGCCCTCCCAGGCCCAGCATGATCACGTTGCTCACAAACCCCATCGACAGCACCGCCGGAAAATAGAGCGAGCGCACCATCACACCCTTCAGACTCGCGTCGCGATAGACGCGATTCTCCTCGCGAAAACGCTCCGTCTCGTAGGCATCACGCGCAAACGATTTGATCACCACCATCCCCGCAATGTTCTCGTGCAGCTTGGCCGTCACGTCCGCCAACCGCTCCCGAATGCTGCGGTAGAGCTGCTTCACCCGAATGTTGAACTTGAAGATCAGCGACCCCACCACCAGCAGCGGGATCAGCGTCACCAACCCCACCATCCAGTTCAGCATCACAATCACCCCCGCCACAAACAGGAAGCTCAGCGCACTGCCCAGGATGTTGTCGATGCCCTCAATCACCAGATCCTGCAGCACATCCACATCGCTCATCGTGCGCGAGATGAGATCACCCGCCCGGTGGCGATGGAAATAGGCCAGCGATTGCCCCTGCAGCTTGCGGTAGATCCGGTTGCGCAAATCAAAGATGAAGTTCTGCCCGGCAACCCCGAGCAAATAGGCGCGAGCCGCCGACAGCGCCGCGCCAGACACGTGCACCACCAGCATCACCCCCAGCGCCGGCAACAACCACTCCGGGTGCCGCCCCACAATCACCGTATCCACCACGAACTTCCACACCAGCGGATGAAACAGCTGGCAGGGTGTCGCAATCAACAGGCAGACCACCCCCGCCACAATCCACCGGCGATGAGGAACAATGTACGGCCATAAACGGCGCAACACATGCATGCCCCCCGACCATAGGCCCTTCCCCCTTCCCAAACAAGCACCGAGCCCCCCCCTGGCCCCCGACCCGTCCGACCCGTCCCCCCCATACACCCCTGTTATCAACCAGTTGATAACTCTAATTTTATAGCTTGATGATTACCTTTGTTGATAAGTCATAACTCATTTACATCAATCACGTTACAATCTTCATAACCCTGTTGATATCTTCCTCTTGATGAAGCGGGATAACTCGGCGGATAATGCGCCCAACAAGAAGGGATACGCGTGGCATCGCTACACATACGACTTCGAGACGCCCGGCGCGCCAAGGGCTGGTCGCAAAGCGCGCTGGCGACAGAAGTGGGCTGCAAGCAGTCCGCCATCAGCATGATGGAAGGCGGCCGGGCCGACGCCCTGGCCCAGGACAAGCTCCAGGCTATCGCCACCCTTCTGAGCGTCTCCCTCGATCCCGAGCCGGTGGCCTCATCCGGGTTGGCGCTGCCCGTGCTGAAAATCTGCCCCGTCGCGGAATGCCCATCCAATATGCCCTACGTGGCCGGCGGACAACTCCACTTCCTCCCGCTACCAGTCCGCGCACCAACCAATGAAGCCACGCGCTGTGGCTTTTGCGGGGAAATTCTGGAATCCGCCTGCCCGCAGTGCAAAGCGCTGTTGCGCCCCGGGGCCTGCTGCACCGCCTGCGGATCCGCCTATGTGCCGCCTCTCAGCGAAGAACCGCCCGACCGCACCGCCTGGGCTGACCGCCAGCGCGAACGCGTCATCCAAATCCGCAGCCTCATGCCGCGCGACGCGTAACCCGCCCCCGGTCACTCCGAGACCGGCCGCGATCCGTCATGCAGCCGCAGCTCGTCCATCATGACCCGGATCCAGGCCTTCATCGTCCGCAGCGGCCGCTCGCGCAGCGACACACCAATCAGGTGCGCCCCGCCCGCCCCGCCCGGCCGTGACCACATCACGTCGCCCACCATCTTCAGCACCTGCCCGCGCTTGTCGAGCTCCACCTCCAGCCACAGCTTCACCACCGAGCCCGCCTTCACCGGCTGCCCCGACAGGCACAAAAACCCACCCACCGACGCATCCTTCAGCGCCCCATAAAACTGCGGCTTCCAAAGCAGAAACCCAAGCCCCTTCGGGGATACCGCAATCCCCACCGGCGCCTCAATCACCACCCGCCGGTGCTGCCGACGATCCGACGGATTCGCTACTGCTATCTTCGCCATGACCGATTTCCCCATTGCCGGCAGCGCTCATCGCCGCCCCTCGGCTCGTCACGCCTGCCCCCATCCCGGGAGCCAGACCCGAACAACCTCCCCACCAAAATGAACCCCCGCCGCCACCACGTCAACCTTTTGAACAGGGTTTCAACCTTCGCAATCCAACCGACGGTGGCCCGGCCGCTCCGCGGGCGGGCGAATGAACCAGCCGTCATTGGCGCGGAATCATTTGTTTCGGGCGCCTCTTGTTCTATAGTGCGATACATGACCATCCGTATCGAACGGTGGAACGGCGCAGGGCGACCCGACGATTTCCTCTCTATCCCCGCGCGCGTCTACGCCGGGAACCCGTATGCCATGGCAACGGCGGACGAGGTGGTCCTGGCCGCCCTCCAGCGACCGGAGTTCAACGCGCACCAATCCGTCTGGGTCGCCACCGACCAAGGCAAGCCGCAGGCCCGCGTCGTGGCCCGGCTCTCTCCCACAATGCGCGGAAGCGATGGTCGGCCGGTCGGCATGCTCGGCTTCTTCGAAGCCTTGCCCCACACGGACGCGGTCCGCGCACTGTTCGATGACGCGCTGGGCTGGCTGCAGCACGCCGGCGCCGGAACGGTGCTGGGGCCGATGGACGGCGACACCTGGCACAAGTATCGCCTCAACGTAGGCCCCCACGATTCACCACCCTTTCTGATGGAACCGTTCAACCCGGACTCCTACCCGGCACTCTGGGAGGCCAACGGCTTCACCGTCGCGGAACGCTACTACTCCAAGGTTGTTGACGATGCCGCCGCAGCGGCGCGCGACACCAGCCGCGTCGCCGCACGCGCGCAAAAACGGTACCGCCTGCGGCCACTGCAGCGCGACCGCCTGGCCGACGAGCTGGCGGTGATCCACACGCTATCCTGCCGCATCTTCGAACAGAACCGCTTCTACACGCCAATTTCGTTACCCGATTTTCGCGCCCTGTACGCCGGCGTGGACGCCCTTCTCGAAGAGGGCTGCAATTGGTTTGCTCAGGATGAGGCCGGGCAGGACGTGGGGTTCGTGTTCGCGTTTCCAGATCGTTTCCGCGCGATCCAGGCCATGCGCGGCAAGCGCGACCTCTGGGCCAAGCTGCGCTATCTGCGCCATGCCCGTTCCGCCACGGCCGTGAACATCAAGACGTTGGGCGTGTTGCCCGAACACCAGCGCACCGGCGTGGCCATGGCGCTGATGCACGCGGTTTACGCGCATGCGGCGGCCCGCGGCTATCGCCACGTCAACCTCTGCTTGATCCGCGAAGGAAATGCCTCGGGACGCATGGACGGAGGCATCGGCCGGCCGCTGCGGCACTATGCCCTCTACGCGCGGACCCTCCCATGACCACCGCCCCGCCCAGGAACGTGGTGTCTCTGCTGGCCGCCGTGGCAGCCCGTTGCCCGGCGCGGCCGGCATTGCTGGCCGCCGACGGCCGCGTGACGTATGGCGAACTGTGGTCGCGCGTGGATCGCTGTTCCGTCGGTCTGCGCACGGCCGGGCTGAAGCCGGGGGACCGCTGCATCTGCATGGTGCCGATGTCCGTTGACCTCTACGTCATCCTGCTCGGCATCCTGAAGGCGGGCGGCGTGGCGGTGTTTGTCGATCCCTGGATCGGCATGCACCAGATCGCCGCGTTCGCCGCATTCGCCGAACCGCGGGCGTTCGTTGGCGTGGCGAAGAGCCACCTGTTGCGGCTGCTGCAACCGGCCTTGCGCCACATCCCGATCGGCGTGACCATGGGCAGGCGCGTCGGGCGGCTCCCCGCCCGCCTGGCCCTCGCCGATCTGCTCACCGCGCCGGGCGACGGGGCGATCCACGCCACCGCCGAATCCGATTCCGCCCTGATCACGTTCACCTCCGGATCAAGCGGCACCCCAAAGGGCGCCAACCGTACGCATGGATTCCTCAACGCCCAGCACACCGCTCTGAAACACGAATTTCCCATGCACGAGACGGATGTGGACCTGACCATGTTTCCGGTGTTCGCGCTGAACAATCTGGCCCAGGGCGTGACCACGGTGATACCGCGCATCGACTTCCGGCGCGTGGCGGACATCTCGGGCGCCGACGTGCTCGCGCAGATCCGCGCGTACGGCGTGACCACGTGCACCGGGTCCCCGCCGTTCTTCGACCGCCTCGTGGAGGCCGCGCCCGGGCTCGCGCTGCGCCGCATCCTGACGGGTGGCGCGCCGGTGAGCGATACGCAGCTCCGCCGCTGGCGTGCCGCGTGGCCACAAACCGAAATCGTCGTCGTCTACGGGTCCACCGAGGCCGAACCCGTGGCGCACATGGACGCCGCGGCGCGCTTGGCGCTTGAGCCCATGCTCCATGCCGCCGCGCCGGGGTTTTGCACCGGCCGCCCGACCGCGCTGCTGCGCACGCGCGTGATCCGCATCACGAAGGGGCCGGTCGTCCTCGGGCCCCGGGGCTGGCCAGCCTGGGAGGTGCCCCACGGAACCGTGGGCGAACTGGTCGTCATGGGGGCACACGTCTGCCGCGACTACTTCCGCAACGCCACGGCGGCCGCGGAAAATAAGATCGTCGACGCCGACAACACCATCTGGCACCGCATGGGGGACACAGGCTACGTCGACCCCAACGGTCGCTTCTGGCTGGTCGGGCGCGTGCATTCCACCATCGTGCGCGACGGGACCTGCGTGCATCCACAACTGCTCGAGCAGGCCGTGGCGGGCCCCGACGTGCGCCAAGCCGCGGCCGTGGGACTGCCCGACGCTCAACTCGGTGAACGCGTCGTGCTGGTCGTGGTGCCGGCCGATTCCGCCAGAGCTGGAGGGCGAGACTCCGGCGAGCCGATGTCCCGGGCTGCATGGGAGGAACATTGCCGCCGCCGCGTATCTCAGGCTGGTCTTGTGGCGGACGAGATTCGCATCGTGCGCGAACCGCTCCCGGTTGACCCGCGGCACAACGCCAAAATCGACTACGCGGCGCTGCGCAATCGCCTGAGGGGAGCTCCATGAAGCCATCCGCCGCCACGCTTACGCCCGCAGACTCATTTGCGCGCCGGCTCCGTGCGTATCTCGCAGAGCGGTTTCCGCTGATCGGGAACGTGCTGCTGATCGTCAGCTACTTCTCGTCGAACCAGTTCCTGGCCCACGTGCTCGTGCATCCCGACGATCCCATGACGTATTCGTGGCGGTCCCTCGCCGGCGCCGCGATGCTGCTGTGCATGTTCTTCCACCTGCGCGTCTTCGATGAACATAAGGATTTTGTCGAAGACTCGCGGCACTACCCGGAACGCATCCTGCAGCGCGGGCTGATCACGCTGCGCGATCTGCGGCGCCTGGGCGCGGCCGCCATCATCCTGGAGCTCGCGCTGGCGGGATGGCTGGGGCTGCCCACGCTGGTGGCCGCGCTGCTGACCATCGGGTTCTCCGTGCTGATGCTGAAAGAATTCGGCGTCGGGCCCTGGTTGCGGCGGCACTTCCTCCTCTACGCGGTGTCGCACATGCTGATCATGCCCTTGTTCGCGCTGACGGTGTTCAGCGTGGCGACCGGCCGGTTCTTCTGGGAAGCGCCGCCTTGGTTCTGGATGTACAGCTTCGTCGGGTTCTTCGTGACGTTCAACTGGGAGGTGTCGCGCAAGATCCGCGCGCCTGAGCAGGAACGCGATGGCATCGACTCCTACACCAAAGTGTTCGGCACGTACGGCGCCGCGTACCTCGTGCTGCTGATCCGCGTGATCGACACGGGCATGGTGGCACTGGTCGGGCATCACCTGGGCCTCGCCCTCTGGTTCTACGGCGTGCTGGTCGCGCTCTTTGCCGTCTGCCTGGTCGGCTTTCTGCAATATCGGTTCCAGACCAACGCACGCACCGCCAAACGCATGGAATGGTACGCTGGATTCTATATCATCGCGTTTGACCTGACGCTGGCCTTCGCGATCATCAGCTCCTTCGGATTCCGGATGACACCATGAGTGACACCAGTAGCGCTCAGATCGTAACCTGCCGCCACCCCGCCGGAAAACACCTGCCGCCGATCGGGGGCAAGGCGCTCAACCTCCTGCGCTTGCAGGCGATGCAGCAGCCAGTGCCCGCCTGGTTCGCCGTTGGCGCGGGCGCGTTTCATGCCGCCATGCAGGCGGCCGGACTCGACGCCCGCCTGCGCGACGCGACCCCGGATCAACTGGATGCGCTGCGCGCGGCCATCGCCGCCGTCCCACTTCCGGCCGAGTTGGCGCGCGCCATCGCGGAGGCTCAGCGCGCCGTCATCCCTGCGGACGCGTTCGTGGCGGTGCGCTCATCGGCGGTGGATGAGGACGGCGCCGGCGGATCCTTCGCCGGGCTGCACGACAGCTTCTTGTTCCTCAAGTCGGAGGACGATGTGCTGGCCGCGGTGCGCAAGGTGTGGGCCTCTGCCTACAACGCACGCGCCATCGCCTACCGGCGCGAGCGCGGGCTGCCCGTGCTGGGGATTTCAGTCGGCGTCATCGTGCAGCAGATGATCGACGCGGCTGTCAGCGGCGTGATGTTCACCGTGAACCCGGTGACGCATGACGTGCATGAGGTCGTTATCAGCGCGTTGCCGGGCGCGGGAGAGGGGCTGGTCAGCCAGGGACTGGATGCGGATACATTCACGGTGCGCAAGGCGGACGGGGCCCTCACCATCGTGGCGGCCGACAAGCGCGAGCAGATGGTCTTCGACGCGCAAGCCGGCCGCGGACTCGTGCACGCGCCGGTGCCTGAACGCGAGCGCAACACGCCCTGCCTCCGTAACGCCCAGGCGAAGCAGGTGGCGCGCGCCGGAATCGAGATCGAACGCGGCTATGGCCGCCCCCAGGACATCGAGTTCGCGTTCGACAAGTCTGGCGCGCTGCACCTGCTCCAGGCGCGCCCGGTAACCACGGCCCCCGAGTACGGCCCGGCCGCGGGCAACCACCTGATCTGGGACAACTCCAACATCATCGAAAGCTACTCGGGCGTCACCTCGCCGATGACCTTCAGCTTCATCCGGCGCGCGTACACGATCGTCTACCACTGCTTTGCGCAGGTGATGGGGATTTCGCCGGCCGTGGTGCGGCGCAGCCAGCCCGTATTCGAGAACATGCTCGGGCTGTTCCGCGGGCAGGTGTACTACAACCTGCTCAACTGGTACCGCCTGATCCGGCTCTTTCCAGGCTTCAGTTTCAACAAGGGCTTCATGGAATCCATGATGGGCGTGAAGGAGCCCGCTGAACTGAAGGACGACTATCCCGAACCCAGCCAGTGGCGCCGCCTGACCGTGGAACTGCCGCGCCTGGTCCGCCTCGTGCTGCGCACGACGTGGAACTTCTGGCGCATCCGCACGTGGGTCGAACGCTTTGAGCAGAATTTCCGGCAGCACTATGCGCGGTGGACCGCCATGCGCTTCGCGGAGATGCCCCCGCACGCGCTGATGAACGTGTACCGCCACATGGAAGCGGCCCTGCTGTGGCAGTGGCACGCGCCCATCATCAACGACTTCTATGTCATGATCCACTATGGCGTGCTCAAGAAGCTGTGCGCGGCCTGGTGCGGAGACACACAGGGTTCGCTCCAGAACGACTTGATCTGCGGCGAAGGCGGCATCGAAAGCACCGAGCCCACGCGCCTGCTGCTGAAACTGGCCGCCATGGCGCAGGGCGATGCCGAGCTGCGCCGCATGATCCTGCTCGATCCGCCCGCCGAGGTCGCCCGCCGGGTCGCCGAGGATCCGCGCCTGGGCGGCTTCGCGGCTGAGTTTACGCGCTATCTCGACCTATACGGATTTCGCTGCATGAACGAGCTGAAGCTCGAGGAGTATTCGCTGCGTGACCGTCCCGAGTTCGTCTTCACCATCCTGCGCAACTACCTGGCGATCGACCGCCCGGACGCGCTGGATGTGAACGCCATGGCCACGCGCGAGCAAACCATCCGCCGCGACGCCGAGGCGCGCGCGTTCGGGCGCCTTTCGATCGTGAAGCGGGCCGTCTTCCGGCGCGTGCTCCGCAACGCACGCCTCGGGGTGAAGAATCGCGAGAACATGCGCTTCGCCCGCACGCGGATCTACGGCTTGCTGCGCGAACTGCTGCGCGCGCTGGGCGCTCACTTGGCCGAGGAAGGCGTGCTGGCCAACCGCGAAGACGTCTTTTATCTGACGCTGGACGAGTGCTGGGACTACCTGAAAGGAACCGCCGTGACCACGCGGCTTGGGGAGCTGGCCGCGCTGCGGAAGGCGGAGTTTGCGGCGTATCGCGACGAGCAGGCGAATCTGCCGGACGATCGCTTCGAAACCTACGGCATGGCCTACCACCGCAATCGCCTGCGCAACCAGGCCGCGCAGACCGAAGTGTCTGCCGACGGCGCGTTGCGCGGAACCGGGTGCTGCCCGGGCGAACGCGCGGGGCCAGTCAAGGTTCTGCGTTCGCCAGCGGACGACATGAAGTTGTCCGGCGAGATCCTCGTGGCCGAGCGTACGGATCCCGGGTGGGTGCCGCTCTATCCCTCCGTGTCCGGCCTGCTGATCGAGCGCGGCAGCATCCTGTCGCACTCGGCCATCGTGGCGCGAGAGATGGGGATCCCAACCATCGTGGGCATCCCGGGGCTCACCGCACGGCTGCGCACCGGCGACCTGGTGCACATGAACGGAACGTCGGGCGTGGTCACGCTCACGACCCCGGCGGACGCACCAGCGGCATCAGGCTGAGCGCCTGAAGCGCGAGGACCATCAAGGCGGCGAGCGCCGTCAGCCCCATCTGCCTCGCACCCCAGAGGGTGTTGGCGTCGCGCGTCTGCGGCAACTCGCCGCGCCGGGTGCGCATGTGGTTCTGCAGGCTGAGCGCGAGGATCGCGGCGAGGGACGCGAGGAACGCCGCGTAGAGGCGGCCGTCCAGGCTGAACATGTTGTCGATCACCAGCAGCAACAGGGCCGGCAGCACGGCGCGGAACACCACCGCGACCTGCTGCGCGGCGCCCAGGGGCATGGTGATGCAGGCGGCCACGTAGATGACAAAACCCGCGAGGGCCGGGAGCGCCCACCACTCGGAGCCCAGCGACCAGCATCCGTACGTGAACAGCGCCAGCACCAGGGCGCCGCCCACGTTCAATGCCCGCACACGCCACGCCGTCAGTCCCACGGCGGTCAGAATCATCAGCACGCTGGCGTTCTGATAGAGGATTTCCTCCAGCGGCTTGCTGCTGATCTTGGCGAGGATGACGCACGTGCCCAGCGGCACAAAGAGGTTGTCGGTGCCGGTGAGGCAGACCGCTTCGAAGCCGGTGACCACGATCGCGACCAGCAGTGCCGACCAGACGCACACAGGCGCGGGCAGGTCGGTCATCGTCAACATGGGCACGGCGACGGCGGCGAACGCGATCGCCGCGAAGGCAAGCGAACCTTCCAGGCTTTTCGTTTCCGACTCCACTTCGTAGCGGATGCGGCCGTAGCGCATGCCGATGAGGGCGGCGCAGGCGTCGGCCACGGCGAGCACGAGCATGGAAGCCACATACAGCCATGGCCGGCCCTGGGTGAGAAGGAAGAGCAGGCAAACGGAGAGCGGGTAATACTCGCTGCCGCGCGAACGGCGGGCCACGCGATGCAGGCTGGGCAGCGTACCCGTTTCCGCGCCGACAGCGAAGATGACGGACATCAGCACGGCCAGGATCAACACCGTCCACGTGGACTGAAGCGTGAACGGGAACGTCAGGCAGATCAGGCCACCCCCGACGTGCACCAGCTTGCGCGTCCACTCCGGCCGCGCGCCCCCGCGGCGGATCCACCACTCGGCAACGGCCAGCAGCGCAAGGAAGGTGCCGCCGATGGTGGCTGCAGTCACGAGGTCGCGAAATGGAATGAAGGCGATCATGCGCAGGTTTGTTCCACCACAAACGCGCGGTAGAAGAAGGCGCGATCCTGCCGAAACAGGCGCGCAGCCAGTTCCGTCTGCGCGGTCACGCGCGCCTGCAGGGATGGCGGCACCTGTCGCGGGACCAGCATGTTCCAGTAAGCCAGGCGGGCGCCGGGGCGGGCGACCTTGAGCAGGGCCGCGTAGACGGTCGTGCACGTCGCGGGATCGAGATACTCGAAGATGTCGGAGAGGTTGAACCCGTCGAATCCGTCGCCCGCGTGCGTGCCCCCGGCCTCCTCGATCGTGCCGCGGTGAAGGGTCAGCTTGTCGAGGTTCGCGACGAGGCGGGCGTGGATCTCAGGGCGCAGGTAGGGCGGGAGCACGCGGCTGAAGTTGCCCTCGAGGATGTAGGCCAGGTAGGGATTATCGTGGGTGGGCAGCTCCGTGAGCGCATATCGGGCACGGGCCAGGATGCGGTCAGCTACGGAGCCTTCTACGTAACGAAAGAACTCCGGATCGCGCCCGAGGCGTCCCATGCTGGCGCGGCTGAAGAAAACACGAAAAAGCAGGCGCCAGCGCCAGGTGTCCCACGTGCGCGTGTAGAAGGCGCGGCGCGCGGCGAGGTCGCGCGGCTCCAGCAGCGCCGCCACCGTGCGGCGGCCATGCACGAGCGGTAAAATGCGCGTGCGGAAGAGCCTGAAGTAGCGCTCGAACTTTCCGGCGTGGACGATCCCGGCGGCGATCGCGTCCGGATGCGCGTCCCAGAACGCGCGCGCCTCCGCGGAGAGCGCGGTGCGCAAGGTCGTATAGGTGGCGGCGCGGTCGGGGTGGGTCCGAATGCCGAGAAAGGAGAGCAGGGACGCGTAATCCAGCGCCCGCAGCGCCGCCACTTTTAGTTCGATGCAGGCCAGTTGCGCGGGGTTCAGATCGGCGGCAACCACCGCAGCGCCGGTGGCGAGCAGGCGGAAGCAGTTGTCGCCGCCGGAGGCAATGGATAGGATCCGCCGCCCGGGTGCCGCCCCGAGCGCTTCGGTCAGGATGTCCGCATCCTCCCAGCAGTTCGCGTAGCGCACGAACCCCCAATCGACGCGGTTTTCGATGGTGGATGTCATAGGGGTCCCGGGGCGGGTCAGGCAGGGCGCTTGCGGCCATAGTGGGCGTGGGCGCTGGCGAACTCGCCCGATGCGAGCGCGGCGATGATGGAAATTTCGCCGGCGAGCGCGAGCGCCGCGCAGATTTCGGCGAGCTTGCGGGCACGGTTCGGACCCGCGCAATCCATCATGCTCAGGCACTCACGCGCGGTGGGCAGCTGCGTGCCGCCGCCGACCGTACCCACGATCACGTTGGGCAGGCTGACGGACATGTACAGGTGCCCATCGGGTGTGATGTCCATCCCCGTGAGCCCCGTGGACGCTTCGGATACGCAGGCGGCGTCCTGCCCGCAGGCGATGAACAGCGCCGCGAGGGCGTTGGCAAAATGGCCCTGCACACCGATGGAGCCGCTCTGCGCTCCACCCACCACCGAGACGTGCCAGTAGCGCAGCATGTCCTCCGGCGTCGCATGCAGGATTCGCTTCATCAGGGGCCGCTTGAGCACCACTTCAGATACGACCTTCTTGCCGCGCGCCGATAGGAACGCCAGCATCGTGGCCTTCTTGTCCCCCGAAAGATTGCCTTCAACATACCAATGCTGCGGCTTCACCGGTGATTCGGCCACCAAGTGGCGGCAGATCGCATCGGTCGCAATCGTGACCATGTTCTGGCCGGAGGCATCGCCGGTCTCGTAATGGAAACTGAGGTAGAGATCCTTTCCCGCAACGGTCGGCTGCACATCGATCAGCTTGCAGTGCTTCGAGGTCTTGCCAATGACGGCTTGCAGGCTGTCCGTGCGCGGCAGCAGCCAGGCGATGAACACACCGACCTCCGTCAGCGAGGTGAAGCGCAGACACGGAGCACGGGAGACCGTTTCCGTCAGGCACGCGGTGGTGGCACCGCCGCATTGGCTGATCATGTAGGCGCCGCGGTTGTAGGACGCAACCAGCGCACCTTCCGAGGTGGCCATGGGAACGTAGAAATCGTCGTGCGCGTGGGTGCCGTTGATCCGCAGCGGGCCGACAATGCCCACCGGGAGCCGCGCGAAGCCAACGAAGTTCTCAATGTTGCCCTCGAGGGCCTCGGGCGCCATCTCGGGCCCCAGCCCGGCGAGCTCGTCAAGCGTGATGCCCTGCCCGACGAGCATGGCGCGGCGCTTGGCCAGGCCGGCCGCCGTCTGGGCGTTGCCCGCGGGGATGCGCGGCTTCAACGGAACAGACTCGGGCGAGCGCGGTTCAAGGCGGGCGCGAAACTGTTCCGGACTGCTGCCCCCGAGGATGCGGGCCAGGATCTGCTCTGCGTTCCTGCGCGATACCGCCATGGCATGCTCCTGTTCTGCGTGCGCCACCCGCCGCAACCCCTCCAACAATAGGCAAGCCCCAAGCCCACGACCATCTCAAAAAGGCCTCCGTGCAAATGCCCCCCCGACAATCGTCCTCGTCCTCGTCCTCGTTCTCCATCGAGTTGTCGAGACGAGGACGACGACGATTTGTAAACTGGGCCAGCGCCCCCCCGGGAGACCCATTTTCAGAGGAAGGAAGCATCCAGACTGGTTCCCTGTGCCCGCTTGTTCATCCTCGGCGAAAACCGCGGCGCAGGAACAAATTCAAAGACTAGATGCTTTCGGCCTTTCTGCGGCGGAGGATTAACAGGGACCAGCATCGTTCTATCGCAATGCATATCACAACCCATTGGCAGCTAATCGCCACAGCAGGGACGATGATCCACGCAGATTCCCCTTTGGGGGGAAGTCTCAGAACGTCCGTCCAGAGTAATGCGAGATAGCCAGCAGGGGTATTGAGGATGTTGTACAGTTTGTCCAAATCCGGGACGCCCGCCACGATGGCACCAACGTAACCACACCAGACGGGCAGGCTCATGACAACACCGACAGCAACGCCAAAGGCGACACGGCGCAAGACGCGAAGGGGGTTTGTCATTTTACCGTCCACACCACTCCATTGGGATGCGGCCCCAAACATGGGGTCATGCCTAAATACTTCACAAATCGATCCGATGGTCGCTGCACGCCGGAGGTACGCGTGCACCTCCACCCCGCCTGTCAATGAGCGGCCTGGCCCCTCCTCCTTTACCCCGTCATCAACCACAAACTTCATGTAAAGCGTTTAGATGGGCCCCCAGTGTCTGCCAACACGTCGAGGCTACCGCTATTTGAGATGAGTCCCCTTTACCGGGTCAGAAACCCTTCTGTCCCGCGTGACAGAGACAACACCCCGGACTCCGTCCACTTCAATAACCAGTTCTTCATTTGCGCGTTGGTTGCTTTCCAGTGGCACAGCCACTGAGATGACAGCGCCATGCAGATTCGTCCTCCATGAAACGAAGGGTGGTGGCTGTGTGAGTATCCGCATCGATCCCGTGTAGGCCGCTTCGCAGTTTGGGGGCAACGTTCCATGGCCAAAGCGCTGCCCATGCGACTCAATCGTCAGTCCAAATAGCTGGCTCGTCCCTATATTTAGCACACGGTGGCTGTATGTGTTGCACCCTGAACAGGAGGTGAATACAAGGCATCCCACCATCAGGAGGAATATGTTTCTCATAGATGCTCTCATGGCAGGTTTTCAAGCATGGGGTCACGTCTGAGTATTTAACAAATCGATCGCGATGGTAACCGCACACTACGCCTCACGACTATGCCCCTGCGAGGTCACTTGGTACCACCAACCCCGCCTGTCAATCCGCAGTGGCCTTGCCATCTCCCACCCCTCTACCTCGTCATCCGCCACACACCAATTGTTAAACTACTAGACGTGACCCCATGGCCTGGCGCAGAACGTGTGAGCGACTAGCTTGCCCGAACGACTAG
>CAZWQJ010000073.1:0-18695 GCA_964635825.1 uncultured Victivallales bacterium | reverse complement strand
GCCTCATCACGCATCGCGTGCGGGCTCGAGGTAGGGCGAAGCCTCCGGCTGAGCCGCGCCCACAGGGCCGTACTCACGGGGCGCCTCTCCTTCGCCGCACATTTGGGTTGCCACCCGTCGCTTGACACCGGAGACTCCTGCGCATGCTTGACCTCAAGATCATCAACGGGACGGTGTACGACGGCAGCGGGGGCGCGGCGCGGCGGGTGGATGTGGGCGTGCGCGGGGACCGGATTGTCGAGGTGGGGGACTTGTCGCGTGCGGAAGCGCGGCAGACGATCGACGCGACGGGGCAACTGGTGTGTCCGGGCTTCATCGATGCGCATTCGCATTCCGACACGTATCTGCTGATCCAGCCATCGGCGGACAGCAAGCTGTACCAGGGGATCACGACGGAGGTGGTGGGGAACTGCGGGGCGTCGGCGGCGCCGCTGCACGATCCATATCGCCTGCCGTCGGACTGGGCGGACAAGACGTATCCGCGGGCGTGGCACTCGGTGGCGGAGTATCGGGCGTTGCTGGACGAGGTGAAGCCGGCGCCGAATGTGGTGCTGCTGATCGGGCACAACACGCTGCGGGCGGGGGCGATGGGGTATGACCCGCGGCCGGCGAGCGCCGAGGAGTTGCGCACGATGCAGCGTCGCCTGGCGCAGGCGCTCGAGGAGGGCGGGGCTGGCTTCAGTTCGGGGCTGGCGTACGCGCCGGGACTGTTTGCGCCGCCGGAGGAAGTGGTGGAACTGGCGCGGGTGGCGGGGGCGGCCGGCAAGATCTACACCTCGCACATGCGCAGTGAAAGCAACCGCCTGCTGGAGGCGATCGACGAGACCCTGGATGTGGGCCGCCGCGCCGGCTGCCGCGTGCAAGTTTCGCACTTGAAGACGGCGGGGCCGGCGAACTGGGGCCTGCTCGATGGCGCGTTCGAGCGGATCGAACGCGCGCGGGCGGAAGGCCTCGAAGCGGCGGCGGACCGCTATCCCTACACGGCCTCGGGCACCGACCTCGATATCTTGTTTCCGGACTGGGCGGCGGGCGGCGGGCGCGAGGCGGTGCTGGCGCGCCTGCGCGACCCCTCGACGCGCGCGCGCATTCGCGAGGCCCTGCTCGCCGATCACGATGAGGCGTACTGGGAGCGCGTGCGCATCGGGTCCACGAAGCACCCCGACAACGCACGCTTCAAGGGGATGCCGCTGGTGGAGGTGGCGCGCGCGCTCGGGCTGCATCCGGCCGACGCCGTTCTGCATCTGACCGACACGGATGACCTGTGCACCGGCGCGTTCTTCTTCACGATGAGCGAAGCGAACATGTGGCGGATTTTGTCGCAGCCCTACGTGATGTTCGGCAGCGATGCCTCGCTGCGCGCGCCGCACGGGCCGCTGAGTCATGACCATCCCCATCCGCGCGCCTATGGCAGCCTGACCAAGTTCATGCGCGCGTCGCTGGATGGGCAGACTGTTCCGTTCGCGGAACTGGTCTATAAGTGCACCGCGTTGCCGGCGGAACAGTTCCGGTTGCGGGACCGCGGGCGGGTCGCAGCCGGTGCGTTTGCGGACCTGGCGATCCTGGATCCGGCCGCCCTGCGCGAGCACACGACCTTCGGCGAGCCCCACCGGCTTTCGGAAGGCGTTTCTTATGTGCTTGTGAATGGGGTGGTTACGCTTGCCGGTGGGGCCCCCACGGGGCAGCGCGCCGGGCGCCTGCTGGCGTAGCAGGCCGTTAAAAATACTTCAGACGGACCGGACGGAGCCGGTCCCTCCATCGGATAATCCTTGCCGGTTTCAGGGTGCGTCTTCGCTGCGTGAAGCGCGCAGGCGGTAGTAGCGCAGGCGGTTGGTGTCGCCCCGCGATTGGATGACGAGAATTGCTCATCGTATTGACCGCGCGGCGAGGCTTGACGGTGGAGATCCATGGTCTACGATGACGCCGACAGGGATGCGCCACCCCGCAAGGAGGCAACATCGTGACGCACCGGCGGCCCCGCTCTGGAGGAGGCTCGCGCGTGGAGTTCCGGGATACACAAGGAGATAGGCATGTGCTCGAAGCAAACGGTGATCGTGTGGTTGGGGGTGTTGGCATCCGGCGTGGCGATGGCCGCGGTGGCCCCTGGCGAGCCGCCCGTTGTGGCGGCGGTGGCGCCTGTCCGCATGGTGAAGTCCGGCGAGGCGGGGTTGCGGGAGGCCAAAGCCCTGGCGGTGGATCCCACCAGTCGCGAAGCGGTGCGGGCGTTTTACAATACCCATTACACGGGTTCGTCCGGGGCGGCGATCGGCTGGAGCGGCAATGTCGGAGCCTGCAACGCCGGGACAACGGCGGCGGCGTTTCGCAACGGCGTGGCAACGCGGATCAACTTTTACCGGGCGATGGCGGGCGTGCCGGCGGGGATCACGCTGGACAGCACGTACAACAGTGGTGCGCAGGCGGCGGCGTTGATGATGAGTGCCAACGGCATGCTTAGCCACGATCCGCCCACCAGTTGGAGCTGCTACACCAGCGCTGGCGACACGGGGGCGCAGAATGCCAACCTCACGCTGTCGGTGAATGGGCCTGGGGCGATCGACAATTACCTGGAGGATTTCGGGTCCTCGAACGGGGCGGTTGGGCATCGGCGCTGGATCCTGCACCCGCAGACGCAGACGATGGGGACGGGCGATATTCCGGAGGGGACGGGGGCCGGGGCGTACGCGGCCGCCAATGCGTTGTGGGTCTTCGACAGCCATCTGTTTGAGGTGCGCCCGGCGATACGCCAGACGTTCATTGCGTGGCCGCCGGCCGGGTATGTGCCGTATCCGGTGGTCTGGCCGCGCTGGTCCATCTCCCATCCGACGGCCGACTTTCGCGGGGCCTCCGTGACGGTGATGTCGAAAGGCGCGGCGATTCCCGTGACCCTGCATCCGGTGGTGAACGGCTATGGCGAGAACACGCTGGTGTGGTATCCGAGCCTGTTGGATCCCTCGCATCCGTATGATTGGCCGAAGCCGGCGGCGGACACGGATTACCTGGTGACGGTGGCGGGCGTTGTGATGGGCGGCGCCACGCAGACGGTGCGCTACACGGTGACGGTGTTCGATCCCGCGGTGGCGGGCGGCCCGTGGTCCGGGGCGGCGGATCTGGGTGGCGGCTGGCGCTGGCTGTCCTGGTTCGGGTCCTTCAACGTGTCGAGCGAGCCCTGGATCTATCACGCCCAGCATGGGTGGCTGTACACGTTGGGGACGAGCGTGAGCAATATGTGGTTCTGGGATGTGGAGATGGGGGCGCCCTGGTGGACGTCGGACACCTTGTATCCGTACCTCTACCGGTCTACCGACGCGAGCTGGTTGTGGTATCTATTGGGGACGGACGATCCGCGATGGATGGTGAATTTGTCGACGGGTGGATGGGAATCGCAATAAGGGGCGAGGAGGGAGTGCGCGCATGAACGCACCGGGACCGACGGCGGCGGGAGGGGCAGGGCGCATCCGCGTGGGGGTGGTGGGTGCGGGTGAGAACACGCGCGAGCGCCATTTGCCGGGTCTGCAGGCCCAGGCCGGGGTGGAGCTGGTGAGCGTGTGCAACCGGCGGCGTTCGTCGGCGGAGGCGGTGGCGGCGGCTTTTCATATTCCGCGGGTGTATGACCGCTGGGAGGATCTGGTGGCGGCGCCGCACGCGGATGCCATCCTGATCGGCACGTGGCCCTACCTGCACGCGCCGGTGACGCTGGCGGCGCTGGAAGCGGGCAAGCATGTGCTGTGCGAAGCGCGCATGGCGATGAATCTGGAGGAAGCGCGGCAGATGCTGGCGGCCTCGCGGCGTCATCCCCACCTGGTGGCGCAGGTGGTGCCGGCGCCATTCACGCTGGGGGTGGATCGCACGGTGCAGCGCCTGATTGCGGAGGGCTACCTTGGGCGCCTGCTGGCCATCGAGGTGCGGGCGAACAGCGGCGCGTTCCTCGATCTCGATGGGCCGCTGACGTGGCGGCGCGATGTGCGCCTGAGCGGCGGCAATATCATGAGCCTGGGCATCTGGTACGAAACGTTGATGCGCTGGGTGGGCGAAGCGCAGCGGGTGACGGCGCTCGGCAAGGTCTTTGTGGCGACGCGCGTGGACCCCGCGACCGGCGCCAAGCTGCCTGTGCAAATCCCCGAGCACCTCGATGTGTTGGCGGACTGGGCCGGTGGCGCGCAGGCTCACGTGCAGATATCGAGTGTGCATGGGCTGGCGACGGAGAACACCATTCATCTCTTCGGGTCCGAGGGCACGCTGCGGTTTTCAGGAGGCGCGCTCAGCGGCGGTCGGCACGGTGCCCAGGCGCTCGAGCCGATCGCGATCCCGCCGGGCGAGGCGGGCGGCTGGCGCGTGGAAGAGGAGTTTGTCAACGCGATCCGGCATTTGGAGCCGGTGCGGCGGACGGATTTTGCGGCGGGCGTGCGGTACATGGCCTTCACGGAGGCTGTCAATCGCAGCCTGCGCGAGGGACGGCCGGTGGCGGTGGAGCCGTAAAGAGGTTTGAACAGAAGGTAACGAAGGAAACAAAGAAGACCGAGAGGCCACTTGGTTGTCTTCGTTCCCTTCTGTTCAACCACTCTTCGGCGCTTTCATGTTTGGTAGTGAGGAGGGGGCGGGATGCCGGTTGAGGTCAAGATTTGCGGCATGACGAATGCGGAGGACGCGCGGGCGGCGCTGGCGCTGGGCGCGGACTACGTGGGCTTCGTGCTGTACGCGGGCTCCAAGCGCCACGTAACGCCGACGACGCTGCGGCGGTTGGTGGAGACGACGCCGGCGCTGACGGGGGTGGTGGGCGTCTTTGTGAACATGCCGCGCCGCGAGGTGGAGCAGGTGGCGGCGGATTGCGGGCTGGTGGCCGTGCAACTGCATGGCGATGAGCCTGCGGAGGATTTCGCCGAGATGCCGGTGCCCGTGTGGCGCGCGGTGAAGCGGGTGGGGGCTGCGTGGGTGCCGGCCCCGGCGAGCTGGCCGGCGCCGCGCTACCTGGTGGATGCGGCTGTGCCGGGGCAGTATGGCGGGACGGGGCAGGTGGCGGACTGGCCGGCTGCCGCCGAACTGGCGCGGGCGCATCCGGTGATGCTGGCGGGCGGGCTCACGCCGGAGAATGTGGCGGAGGCTGTGCGTGCGGTTCAGCCGCTCGGCGTGGACGTGGTCAGCGGCGTGGAAAAAGAACCGGGCCGCAAGGACCATGCGCGCATGGCCGCCTTCATTCGCGCCGCACGCGGCGGGTAAGTGGATGCGTGGGTTCTGCGCGTGCGCTGCGGTGGGCAGTGCGCTTCCGCCTTCGCCAGGAGGCTTCGGGGGGGCAAGCCGCGCGCGCGGCCAGCCCGCGCGACGGAGCGCACGGGCCGCCCTCCCTATTCCGCCGGCAGGACGCCGGTGACGACGCGGTCGCGGCCGGCGAGATCTTTGCGGACGGCGACATCCTCAAAGCCGGCATCGCCGAGGAGTTCGCGCACGGCCTCGCCCTGATCGGCGCCGATTTCGAGGAAGATCCAGCCGCCGGGTTTGAGGACGATGGCGGCATCGCCGACGACGTCTTCGATGACACTCAGGCCATTGGGGCCGCCATCGAGGGCGACGCGCGGTTCGTGATCCTTGACCTGGGGCTCGAGCGTTTCGATTTCGGCGGTGGGGATGTAGGGGAGATTGGAGATGACGGCATCGACCGTCTCGGGCTGCATGGCGTCCGAAAGTTCGGCGAGGGTGAAGACGACCCGCTCGGACAGTCCGAGTGCGGCGGCATTTTCGCGGGCGAGGGCGAGGGCGTCCTCGCTGATGTCGAAGGCGAGGTAGTGGGCCTGCGGCTTTTCTTTGACAAGGCTGAGGACGATGCAGCCGGAGCCGGTGCCGACATCAACCACGACGGGTTTGGCGCGCTGCCAGAGGGGGGCGCAGCCGAGGACGATTTCAACGAGCCCTTCGGTTTCGGGGCGCGGAATCAGGGCGCGCTTGTCGACCTTCATGGTGTTGCCCATGAAGCCGGTCTCGCCGATGACATACTGGACGGGTTCACCGGCGGCGACGCGCTTGATGCCGCGGCGCATGGCTTCGAGCTGGCGTTCGGTGAGGACCTGATCGAAGCGGAAGGCGAGCTCCAGATGTTTGCAGTTCAGCAGCCGGCTGAGGAGCAGCTTGGAGGCGAGGCCCGGGTTCTCGATGCCCTTGCCGGCGAGATAGCCGGAGGCCGCGGTCAGGATATCCACCACCTTCTTGGGGCCGGGGTCGGTCATGGGGGGTATAGTATACGAGGTGGAAGAACCGGCAACCCGTTTCTTGATGCGGCGAATGTGATTTGGGTAGTGTTGGTGGCATGGAAGACGGACAGAACGGACAGAACGGACCGGCTATGAACTCCGCGGCGGCGGGGCGGGTGTTTGGGCGGCATAGCGGGTTTCGGAATCTGAAGGCCTATCAGGTGGCCGAGTTGCTTTACGATTACACGTGCCGATTCTGTGCACGGTATGTGCCTCCGGGCGACCGGCACTACGACCAGATGGTGCAAGCGGCGCGGAGCGGCTATCAGAATATTGCCGAGGGCAGCGAGGATAGCGCCACCAGCAAGAAGTTGGAGATGAACCTGACGAACGTGGCGAGATCCGTTTACGCCTTCTTCATCTCGTCTTCCAGGCGTTGGGCGACGTCGTGGTCGCGGAGGGCCTGGATGACATCGCCGAGGTCGCCTTCGGCGATGCGGTCGAGGTTGTAGAGGGTGAGGTTGATGCGGTGGTCGGTGAGGCGGTTCTGGGGGAAGTTGTAGGTGCGAATGCGCTGGCTGCGGTCGCCTGAGCCGGTGAGCGCGCGGCGCTCCTTGCCGAGGCGCTCGGCCTCCTCCTGGCGCTTGCGGTCGAGCAGGCGGGACTTCAGCACGGTGAGGGCCTTTTCGCGGTTACGGTGCTGGGATTTTTCATCCTGGCACTGCACGACGAGGCCGGACGCGAAGTGGGTGATGCGCACGGCGGAGTCGGTGGTGTTGACGCTCTGGCCGCCGGGGCCGCTGGAGCGGAAGATATCGACGCGGATTTCGTCGGGCTTGATTTCGATATCATCCTCGGGCTCGGCTTCGGGGAAGACGGCGACGGTGGCGGCGGAGGTATGGATGCGGCCGGAGGATTCGGTGACGGGGACGCGCTGGACGCGGTGGCCGCCGCTTTCGTATTGCAGCCAGCGGTAGACCTCCTCGCCGGTGACCATGAAGACGATCTCCTTGAAGCCGCGCAGGTCGCTGGAGCTGGCGTCGATGATATTGATGCGCCAGCCGCGGTTTTCGGCATAGCGGCTGTACATGCGGAAGAGGTCGCCGGCGAAGAGGGCGGCTTCCTCGCCGCCGGTGCCGGCGCGGATCTCGAAGAGGGCGTTGCGCAGTTCGCTGGGGTCGGGAGGCAGCAGGGCGGCCAGCAGATCCTTCTCCAGGCGGGGTAAAGATTTTTCGGCTTCGTTCAGTTCTTCGCGGGCGAGTGCGCGCAGTTCGTCATCCGTGTCGCGCGCGTCCATGAACGTGCGGTGGTCCGCGATCTCGGACTGCATGAAGAAGAAGTCGTGGGCCTTGGCTTCGAGGCGTTTGAGGGTGGCATGTTCGCGAACGAGTTCGCGGAAGCGGCGCGGGTTGGCGGCGGCCTGTGGCGCGGAGAGTTCAGCCTCCAGCCGCGGCAGCTTCATCAGGACCTTGTCGATGTAGGACTTTTCGATCATCGGAAGAGAAGAACCGCAGATGGTCGCAGATGAACGCCGATAGCCTGCGCGGGGCGCGGGCTAAAGACACCACGGGCCAGAACGCGGGTGCACCGCGATCTGGCCCGTGGCGGAAACTACTTCTTCGCGTAGCGCTTGCGGAACTGCTCCACACGGCCTTCCGCATCGAGGAAGGTGGCCTGTCCCGTAAAGAACGGGTGGCAGGCGGAGCAGGTGTTGACGGTCATTTCACGGACCGTTGAACGGGTGTGCGTCACCTTGCCACAGGCGCAGGTGATCGTCGCCGCATCGTACTTGGGATGGATGCCCTCTTTCATGGCCAATACCCTCTCTATCAAAGCGGGAGAATGTCTCACAGGTTGGGAGGGAGTGCAAGCGCGAAAAACATCCTGAATAGCGGTTCGTTTAGTGGACGACGACGACGAGCCCGGTGGGCGGGGTTCCGATGAGGTTGGGGAAGATGACTTCGAAGGTGGACTGGTCCGCATAGTGGCCGGAGAGCGGGAAGCCCTGCCCGTCGGCATAGGCCTTGAAGGAGAGGACGGCGTAGCGGGCGTTTGGCGGCAGGCTGACGACCCCAGGTCCAGCGGCGAAGCGCTCCCATGTGTTGAGGTCGCCGTCCATAAATCCGGAGGTGGCGTACGAGGTGAGGGTGGCGCGCGACTCGTCCTGGAGCCAGAGGATGACATCGATTCGGTTGCCCGCGACGGCGCCGTTGAGGTAGGCGGAGAACGCGCAGAAGGCATTGCCGTTGGTGATGGCCTCGGCGTAGTCGCGCAGGTCGACGAGTTGGTAGATGTCGCAATTGGAGCCGCCGCCGTCGGCCGCATCGAAGCGCATCATTTGGGTGCCATCGGTGGCGATGGGGGTGATGCCCTGGTTGCCGCTGGAGTAACTGAAGGCGTCGCCATGGCCATCCTGATACCAGCCGTGGGCCGGGTTGCCGTCGGCGAAGCCGTAGTCGATTTCGAAGTCCATATTGCGGCCCCAGTAGTTGGTGCCGCCGATGAAGACGAGGTCGAGGGGGGTGCGGAAGGAGGGTGCGGTGTCGGCCCAGACGTCACCTTGGGCATTGGTGGCATAGAAGCGGTAGAAGTTCGTGGAGATGTGGGCGAGGGGGCCGACGGTGGCGAAGAGGGCGCCGGTGCCCGGGGTGCCGAGGTCCGTTGCGTACAGCCAGTCGTTGGAGACGGTGCCGCCGTCGGTCTCGCCCCAGTAGAGGGTGACGCGCGCGGGGGACAGGCCTTCGGCGCGCAGGAAGCCGTGCAGGCCGGCACTGCGCGGCTGAAGCGGGTCGACGCGCCCGTTGCTGATGCGCAGGGTTGTCGGTGCGAGGTCGACGATTGTGTTGCCGAACATGTCGTTGTTATCCGTATCGAACCAGACGGCATAGAGGCGAGCGCCGTGAACGTGGTTGGCGCGCACGCTGCGGATGTCCTTGCCGGTGGCGGTGCTGATGGTGCGCGGTGCGGACCAGAACCGGCCGCCGTCGCCAGAATGGCGCACCTCCAGGAAGACATTGGTCGGGTTGCTGCCCACGGCGGCACCCACCTGCCGGGCATACACGGCGTACAAGTCTCCGCTTACGGGATCCACGGCAAGGGTGGCCGAAACGATTTGGCGCGCCGTGTCGTCCGCAATGCGGCCCTGCGCGGACCAGGCGCTGTTTCTGGCCGTGAATGCGTAGGCCATGAGGTCGCCGCTGGCGCCGTTGACGTCGGTGTGCACGATCGCGTAGACGTTGCTCGATCGGGGATCGAGGGCCGCGCCCCACTGGGAGAGATAGGTGGTGTCCACGTCCATCGTGGCATTGGTGATCCAGGGGTTCCAGGCCGACAGGCTGTTGCTCCAGACGGTCGTGCGCAGGCGGTCTGTGCCCTGGCACAACTGCAGGAAGAGCGCGTCGCCACCCGCGAGCGGCAGCAGTTGGCCCGCGTCGGTGACCAAGCCGAGTTCGCCCGGATCGGCCACCGTCCAAGCCGTGCCGTCGATCGAATCGGCCAGCGCGTTGCTTGTGGCGCCGAAGACCCCGCCCGCATAGATGAAGAGCCTGCCCGTTGTGGTCTTGGCGATCGAGCATCCCGCGTAGCCGGCGGCCCAGTTTGCCGTCGCCGCGCGCACGTCGCGCCAGGCGCCGAGCGTGTCGTCCGCGGTGTCCAGCACGTTGTAGCGCAGCGTGTCGTTGCCGCTGCCTATGTGGGCGAGGTGAATTCGGGTGCCGCTGTCGCCGGGGGTCCAGCGGTCATACCACACGGCCACGTGGCCGTCGTCCTGGTCGTCGCCGAGGCTGACGGGTGCGCTCCAGGTGGCGCCGCCGTCCAGGGTTTTGCGGAAGGCGACGCTGCCGCCGGCTCCGGCGGGACCCAGCACGAAGAATGCGTAGCCGACGGCGTGGTCAAGGAAGACGGTGTTGGGGCTGGGGCCACGCTCATAGCTGGCATTGCGGACATCGGTGTCGATGGCGGCCTCGGTGGCATCGGTTTCGGCGCGCGTGACGAAGCTGGTGGTGTTGGCGGCCCAGGCGGCGCCGGCGGCGTTGGTGGCGAAGCAGCGGTAGAAGTGCATGGTGCCGGCGGCGAGCCAGGGGGGCGGGGCGCTGGCGGCAAAATCGCCTGCCGCGCGCGTGCCGAGGCTGTTGGTCCAGTCCCAATGGGCGGGCGTGGTGCCGCCGTCCGCAGCGCCTCCGTAGATGGCCACGGCGGTCGGCAGACCGCCGGTGCTGACGAGGAAGCCGTTGAAGGTGGCGCCGTGCGCGGTGATGCCGCTGGCGCCGCCGCCATTCGTCACGTCCGGCAACCCGAGATCGCTGATCGTCAGCCACACCGAGCCGTCGGCCGCGCGGAACGTGTACTCCTTGCCGGGAGCGGGGTTTAGCACCGTCAGAGCCTCCGCGCCGGCGCCGCCAAGGGGTCCACTATATTGCATGACAGAATAAATACCATTGACGGCCCAGGCGTTGGTGGTGCCCTCGGCGTCGAGGAAGATGCCGCCGCCATCGAGCCCGAGACCGCCGGTGTTGGTGACGGTGACGCGGTCGTGGTCGAGGGCGTTGAACTCCAGTTGGACGGTGGCGCCGGCGTCGAGTTGCAGTGCGCCGGTGGTGAGGGTGCCGACGCTGGTGCCGGGGCGGAGGGTGGCGCCGGCATGCAGGGTGACGGCGCCGGCGATGGCGCCTGCGCCGGCCAGTGTGGCTCCATCCCGGATCGTGACGGGTCCGGTGCCGGTGGCGGAACCGGCGGCGTTGATCACGCGCAGAACGCCGCCGTTGACGGTGGTGCCGCCACCGTAGGTGCTGGCGGCGGCGAGCGTGACGGTCCCCGTGCCGCCTTGGACCAAGGCGCCCGCGCCAGCCAGGGCCACGCTGACGGTGCCGTTGGTCATGCTGAAGGCGGCTGCCGAGACGGTGCCGGTTCCCGCCAGTTGGCCATCGCCCAGCGTGAGGGCGGCCACGGTTTCGGTGAAGGCCGGAACTTCGAGTGTGCCGCCGTCCAGCCAGATGGCGGCGCCGTTGGCGATGCGCTCGGCGGCGCCGGTGCGCAGGGTGCCGCCGCGGATGGTGACGAGACCGGTGGCCGCTGCCGTGTGGGCGCCGTTGAGCACCAGGGATCCGGCGAGGACCGTCGTCGCTCCTGCGTAGCTGTTGGCGCCTCCCAGGGTGATGGTTCCGGGCCCTTCCTGGATCAGGGAGCCGGAGCCGCTGATCAGTCCGCTGTAGGTGTAGGTGCCGGTGCGGTTGAAGACGAGCGAACCGTTGTCCGTGGTGTTGCCGGATCCGAGGTTGCCGCTGGCGCCCCCGGTGCCCACGCGCAGGGTACCGCCGCTGATCGTCGTCGTTGTATACGTATTGTCCGCGGCCAGCACGGCTGTGCCGGCGCCATCCTTGGTGAGGGTGCTACCGGTCGCGAGGGGAGCGCCCAGCACCAGCGTTCCCGCGCCACCCACCGTAAGGCCGAGGGTGCCACCCACGGCGCCCTGCAGCGTCAACATGTCCGCATCCACGTTGATGCGGCTGGCGGTGACGAGGGTGATGGGGCCGCCGAACGCGTTGGTGCCGGACACGCTGCGCAGGGCGCCCGCCGTGGCCATCCCCGTCCCGCTCAGGCTCAGGGCCTCGGCGCCGACGGCGATCCCGCCTTGCAGTTCCAGGGCGGCGTTCGCCGCCACCGTGGTTGCACCGGTTGTCGAGCCCAGGCCCGACGCATGGCGCACATTCAGGGCGCCGGCGCTTACCGTGGTCAACCCCTCGTAGCGGTTGGTGCCTTCGAGGATGACGGTGCCGGCGGCGGCATTCTTGGTCAGCGAGCCGGTGCCGCCGATGGCGCCTGCGTACGTCAACGTTCCGGTGCGGTTGAAAACCAGGGCGGCGTGGTTCAGCGTGTCACCGGAGCCGAGGCTGCCGGTGGCGCCGCCGGCGCCGACCTGCAGGGTTCCGCCGCCGATGGTCGTGAGGCCGGCGTAGGTGTTGTCCGCGGCCAGCACGAGCGTGTGCGCACCCGCTTTGGCGAGGAGCCCCTCACCGCCGATGGGGGCCGCCACCGTCAGCGTGTTGGCGCCGTTGCCGGCGAAGGTCGCCGTGGCATTGCTGGCGATCGCGATGCTGCGCGTGGCGGCCAGGGTAAAGGCGGCGCTGTTGCTCAGGACGCCATCGCCGCTGAAGACCACGCCGTTTGCCGCCGCGCCGAGGCCGGTATCGGCGGCCATCGCCAGCATGCCGCCCGTGATGGTGACGCCGCCGCCGAAGGTGTTGATCGCGTTCAGCACGAGCGCGCCGCCCGCCAGCGTGATGCCGCCCGAGTGGGCGGCGACTCCGCCCAGCGTCTGGGTTCCCGCCCCGACCTTGACCAGGCGCAGCACCCCGCCGCCGTCGCGCAGCGAGCAGGTGGCGCTCGCTCCGGTGTCCGCATCGCCGATCGTCAGCGTCGCGTCGCCCGCTGAATTCGTGACCACGCCGGCGCCGCTCAGCCCGTTGACGGTTTCGTCGTGGCCGGCGAGGTCGAAGAGGCGCGCCAGGGATGCACCGGTGTCGAGCAGTCCTTTGCCGGCGCCGTTGGGCAGGATATCCGGCGCGCCCAACCGCAGCATGCCAGCGCTCACGGTGGTGGCGCCGCTGTAGGTGTTGGTGCTGGTCAGGGTTTGCACGCCGCCCCCCAGTTTGGTGAGAGCGATGGTGCCGGTGCTGTTGCGGATGGTGCCGCCGAACGTGCCGCTGCGCCCGTTGTTGCCGATGCCGAACGTCATGGCGCCGGCGCCGGCGCTGTTGTCCACGGTCCCCTCGCCATGGAGCGCCCCGATGGTCCCGCTGTAGAGCCGCAGGTCGAGGGTCGTGGCCGCGTCGAGGGTCACGTCGCCGCTGACAGTCAGGGCCGGCAGGGCGTTGGCGATGCCGTAGGCGACCGTGCCGCCATGCACGGCGAGGCCGCCGCTGAACGTGGAGGCCGCGTTGAGCACGAGCGTGCCGTCGCCTTCCTTGGTCACGGCGCCGGTGCCGGTGATGGCGGTGCCCAGCGGCACCTCGCCGGGTTGGTGAAACGTCAGCGAGCCCGGACTCGCCACGGTGATTGAGCCGCTGCCCAGCGAGGCCGCCGTCGTGCCGTTGCCGACCTGCAGCACGCCGCCATTCACGGTGGTATGGCGATAGGTGTTGGCGCCGGTCAGGATCCAGCGCCCCGCGCCGCTCTTGGCGAGGTCGATCGTGTCGCTGCCGTTGTCGATCGCCGCCGCGAAGGTGTTCGTGCTGGCATTGGTTCCGGCCAGGGTGAAGGTTTTGATTCCGGGGTTGGGGGACACGATGCCGCTGCGTACGGTCACGGTGCCGTCGCCGCTGGACTCCAGCGTGCCGCCGCCGGTGGTGGTGGCCACCAGTATCAGCACCCGGGTGGCCAGCACGATGTCGGCGGCACCGGCATAGACGAGTGTCCCCGCACTCGTGGTGCTGGCTCCCAGTTCGATGCCGCCGGCGCCGTTGAGCGTGTCGCCGAACTCCGTCACCACCAGCGTGCCGTTGTTGATGGCGAGCGTGCCGCTGTAGTCGTTGGTGCCCGTGAGCGTGAAGGTGCCGCTATCCACCTTGGTCAGGGGCACACCCGCACCGCCGAGACGCGCCGCGATGGTGCCGCTCGTGTGGTTGACGCCCACCACGTAGCCCGCGCTCGTCAGCCGGCCGCTGCCGGCGATGGTGCCGGCGTAGAGCGTGACCGTTGCCACCGTCTGGGTCGTATTCTGAAGGTCGAGCACGGCGTTGTCCGTGATCGTCAGGTTGCCGCCGGGCAGTGCGTAGTCGGCCGCGAGTTGCAGCGTCCCCGCGCTGACGGTGGTGACGCCGCCGGTCCAGGCGTTGGCGCCGCTGAGCAGCAGCGTGCCGGCGCCGGTCTTGGTCAGGCCGCCTGAGCCGCTGAGCGAGCCGCTGAGCTCGGCGACGTTCGTGTTGACCTGGAGTATGCGCGCCGCCGCGCCGAAATGCATGGCATTTAGGATGGTAACTTTATCATTGGCGGTGGCGGCATTCAGCACGAGGGTTCCGGGGGCGAAGCCGCCGCTGCCCCAGGATAGCGGTGCGCCGCCGTTCAGGTTGACGGCGATGGGCGCGCCGGCGGCGCTGAATCCGCTGGCGCCCGAACCCACGCTGAGCAACCCGAGTCCGCTCCCCAGGTTGCGGGCGATGTCCTGGTCGTTTTCCCAAACGCCGCCGGCGAGGGTGATGCCGCCACCCGCAGGCAGGCCGACGCCGTCGTGTGCGCGCAGGACTCCCTTGCTGACGGTGGTCATGCCGGTATAGGCATTGGCCTCCGTGAGCGACAGGGCGCCGTCGCCGGTTTTGGTAAGTCCGCCGCTGCCGGTATTGCTGAGCATGCCCGCCAAGGTTGCCGTTCGGGCGTTCACCTGGACGGTGCGGGCGGCACTGCTGTTGAGCGCGATTGCATTTTCGAACTGAAGGTCATGGGTGGCGGCGGCGCTGTTCAGCACCAGGATTCCCGGGGCGAAGCTGCCGGCGCCCCACGTGAGGGCGGCTCCGCCGCCGAGGTTCACGGTCAGTGGGTTGCCAAAGGCGCTGAAGCCGCTGGTGCCGCCGGGGAGTTGGACTTCTCCACCCCCGACACCGGTTGCGCGCGCGATGGTTCCGGATGTTTCCCAGACGCCGCCGGTCACCGTGAGGTTGCCGCTGCCGGCACCGGAGGGGATCCCCACACCGGCCTGCGCGCGCAAGACGCCCGCACTGATGGTGATGGGGCCCGTGTTGGTGTTGGCGGCGTTCAGGGTGAGTGCGCCGGCACCGGTCATGGCCAATGCCCCGGCGCCACCGATGACGCCATCGACCACCAGGCTGTTGGCGGCCGTCGGATTGATGGTCAGGGTTGTTCCGGCATCCAGGGTCAGCGCCCGCGGCGCGGCGAAGGTGACCGCTGCGGATGGTGTGAGCGTGGTCGTGGCGCTGACCCGCAGGGTGCCCGTTGGACCGCCGAGTCCGTTGGCGTTGCCGCTGAGTGTGCCGCCGGCCAGAATCAGCGATCCGCCGAACTCGCTATTGGCGCCGGTCAGCGCCAGGGTCCCGGCATCGGTCTTGGTGAGGGTGGCCGAGCCTGAAAGTGGACCCCCGACCGTCAGGGTGCGGCCGGCCGCCACGGTCCAGGACTGGTTGGCCGCCAGCACCACGTTCGTGTTGATGGTGAAGTTGTTGGTGGCCAGGGCCATGTCGATGCCGGCGGCACCCAGTGTGAGTGTGCCCGGTGCGGCGCCGCCCGGGATCGTGTAGGCGGCACCCGGATTGCGGTAGACGATGCCGGCCCAGCTCAGATCACCGCCCAGCGGCGCATTGCGTGCGATTGTCACGGTCTGGTCCCAGCGAGCCAGGTCGTTGGTGCCCGGCACGCTGCCGCCCACCCAACTGCCGGCCTGGTTCATGGGGGTGGCCGTGTCCGACTTGAGAATCTCGTCTGCCGGGACCGCGAGCGGGAAGAGAAGGATCAGCACGCTACCCGCCAGCAACCGCCTCGATGGCCACCCGAGCTTCACAGTCATGGAGATCCCCGTCTTGGACGATTCGGTTGACCGCTGGCCACGATCGGGTTGCCGCAGCGTTGCGGTCGCGCGCCAGACACTTCCCTATTCTAGCCGGTGGCCCGCGCCCCGACAAGGACAGGCCGAATGGATCCAAGGCGGGCGGGTCGCCTCCATTCGTGCATTCGCGTTGTCCCGTGTGTGGCGCAGCGCCTATACTGCGGCCGCGATGGACACCACCACCGCCAGCGGGAAGATGAGGACACAACATGCGTGAGATACGGATGGGTGCGAGCGGAATCGGTTCGGTGCCGCGCGTGGTGGGGACGGTGTCGGCGTACGAGACCTTGAAGGTGCTGGCGGGCGAGCGGCGGCGGCTGTGCGATGTGGTGGAGGTGCGGCTGGATCTGGTGGGGGTGGAGCATCGCGACTGGCTGGCGCGCTGCCGGGCGTTGGAAGCGGCGGGGTGGCCGGTGTTGCTGACGTTGCGGTTGCAGGCCGAGGGCGGGCAGTGGGCGCGGGCCGATGCGGCGCGGTTGCCGTTGCTGCGCCAGGCGTGCCGGGCCTTGTCGGCGATCGATGTGGAGGCGGCGAGCCCGCTGTGTGCGCGGCTGTGCGCGCTGGCGGAGTCCCTCGGGAAACCGATCGTGGTGTCGGCGCATGATTTTGAGAAGACGCCGAGCCTGGCGCGGTTGCAGGCCCTGGCGCGCGCGGCGTGGGCATTCCCCAACGCCATACCGAAGGTGGCGGCGATGATCCGGCGCGACGCGGACGAGGCGCGCTTGCGGCGGCTGCTGGCCTGGGCGGCGGGGCGCCCGTTGTGCGTGATCGGGATGGGCCCTGGGCGCCGCCAGACCCGCGTCGAGTACCCGGTGCTGGGGTCCGCACTGACCTACGGCTACCTGGACGAGTCGGCGGCCCCGGGGCAGTGGCCGGCGCCTGACCTCGTGCGCGCGCTGCGGTTGCGGCTGCCTGCTTATCGTCGGGGTGCGTGATACGACCATGCCCGCCCGCGGCTTGTCCCGGCGAAACCTCTTGGCGAAGGCGGAAGCGGCTGGGCAACATGCGGGTTAGATCCCTGTAGATCCATGACGGCAACGCCGTAGGGGGGCAGGGAGCCGTGCAGGGTGTCGGGCGCGGCGAGGGTGGGCGTGGGGCCGTAGGCGCTGCGGATGGCGCGGATGGCGTGACCGGCGTGGAGGGTGTAGGCCTGTTCCGTGCCGCGCGGGTTGCGCAGGGACAGGACGCCGTGGCCGTCGCGCCAACCGAGAAATCCGTAGACCTGGCCGGCGCCGGGATCCCCGAGGACCATGCGGCAACGCGCGAGCAGGTGGCGGCGTGCGCGCGCCCAGGTGAGGGCCGACGTGAGAATTTTCCACTGGGCGGCGGTGACGGTGTCCGGGGAGACGTAGAGGTCGTGGTGGTGCGAACCGCGGCCGACCATGTGCCACATGGCGCGCGCGACGTCGTCGAGCGTTTCGGTTTCCGAGGCATAGGAGATGGCGGCATTCTGGATGAGGCCGAAGGCAACGATGGGCGCGAGGGGCAGGGCGGTGGGGCGGAGGAGGTGGAGGCAGGTGTCGATGTAAGTGGTGAAGCGTTCGCGGCGAGGGCCGTCGTCGGCGGTGGTGCGGTCGTCGCCGCCGCCGCGCCAGAGGAAGTCGACATGCGGCAGCCACCAGGGGGACGGATTGGAGCCGGTGGTGAAGGAGATGACGCTGTCGGGGGCGATGGCGCGGATGGCCTGCATGAGCGCGATCCAGTCGTCCATCTGGTGGGTGGCGGCGCCGGGGCCGGCGGGGTGGCCGTGGTCGGAGGCGGTACAAGTGAATTCTACCCCATCAAATTTCCAATAACGGACGCCGGCGCGGGCCCAATGCTGGAGGCTGTCGCGGAGGTGGGCGTGGTAGCGCGTGCCGTGGCAGCAGAGCTTGCGCTGGCCGAAGCCGGAGTCGTCGGTCGGGTCGGTGGCGGCTTCGTAGCCGAGCGATTCGCCGAAGGGGACGAGGCGGTGGCGGCCGAGGTAGCCGCCGAAGGGGCCGACCCACAGGCCGATACCGAGCGGGCGCGCGGCCGCCTGCAGTCCCGGCAGGCCGTCGGGGAAGAGCGCCGAACTCATGTGGCCCCAGATGCCGCCGTCGGGTTCAAAATCCGTCCAGGGGTCATCCAGGCAGTAGAAATCCAGGGGGACGTGTTGTTCGCGCGCGAGCTGGGAGAACGCCTGGAGTTCCTCGAGGACGACATCGCCGGAGAGGGTTCCACCGCCGCGGTGGTAGGGGCGGCCGAACTGGTACCAATTGTTGATGAGGGTGACGAATGGCGGTTCGCGGTGGGGGCGCAGGCGGTCGATGTAGTCCTGAAATGTGTCCCAGACCTCGGCGTTGGGGGCGGCGGCGCCGAGGACGCAGGGCGGAGACTGATAGGGGCCGCGGGTGGAGAGGTCCCAGTGCAGCGGTAGGCGGCACTGGATGCGGTCGCCGACCACCCAGTTCTCCGCGGCCGGGTGTTCGATGCCGAGGAAGAAGCGCTCCCAGAACAGGGGCTGGCCGAGGCCGATAGGCCCCATGCCGATCTGGCGGTGTTCGCCGCGATCGGCAGGGCCGCGCGCGCCGGAGGCCAGGCCGCGCTCCAATTCGATGGAGGCCAGCAAACCGCGACCTTGGACGCGCAGCGATTTGCGGATGACGCCCAGGGTCGGCTCGGTTCGGTACTCGAGGTCCACGCGCAGGGCGAGCGAGGGATGTTGCCATGCGGTGCGGAGGGACAGGCCATCGGGCGCGGAACGGCACGACTCCAGGCGGAAGGCATCGCTGGTGATGAGTGCCCCGTTGTGGGAGAGGGCAAACTCGTGATCGGGGTGGATGGGGAGCGGGGCGGCGGCGGCCGACGGGCGCCAGGCGGTGGTGGTGCCGGTGGCGGGCTGCACGGCGCGGGCCACGCCGTTGTGCGCGCCGAGCCAGATGGGGGCGTGGGTGGTGGACATGCGCGGGGGCCTTGGGGGTCAGGGCGCGTCGGTTCGAGGGAGCGGC
>CAZWQJ010000072.1:10921-19243 GCA_964635825.1 uncultured Victivallales bacterium | reverse complement strand
CCACGCATCATCAAGCATCGCGTGCGGACTTGAGGTAGGGCGAAGCCTCCGGCTGAGCCGCGCCCACAGGGCCCCGTACCCATGGGGCGCCTCTCCTTAGCCGCACATTGGGGGAACCCGGAGCGGCCGGACCACCGCAGGCACTCAGCCAGCCGCTTTCGCGACCGGCGTCCACCCGCGCCGCGGATAGGTCACCGCCCCCGCACGCGCGGCCGCTTCGTAGCGCGTCCGACGGTCGACAAACTCCGCGAAGGTGGTCTCGCGCTCCGGGTGTTCACGGCTCTGCACCACGAAATCCGCCTCCGGTGCGTAACAGGCCACCTCGAAACCGGGCTGCAACGTGGTCGCCGCCGGATCCGGCACCAGACCCACGTTGCTCGGGACCGCGGCCGCCTGGTAGCGCAGGTCCACACTCCAGCGAATGTGATCCGTGTGGTTGGGCGTCGAGCAGTGCGGCGTCGAGTTCCACATAAAGATGACACCGCCCCGCGGGCACGGCGCCGGCACGGAACGATCGGGAGGCAGCGGCAGATCCTGATCGTCGATCACCAGAAAGCCGGCCGGACCACCGGTGTAATGAGTCACGATCCCCGCGCGGTGCGCACGCGGTAAAATCCGCATGCACCCGTTGGCTTCGTCCGCGTCCACCAGCGGCACCCAGCACGTCACAATCAAATGGCGATCGCAGTGCACGGCCATGTAGCCCGAATCCTGATGCCAGGGCACCACCCCGGACGCCAGCCCGGGCAGCTTCGGACGCACGCGGTACACCGAGGACCCCACGATCTCAGGCCCCACCAGGGACTCCACCGCGGCGAGCAGCTTCGGATGCCGGATGAGATCGAACATGGCCTTCCCCGTGTGCCCGCCACCCCCATTCCCCGTCAGAGCCTTCAATACCGCCGTCGCCGCATCCGGAGACTCCGCACGGATGTGCGCGAGCTGACGATCAAACCCCGCCTCCTCATGCAACGCCGGTACCACCCCCGTGGCGTGCAGCGTCCGCGCCGTCGTCCGAATCAACGCGTCCAACTCCTGACGCACCGGCTCCAAATCGTCCGGCACGAAAATATCCGGCACAATCAGGTAACCCTCGGTCTCAAAGCGCGATTTCTGCTCGGTACTCAGCGATTTCGCGGTCGTCATCGTTCAGGCCTTTCCCGCCGCCGCGTTGGCTTTGCAGGTTCGCAGATAGACGCGCTTCGGCGCGTTCTCGTAGCCCTTCCACGCGTATGGGTCGATCCCCGCCACCGGCACCACGTTGCGCACATCCAGCCGCGACGGCGGGTCCGCCGGCGCCCCCTGTGCATCGCTGGGCCCATACCACGGCAGCAGCGACCACGCGTTCATGTAGTGGTTCACCAGCACCCGCCGGTACGTCCCCGCGCTGCGGTTCTTCCGCGAGCGGTGCAGCAGGTACCCGTTGAAGAAGACCAGCGTCCCCGCCTTCACTTCCACCGGCACTTCCGCACGCTCGTCAAACCCGTGACTCTCCGGCGAAAAATCGAACTCGTCCGGATTCTCGTGCTGCCGCTGGGGGTAGAGATAGCCGTCGCGGTGCGAGCCCGGAATCACCCACAGGCAGCCATTCTCGATGGTGGCGTCGTCCAGCGCAATCCAGGCCCCGATCAGCGAACGGTCGCGCGTGGGAATGTATATCTCGTCCTGGTGCCAGGCCTGCCCCTGAAAGCCGGGCGGCTTCACAAAGTACATCGACTGCATGCATTTCACACTGCCGTCCCAGCCGGGCAGATGCGCGCCCGTGATCTGGCTCAACACCCCGCAGACCCGCGCATGCTTCACGTATTTCAAAATCACCGGACTGATGAAGTGCGGCTGATGAATGCACAGGATGTTCTGCAGCACCTCCGTGTCCGTCATCGA
The DNA here is from genome assembly GCA_964635825.1 of uncultured Victivallales bacterium. Lineage (GTDB taxonomy): Bacteria > Verrucomicrobiota > Kiritimatiellia > UBA8416 > JAIOPI01 > CAZWQJ01. Next base: position 17,359 of record CAZWQJ010000072.1, on the reverse strand, counting down.
CTCCGGCATCGCCTTCAACTGCTCGCAGGGATACACGCCACGCGCCAGGTTCACCGCGTCCCGCCGCATCTCCTCCACCTCGGCCGCCGTCACCAACCCCGGCATCACCAGAAAACCATCCCGCACAAACCCCTGCACCTGATCCTCACTCAACACCTTCGGTACGTCGATGCGCACGCTGCCACCGCTGGATCCCACATTCGCTGTCGTCATGAACACCCGCTCCTCTACGCTCATTCCATGCGCATAATTGATATTCTGGCGCCCACCAAAATCAGGCTCATCGTTTCGATTGGTGCTATAATCCGATAGACTTCACCGCAAGACCATGCTTGCCCGTTGCCAAAACATGTCTAATATTGATTCATGACGCCGCCGCTCCTGTGGCCCTCGATTCGCCGCCTGTCCGTCTCCATCGCCAGCGTCGTGGTCTATCCGCCCGGGGCCACGTTGGGCCGGCGCCGCACCGTGGACTACGAGTTCGTCTGGATCATTGAAGGCCCCTCGGTGGCCTACTTCGACGAGCGTCGCATCGAAGCGCCCCCGGGAACCGTCCTGCTGCGGCGCCCCGGCATGACCGACCGCTACGACTGGTCCCCGACCCGCCCGACCGTGCACGCGTTCATGCACTTCCTCTGCAACGTGCCCGCGCACGGCTGGCCCGCCCCCGCCTCCTGGCCCGTGGCCCAGACCGCCCACGGCGACGATGTCCTGCGCCCACTCTTTCGCTACGTGATGAACGCGCACTTGCTGGCGGAGCCGCTGCGCACCGCCGTCCTGCTGCCCGCCGTCGATCTGATGCTGAAAAGCTTTGTCTCGGGCACCCTGACCCTCGCCGCGGAACCCCGCGCGGATTTGCCGCCGGCTCTGGAGCGCGCCATGGAATACATCCGCCAGCGCACCTTCTTCGATCGCCCCAACCGGGTCTCCCTCGCCGACCTCGCCAGCGCCGCCCACGTCAGCCGCGAACACCTCTGCCGCCTCTTCCGCCGCCACCTGAATCTCGGCCCCGCCGAATGCGTGCGCCTCGCCCGCCTGCAGTACGCCTCCACCCTCCTCGGCCGCGCCACCATGACCGTGAAGGAAATTGCCGACGCCGCCGGCTTCGCCAACCCCTACCACTTCTCACGCGCCTTCTCGCAAACCTACGGCCTCTCCCCCCGCCACTATCGCCGCGCCGTCGCCGCCGGCATTCCCGTCCCACCCAACCCCATCGTGCGCATGCTGCGACTGGAACGGAGATAGACCGCTCCGTCGCGACATGTTACGCAGCGGGACCAGTGCTTGCCCCGCGCCGCGCGGGGTTCGGCGTTCGATGTTGGATGTTCGATGTTGGGTTGGGCTGCGGCTGCGCCGCGCGGGGCAACATCCGCCTACGCGCGCGGCTGGCGGCGATACGCGAACCAATACACCGCACCCACCAGCAGCGCACCGCCGATCGTGTTCCCGATCGTCACCGGCAGCAGGTTGCCCACAAGAAAGCGCTCCAGCGTCAGGGCCGGATAGTCCGTCGGCAGCTTGTGGATCGTGTCCCAGAAGGTGGGCGAGGCATAGGCCTTGACCATCAGTCCGAAGGGAATGAAGTACATGTTCGCGATGCTGTGCTCGAAGCCGGCCGCGATGAAACAGGTGATCGGCCCCACAATGCAGAAGATCTTGTCCACCGTGGCGCGCGCGCTGTACGCCATCCACACCGCCATGCACACCAGCGCATTGCACATGATGCCCAGCGCGATGGCCTGCACAAAGCCCAGCGAACACTTCATGTTGGCCACCGTCAGCGCCGTGATCCCCACCGCTCCACTGCCAAACGTGTACTGACGCGTCAGGTACATCAGCACCACCGTCAACAGCGCCCCCACGAAGTTGCCCGCATAGACGATCAGCCAGTTCTTCAGCAGGCTCACGGTCGTCACTTTGCGGCTGGCCCAGGCCATCACGATCAGCGTGTTGCCGGTGAACAACTCCGCCCCGCCCACGACCACCAGAATCAGCCCCAGCGAAAAGGCAATGCCTGCCAAAAGGCGCACCACGCCATAGGGCGTTGCCCCCGCACCCGCAATCAGCGTCGTACAAAATATCGCCCCGATCGAAATGAACGCACCCGCCAGGACGGACAGCGCCAGCACGCTCGCCACCTCCGCCTTCGCCTTCTTCACCCCGATGTCCTCGGCACGCTCCGCCATCGCCGGCGGCAGGTGGGAGTCCACATTCAGGGCCACGGTCCCGTCCGCATCGCTATTCGCACCCTTCAAGGCGATTCCTCCTTCGTTCCCGATCACACGTCTACCCGTACGAGCCGCCACGAACCCACGTTCCGCCAGGTTCGGCCTGCGCCCAACCCCTCCCTAGCTATTGGATGTAGGCTAGCCCGCCTGTTGCACCAGCGCAAGCGCGCTGGTGCGCCCTTCCCTCTTGCACCACACTCCGCCATCTGGTTCACTGCCTGACGCGATCCGCACCACTCGCAACATGATGTTGCATCGGAGGCTCAACCGTGTCCACACCATCGACCGCCAAACGCCTGATTTTCAGCCCGCGCGCCTGGGATCTGCGCGAGTTCGAACGCATCGCCGCCAGCGCCAAGTCCGCCGGCTTCACCCACATCGTCATCTCCGAACTCTCCGAGCGCACCACCTTCCAGCCCGAAGACAAGGATAGCCCCTGGACCGAGTGGGCCGCACTCCTGCCCTCACTCTTCAAACACGTGACGCCACCGGGCCTCGAGCAGGCCTATCCGGCCGAATGGGTCGCCCGCCAGATGGCCTTCCTCAAGGCCAAGCATGCCATCGTCGTGAAGCTCGGCATGAAGGCCGCGTACATGGGCCAGGAGCCGCACATGCTCAACGAGGCCGTCTATCGCGCGCACCCGCAATGGCGCGGCTCGCGCGTGGACAACAGCCTGCGCGCCACCGGCATGTACTACTCGCCCAACACCGACCACCCCGAGGTCCGCGCCGCCTATCGCGCCGGCGTCTGCGCCCTGATCAAGCAGTGCCCCGCCATCGACATCTTCTTCTTCGGCACCAACGACTCCGGCGGCTTCTACCCCTGGGACAAGCGCCTCTTCCACGGCCCCAGCGGCCCCACCGGCTACGAACGCCGCGACATGGGCAAACGCGTCGTCGACTTCCTCAGCGAGCTGCGCGCCGGCGCACAGGATGCCGGCGGCCAGGCCGATATCTACACGAATATCCATGGCTGGTTCACCGACGACGAAACGCACCTCGTCATGCGCAGCCTCAAGCCCGGTATCGGCTGCGCCAACGGCGCCGCCTGGGGCGAGTACACCGCCGAATGCTCCATGCTCGGCGCCGGCAACTGGGGCGGATCCACCTGGCACCCCGGCAACATCTTCGACCACCTGCCCACACCCCACGCCGTCATCTCAGGCGCCGCCGCCATCCAGACGCACCCCTGCCGCCAATTCTGCTCAGGCGGCGCCGGCACCCACTTCTTCGATGCCTTCAAGATCGCCATGGGCTTGCCCCCCGCCACCAACACGCGCCTGCGCGTCGCCGCCCTCACCCATCTCGCCGCCGAACTCTACGACCCCGAAATCGCGGACGATGTGGTCGACGCCTGGGCCACCCTCGATCGCGCCGACACGATGACGGATATGGTCGGCGCCAGCACCCTCGACGGCCCCGTCATGCTGCGCTGGCTCACGCGCCCGTTCGTGTCCCATCAGGAACTGCTCAGCGACGACGAGAAGTCCTACTGGGCCCCCTACATCTATCAGTCGCAGGCCTCGCACCCCGACAAGTACCTCGACTACATCAACTGCGTCGGCTACCAGATGGTCAACAACTGGGCCGATGCCGCCAAGGTCTGTTGCGCCATCGACGGCGTCGAAGGCACCCTCGCCGCCGCCGCCAGCCAACTCGAAGCCGCCGCCAAAAAAACGCGCAAGCACGATGCGGCCGACAAGCTGCTCAATGACGCCTTTCAGATCCGCGCCAAGCGCTGCGTCTACCTCACCATGCGTCACTACCTCCAGCTCGGCACCTTGATCTACGTGCGCGACGGTCAGAACGCCATCGCCCCCAAGACCACCGCCGTCAGCCCGGAACCCACACCCATGCCCAAGGGCGACCTCGGCGATCAGGGGCTCTGGTACCTCCATCGCGCCATGCGCTGGGAACTGGATAATACGCACGACCTCATCGACCTCATGAAGCGCTCGCCTCAGCCCCTCTTTTTCACCGCCCCCGTCCCCTCCTTCACCGGGGCCCTCCACCTCGAACCCAACCTCCTCGAAAACCTGGAACGCAAGGCGGACATTACCCTCCGCCACTGGCGCAACGCCGAAATCGGCTGGTACCGGCCCACCTATGGCGGTTGACCTCACATGCACGCCGGCAACCGCCAGCACCAAGGGCACCGCCAAGGCAGGGCGAAACCCTACGATTTTGTATCGAGACTGGGCCTGTACATACACTTTCGTAGCAATACCGCCCCCGCGTCGCCCCATGACCCGCTGAACTCCTTCCTCACAACACCCCGTGCTTAAACCACTTAGAACGCAGCCTGCGCAAAGGCCGCCCGTTGGCACGGTCCCTGCGATTATTCCCGTGACCATGTGTTTTTGCAGCGCGTGTGCGACAGAACAGACAGGAGAGCTCGAACGATGAATTCGACCAATGCCCGGCAGGCCGCAATCGCAGCCGTCACATCCTACAAACCCATCGAAAAACCACTCAACTTCCTGGAGACCCCCGCCAAGGAACTGTTCGGGTCCAACACCTTCAATGACCCCGTCATGCGCGACCGCCTGCCCAAGACCGTCTACAAGGCGGTCACGCGCACCATCCGCCAGGGCATGAGCCTCGACGCCAGCGTCGCCGATGCCGTCGCCACCGCCATGAAGGACTGGGCCATCGAAAAGGGCGCCACGCACTACGCCCACGTCTTCTTCCCCCTCACCGGCATCACCGCCGAAAAACACGATAGCTTCCTCTCGCCGGACGGCCAGGGTGGCGCCATCGCCGAGTTCAGCGGCAAGCAACTGATCCAGGGCGAGCCCGATGCCTCGTCCTTCCCCTCGGGCGGCATCCGCGCCACCTTCGAGGCCCGCGGCTACACCGCCTGGGACCCGACGTCGCCCGCTTACCTCGTCGAGAACGCCAACGGCACCACCCTGGCAATCCCCACCGCGTTTCTCAGCTGGACGGGTGAGGCGCTCGACAAGAAGACCCCCCTGCTACGCTCCATGCAGGCCCTCAACCGCCAGGCCCAGCGCGTGCTGAAGATCTTCGGCCACGCCGATCCCGGCTACGTCTTCGCCACCGCCGGACCGGAACAGGAATACTTCCTCATCGACCGCAACTTCTACTTCGCGCGCCCGGACCTCTCCATCTGCGGCCGCTCGCTCTTCGGCGCCAAACCCGCCAAGGGCCAGGAGTTCGAAGACCAGTACTTCGGCACCATCCCCGAGCGCGTCCTGGCCTGCATGCTCGACGCCGAACGCGAACTCTTCAAGCTGGGCGTCCCCGTGAAGACCCGCCACAACGAAGTGGCCCCCAGCCAGTACGAACTCGCTCCGGTCTACGAGAACGCCAACGTCGCCGCCGACCACCAGCACATGGTCATGACCACCCTGCGCCGGGTCGCCGAAAAGTATGGCCTCACCTGCCTCCTCCATGAGAAGCCCTTCGCGGGCATCAACGGATCCGGCAAGCACCTCAACTGGTCGCTCGGCACCGACTCCATGAATCTGCTCGAGCCCGGCAATGACCCCCATGAGAACGCGCAGTTCCTCGTGTTCTGCGCCGCCGTCATCCGCGCCGTGCACCTCTACAGCGAGCTGCTGCGCGTCGCCGTTGCCCATGCCGGCAACGACCACCGCCTCGGCGCCAACGAAGCCCCTCCGGCCATCATCTCGATCTTCCTCGGCGATATGCTGACGGACATCTTCGAGCAGGTCGAAAAGGGCGCGACCCGCAAGTCCCGCAGCGGCGGCACCATGACCATCGGCGTGGATACCCTGCCCCCGCTGCCCAAGGACGCCGGCGACCGCAACCGCACGAGCCCGTTCGCCTTCACCGGCAACAAGTTCGAGTTCCGCGCGGTCGGCTCCGCACAGTCCATCGCCGGGCCGCTCGTCATCCTCAATACCATCGTCGCCGAAAGCCTCGATTACATGGCCACCGAACTCGAAAAGACCACCAAGGGCGATGCCTCGAAGCTGAATGCCGCCGTGCAGAAGTTGCTGCAAAGCGTCATCAAGTCGCACAAGGCGATCATCTTCAATGGCGACAACTACTCCGCCGCCTGGCACGAGGAGGCCGCGCGCCGCGGGCTGCCCAACCACCGCAATACCGTCGATGCCATGAAGGCCGTCGGCGGCAACAAGTCCTACGGCGTCCTCTTCGAAAAATACAAGGTGCTCTCGAAGCGCGAGTTCGCCTCGCGCAACGAAATCTACGCCGAGCGCTA
>CAZWQJ010000072.1:0-10821 GCA_964635825.1 uncultured Victivallales bacterium | reverse complement strand
GCCGACCAACTCGAAGGCTTGATCGCCGACGACCTCTGGCCGCTGCCCACCTACCAGGAAATGCTGTTCATCCGCTAACGGGCGGCGCGTAACCGCTCACCACTTCAGGCCCCCGCTCGGCGCAAGCCAACGGGGGCCTGTTTGTTTCTCGCCCCCCAGGTGCCCCGTGCGCTCCGCGCGCGGGCTCCTCTCCGACCTTCCCCCTGGGTGCCCCGTGCGCTCCGCCGCGCGGGCTCCTTCCGCCCCCTTACTTCACCCACGTCGCCCGCAACGCCGCAGCGGCCGGATCCCCCGGATCGATAGCCTCCGCGCGCGTCACATCCGCTTCCGCGCCGGCTTGGTTTCCGAGCTGCCAGCGCGCGGCAGCCCGCGTCAAGTGAGCCACGTAGTGCGTCGGCAGCCGCGCGATCGCAGCCGACGCATCCGCCTCCGCACCCGCCCAGTCGCGCAACGCCAGCTTCGCCCCCGCCCGGTTACCAAGGAAGAGGTGCACCGCCGGATGGCCCGGCGCCAAAGCCAGCGCCTGCTCCGCATCCTGCAGGGCCGCCGCCGCGTCTCCTTGCCGCAGCAGAATCCGCGCGCGGTTGTTGTAGGCCAGGGCGTCGCGCGGCGCTAGCGCGATCGCACGCCCGTAGTCCTCCAGCGCGCCTCGCGCGTCGCCCAGCTTGTCACGCACGTAACCCCGATTCAGATACGTGCGCGGGTAGGTCGGGTTCGCGGCCACCGCCGCATCAAAATCGCCCACCGCTTCCGCGTAGCGCCCCCCATCGCTGTACGCGCCGCCGCGCATGTTGAGCACGAAGGCCGCGCCCGGGTGCCGCACCAGCGTGTGTGACCACACCGACACGCTGGTGCGCCACGCCGAAGCATACGCGTGGCTCGCCCACCCCAGTGTCAGCAGCAGCGCCACGGCCAACGCCGCGCCCCAGGTCCTCCGCCGCCGCACCGTCTCACCGGTCAGCAGCGCGCTCAGCGCCACCGCCACCCCCAGAACCGCAAGATAGAGATATCGATCCGCCACCACGAAGTCCGCCACCGGCACCAGTTGCAGCACCGTCACCAGCGAAAGCGCGACAAACAATAGCGCAAAAACCGCCGTCCGCGCGCGGCGCCATCCCACCACCACCGCCGCTGCGCCTCCCGCGCTCAGCACCGCCCCAACCACAGCCCATGCACGCCCCTCCGCGGGCGGTGGATAAGGATGAAACGCCGCCAGTGCCAATGGGTTGACCAGGTGCCACGCATAGAGCGCAACCGCCTGCAGCGCCAGCGCCACGCGCCCCGCCACCGTGCCGACCGCGTCCAGCGCCGGCACATACCCACTGGCCTGCTGCGCCCGGATCGATACCAGCCCGAAAATGACCGACAGCACCAGAAACGGCAACTTCTCGATCCACACGCGGCGCGCGCGCAACGGACGGCCCAGCACATAGTCGATCGCCACGGCCGCCAGCGGGAAACTCACGGCCATGCCCTTCGAGAGCACCGCGAGCAGGAACAGCACCAGGCAACCCGCATAGCGCCAACGCCCGCCCGCCCGGGCATACCCCACATAGACAATCATCGCCCACAAATAGAAGCACGCGTAGAGCACATCCTTGCGCGCCGTGACCCACGCCACCGCCTCCACATGCGCCGGATGCAACCCGAAGATCGCCGCCGCCAGACAAGCCATCCCCCGCCGCCCCCAGATCGTCGCCACCAGCACGTACACCAGCCACGTGTTCACCACATGCAGCACGAGGTTCAGCGCATGGTGCGTCCACGGATCGAATCCCGCCCACGCATACGTCAGACCCAGGCTCACCAGCGTCAGCGGATGGTACCCTTCGAAAAAGTGCGTGAAGATGTGCGCGATCGTCTGCCCATTGAACGGGCGCACCGCCGTCAGGTACCGGTAGTCATCCAGGTTGAGAAAATCCGCCTGCAACACCGGCGCGAACGCGGCGGCCGTGGCCAGCAGCACCCCGCCCAGCGCCAACCGCCAGCGCCGATCCCCATTCGCCCAGCCGTCCGATCCCATCATCATGGCACTCGCCCCATGCCGGGACGCATCCCCTTGATCATGGCAACGGCCCCCACCGCCATCAACACCAGCCCACTCACCGCCAACCGGCCAAGTCCGCCTCGCTCGCCAGGCTGCAACACCGCCTCGCCCGGATCCTCCGGGTTGTAGTGCACGCGCACCGCCGCGCTGACCCCGTAGGGCGCCATCAGCACCTTCACAAAATCTTTATCCAGCCACACCCCACGCCCATACGTGAACCGATCCGATTCATACGGCTGCCCATCCACCGTGTACACGACGCCCACCACCGGCCTGAGTTCCGTGTTCCCATCGACGCTGCGCGACTCCTGCACCTCCGCGTACGTGACCTCGCCTTGCACCGTTGGCCACCCCTGGCTCGCATCCGCCTGCCGCCACCGCACCAGGGCGTCCACGCTCAGTGTCGCACCCAACAACGCGAACGGCACCCCCAACAGCACGTACATCGAGTTCTTCACGCACCGCCCTCCCTTCAGCCGCAGTCTATGCCCGCCCCCCCCGATGTCAAGGGGGCCCGCCCTCTCACTTGACCCCAGTCCGCGTTTGTGAAAACGTGACGCGAATCTTCCAGGAGGATCAACGATGCGTTTCATTCAGGTCGGTGTCGGTGGCTTCGGAGCCAACTGGGTCAAGGTCCTCAAGGACAACCCCGCGGCCAAGGTCGTGGCCATGGTCGACGTGAACGCCAAGGCCCTCGAGGCCGCCTGCGCCACCGGCGGCTACCCCGCCTCCATCTGCTACCCATCCCTGCCAGATGCCCTGCGCGCCGTCGAGGCCGATGCCCTCGTCTCCTGCACCCCACCCGCCCTGCACAAGGCCGACGTCACCACCGCCCTCAAGGCCGGCCTCCATGTCATCAGCGAAAAGCCCATGGCCGATTCGCTCGCCGCCTGCAAGGCCATGCTCCGCACCGCCCGCCAGACCGGGCGCCTCTACGCCGTGTCGCAGAACTACCGCTACAACGCCACCATGTGGGCCATGTCCCAGCTCGTGCGCTCCGGCAAACTCGGCGCCGTCGGCCAGGTCACCCTCGACTTCTTCAAGGGCCACGATTTCGGCGGCGGCTTCCGCCATTCCATGGAGTACCCCCTGGTCGTGGACATGTCCATCCACCACTTCGACCTCATCCGCTTCATCACCGGCCTCGACGCCGTCAGCGTGCGCGCGTCCGCATGGAATCCATCCTGGTCAAATTACGCGGGAGAATGCTCCAGCAGCGCCGTCTTCACCATGAACAACGGCGCCACCGTCCTCTATAACGGCAGCTGGTGCAGCAAGGGCTCGTTCTGCGATTGGAACGGAAACTGGCAGATCGAGTGCGAAAAGGGCACCCTCACCTACCGCAATGGCGAAATCCGCCTGCTCCAGGTCCCCAAGGGCTACGCCGTCAAAACCGAACGCGTCGTGAAGCCCAAACCCCTCGCACGCCAGGGACAGCATTTTGTGCTGAATGACTTCATGAAGGCCGTCCGCAGCGGCACCCGCCCCCTCACGGACGTCTACGACAACATCCGCAGCGTGGCCATGGTCTTCGCCACCGTCCGCGCCATGGATTCCGACCGCACCGTGCCCGTCCTCGATCGCGAAGTCCGCACCATGGTAGACGGCCTGGCCTGAGCCCGCCTCAGCCGACCAGACTCGTCCGACTTGTCCGACCGGTCCGACCGGTCCGACAAGCCGCCCCCCCCACGCCTCAGATCTGCCCGGCTCGCGCCAGCGTGCGCGCCTCAACGGCCTGCACTTCCACGTAACCCTGCGAACTGCGCGGGTTCAAACCTTCGCTCGCCTCCATGGACGAATCGGCCATGTTGTACAGCGAGGCCGGAACCGCCTTCAGGCTCTGGAAATGCATGTTGCCCTTGAACAGGCCCAACGTCACCGTGCCCGTCGCCACCTCCGCCAGCGAATCGATCGCCGCCATCGCCGCGCGCTTCGTCGGCTCGTAGTAGCGCCCGTCGTACGTCTCCCGCGCCACCAGCGCCGAGAGCTGCCGCATCAGATCCATCGCCGTGCGGTTCAGCACCGCCTGGTAGACCTGCATCAGCCCGAAGCCCAGCAGCTCCATGCCCGGCGCCTCGTACACCCCGCGACTCTTCGTGCCAATGATCCGGCTCTCCAGCGCGTTGCGAATGCCCACCCCGTTGCGGCCCGCGATCAGACTCGCCATCGTCATCGCCGCCAGCGGCGTCAGCGCCTGGCCATTGATCGCCACCGCACGCCCCTTGACGAAGGCGATGGTCACATTCTCATATTGGTCCGGCGCCGCGTTCGGCCAGACGCCCATCTGCGGCGTCACAATCGTGCACGGCGTCTCCAGGCTCTCCAGATCCTCGGCCTCGTACGACAACCCCGCCAGATTGGCATCCGTCGAGTAGCGCTTCTTGGTGTCGACAAACGCGTCGATCCCCTTCGCGTTCAGGTACGCCGCCATCTCACGTCGCCCCGGAAACTCCTTCAGCAGGTCCGGATCGCGCCACGGTGCGTAGACCTTCATCTCCGGAGCCAGCACGTTCGTGTAGCGCTCAAACCGCACCTGGTCATTGCCGCGCCCCGTCGCCCCGTGCGCCAGCACCGTGCAGCCGCGCTTCTTCATCTCCGGAATCAGCCCCTTCACCGTCACCGCCCGCGCGATGCCGGTGGAGTTCCAGTAGCCCCCATCGTATTGAGCCTGCGCCCGGATCATGTCGAAGCACGCCGCCGCCATCGCGTCCTTCAAATCGACGATGATCGTCTCCACCCCGCAGGCCGCCATCCGCGTCGCCACGTTGCGGATGTCGCTCTCGTCCGGCTGGGCCAGGTCCGCCGAAAAGCAGACCACGTCCACACCCATGTCCACCAACTTGCGCGTCACGGTCTTGCTGTCCAGACCGCCCGACACACAAATCCCGACCCGATGCCCCTTGAGTTCCTGGATGTTCATGGCTGCGTTCAGGCCTCCGTCGCGGCGTCGCTCTCGGCCGGCGCGTCAACACCGTGCCAGTCCGCCAGCGCTTCCTCGATGATGTCCCCGGCTTCTTCCAACTCGCCGTCCTTCACGTTGAGCGGCGGCAGCATGCGCACCACATTCTCCGCCGTCGCCAGCGTCAACAGCCCGCGCTCGCTCATCATGTCCACCAGCGGCTTGGCCGGCTGATCCAGCACCAGCCCCATCATCAGGCCACGCCCGCGCACCGCCGTCACGTGCTCAAACTTTTCAACCGACTGCTGCAGGCGCTCCATGAACGCCTTGCCCTTCTCGGCCGCGCGCCGCACCAGGCCCTCGGCCTCGATCACGTCGATCGTGGCCAGCGACGCCGCACACGCCAGCGGCGAACCGCCAAATGTGCTCGCATGGTTGCCCGGCTGGAAAACGTCGCTCAGCGCCGTTGTCGTCACCACCGCGCCGATCGGGTACCCGCTGCCGAGCCCCTTCGCCAGCGAAAAGGCGTCCGGCTGCGCGCCCGCGCCCATGTAACCAAACCACGTGCCCGTGCGCCCCATGCCGCACTGCACCTCGTCGCACAGCATCAGCAGGCCGCGCTCGTCGCACAGCGCACGCACGCCCTTGAAGAAGGCCTCATCCGCCGCCACCACCCCGCCTTCACCCTGCAGCGCTTCCAGCAGAATCGCCACCGTCTTCTCGTTGATCAGCGCCTTCACCGATTCCAGATTGTTGTATTCCGCATGCACGAACCCCGCCGGCATCGGCTCAAACCCCTTCTGGACCTTCACCTGCCCCGTCGCCGCCGCCGTCGCCAGCGTCCGCCCGTGGAAGGAATTCGTCATCGAGATGATCTCGTACTTGCCCTTCGCATGGCCCCACAGGCGCGCTAACTTGATCAGCCCCTCGTTGGCCTCCGCCCCCGAATTGCCGAAAAACACCTTGCCGCCAGGACCCAGGCGCGAAAGCTTCTCCGCCAGCTTCGCCTCGTTGTCCGTGTAGTACAGGTTCGACGTGTGGATCAACTCCGCCGCCTGCTTCTGAATCGCCTCCACCACGTACGGATGGCAGTGCCCCACATTGGACACCGAAATGCCGGCAATGAAATCAAGGTACACCATGCCGTCTGCATCCCAGACGCGCGTGCCCCTCCCTTTCACCAGCGCCAGCTTCGGCGCGTACGTCGGCATCACAAAACGATTGAACCGTCCGGCAATCTCTTCACTCTTGCTCATGCGCTATGATCTCCGTTCCTACCCCGTTCGCGGTAAAGATCTCCAGCAGCAACGAGTGCGCCATGCGCCCGTCCACCATGTGGATTTTTCCCACGCCCGCTTTCAGTGCTTCCACTCCGCTTTCGACTTTCGGCAACATGCCGCCATCAATGACGCCCTGCGCCACGAGGGTCGCCACCTCGTCCGCGTGCAACGTTGAGAGCACCGAGGTCTCGTCCTGCGGATCCCGCAGCAACCCGGGCACGTCTGTCAAAAACACCAATTTCGCCGCCGTCAACGCCTTCGCCACCGCCGCCGCCGCCGTGTCGGCATTGATGTTGTACGCCTGGCCGTCCGGCCCCAGCCCCAGCGGTGTGATCACGGGAATGCACCCGCGCGCCAGCAACTCGCGAATCGGCTCCACCTCAACCCCGCTCGGCTCACCCACAAAGCCCCAGTCCAGTGCCGCGCCACTCTGCGGGTCCTGGCCGGTTTTGCGCTCCACCCGAAACACGCGCTGCCCGCGCAACCCCTCCGCACGCGCGCCCAACCCCTGCAGCGTCCGCACAATCCCGGGGTTGATCTCTTCGTTCATCACCCGGTCAACCACCTCAATCGTGCGCGCGCAGGTCACCCGCAGCCCACGCACAAATTGCGACTCCACCCCGTCCGCTTTCATCGCGCGCGAGATCGCCTTGCCGCCACCATGCACAATCACCGGCCGCATCCCCACGCATTCCATGAACGCAAGATCGGCGAGAATGCTGTCGTAGTGCGCTTTCTCTTCCATCGCGCTGCCGCCGAACTTCACCACCACCACCCGGTCGCGAAAGCGCTGGATGTACGGCAGCGCCTCGATCAGCGCATCGGCTTTCTTGATGATCTCTTGCATCGGGACGTTCAGGTCATGTACTCCGCATTGATCCGCACGTACGCCTCGCTGCAGTCGCAGGTGTACATCACCGCGCGCCCCGTCCCCAGGTGCAGATCCACCACCAGCGTAAACTCCGGCTTGCGTAGAACCGCTTCCAATTCGCGCAGGCGCTGCGTCAACTCCGGCCGCCCGCCGCGAAAGGCCATCAGCCCGTCATAGGAGATATCCACCAACGCTTCCTGCACCTGCGCCCCGGAATACCCCACCGCGTCGATCACGCGCCCCCAGTTCGGGTCGCCTCCAAACCACGAGGTCTTCACCAGCAGCGACCGCGCCACCGCCCGCGCCGCCAGGTCCGCCTCGGCATCCGTCACCGCCCCGCGCACCTCCACCGTCACAAATTTGGTGGCCCCCTCGCCGTCGCGCACCACGCGCAGCGCCAGGTCCCGGCAGACCGTCTCCACCGCTTCCACAAACCGCGGCCACTCGGGATGCGCCTCGTCCAGCACCGGCGTCCCCGCCGCCCCGTTCGCCAGCAGCAGCACCGTGTCGTTGCAGCTCTGGTCGCCATCCACTGTGATGCGATTGAAACTGCAGTCCACCGCGCGGCGCAGGCAGCCCTGCAAGGCCTCGCCCGACACCGCCGCATCCGTCGTCAGAAACACCAGCAGCGTGGCCATGTGGGGCTCGATCATGCCCGCGCCTTTGGCCATGCCACCCACTCGCACCGTCCGGCCCGCCAGCGGAAACTCCAGCGCCACCTGCTTGTCCACCGTGTCCGTGGTCATGATCGCGCGCGCCGCCAACGCCCCGCCATCCGTCGCTAGCACCGGCACCGCCGCCGCAATCCCCTTCGCAATCTTGTCCATGGGTAGCGGCACGCCAATCGTGCCCGTGGAACATACCAGGACCTGCGAAGCCGGCACCCCCAGCCCCTCGCCCGTCAGTTGCGCCATCCGCTCCGCGTCGAGCGCCCCCTGCGGCCCCGTACACGCATTCGCGCAACCACTGTTGACCACCACCGCCCGCGCCTGGCCACCCGCCACCCGCGAGCGGCACAACGTCACCGTCGCCCCTTGGATGCGATTGGTCGTGAAGACGCCGGCCACCGTCGCCACACGATCGGAGACCAGCAGCGCCAGATCAAGTTTGGGACTCTTGATGCCGGCCTCGACGCCCGCCGCCTGGTAGCCGCGCGCCGCCGTTACACCACCGCTGATCGCTGTCGCCGTCTGCATCGTCTTCCCGTCACGGACACCACACGCACCCAGTTGTGCGGCGTGGAAAGGCGGAAGTGTTAAGGATGAGCCGCGTAAAGTCGAATAGAAAATGCACCCCTCACCCATCCTTCTGAAAGCTGTCCGCCACCCGCCGCGACAGCTCTGCAACCGGATTTTCGACGAGCTTGCGCGTCACCGCAAAACTCGACCGGCCCGTGTTGCGCGCAATCAGTTTCAGCGCGTACTCAAAGTCGCGGAAGCACTCCTCACAAACGGCGTCCACCGTCCGGTGCCCCGCCATCGCTTGGTCAACCAGCGCGTCCGCCGCATCCCGCGCAATCGTCAACCGAATCCCGTGCGCGGCCTGGAACGCCTCCGCCACCCGCCGCACATCTTCCAGCATCTGCGCCCGCTGCGCCGTGTCCTCCTGCCGCAACAACTCCGCCAGCGCGCCCGCCGGATCCGCCACCGTCTGGGCCGTCACCTCGAACCGCTTCAGCGGCGTCGAGGGCAACTCGAATTTGAAGTCGCGGAACAGGCGCTCCATCACCGTCATCAACCCGCGCGCCCCCGTGCGCTCCGCATGCGCCTCCTGCGCAATCCGGCGCAGCGCCTCGTCCGCCACCGTCACGCTCAACCCGTACCCGCCAAAGCTGTCCCGATACTGATCCAGCACGTTGCCATCCGCTCGGCGCAAAATCTCCTCCAGGTCCTGTGCCTCCAGCGGATCGAAAACCACCCGCACCGGCAGACGCCCGATGAACTCCGGCTCAAACCCGTAGTCAATGAAGTCGCGCGTGGAGGACTGGCGCAGGCAGTCGCCATCCGGCAGCGCCGCCGCATCCGTCTCCCCGCCCGCAAACCCAATCCGCGCCGCCCCAATCCGCTTGCGTACCTGCTCGGAAAGCTTGTCGAAGGCCCCACTCACAATGAACAAAATGTGCCGCGTGCTGATCGTGCGGGCCCCCAAGTCGCCGCCCCGCTGCATGTTCATCACCGCCTGCATCTGCCCCAAAATATCCGTCTGGCTGAAGAGACTCACCTCCGTCTCTTCCATCAACTTCAACAGGTTGATCTGCACCCCGCGCCCCGATACATCCTTGCCAGCCGTCGGCTGCGACGCAATCTTGTCGATCTCGTCCATGAAGACGATCCCGTATTGCGCCAGCTCCACATCCCCATCCGCCGCCTTCACCAGGTCACGCACCAGGTCTTCCACGTCGTGCCCCACATACCCCGTCTCCGAAAACTTCGTGGCGTCCGCCTTCACAAACGGCACCCCGATCAGGCGCGCCGCACAACGCATCATGTACGTCTTCCCCACCCCCGTCGGCCCCAACATCAAAATGTTGTGCTTCGCGTACTCCGCATCCTGCACCGCCGGATTCTCCAGGCACCGCCGCACGTGGTGATAGTGATCGCACAACGCCACCGCCAACACCTTCTTCGCCTCATTCTGCCGCACCACATACCGATCCAGGTGCGCGTATACGTCCCGCGGCTTTAACCCAAATTCCCGTATCGCCTTCAACCGATCCTCCACCCCCGCCGCCTCGTCCCCCTTCGCCGCCACCCCAGCCCCCTCCCCACCCCCGCCGCGCTCCCCATTCACCAGCACCGACACATTCGCACGCCGCAGCATCTCGTGCAGCTGCTCCTCCAACGTCCGCCCCTCCCCAGCCCCATCCTTCTTCTCACTCATACCCACCTCTCCATCCAGCCTTGCATATTCAACGTTTAAATCTTATAATCCCGGTATTAACAGTATAGATTCCGAGGCGGCGCGCCGTCGCCAACCATCGGGGAGCCTATCATGTCAACTATGGCCTGCAAACGCCCAACGTCCACCCCTCGCACCCACATTCCCACCCGCCGGCGGCACACCAACGCGCGATTGCTCCTCTTGCTCAGCCTCTTGACCCTTCCCCTCGCCTCCCACCACGCCACCGCCGCCCACACCAACCTCGTCTGCGTCGCCGACACCTTCATCATCGCCCGCTCCCCCGACTTCAACGCCGGCGGCTACTCCGACGTCGCCGCGGGCCGCGATGGCAACGCCGGCAACGGCACACGCCGCGGCCTCTTCCTCTTCAATCTGTCCGCCATCCCCGCCGGCTCCGTGGTCACCTCAGCCGCCTTCCGTGTCGCCGTCGTCCGCCAGGCCTTCAGCGGCGACATCGACTCCACCTTCAGCATCCACCGACTCACCGAAAGCTGGACCGAGGGCGCTCGCAACTCCGGTTCGGGTGGCGATGCAGCCGTGGCCGGCGAAGCCACGTGGAACAGCCGCCAGCACGGCAGCACCCTCTGGTCAACGGCCGGCGGCACGTTCGACGCCTCACCCTCGGCCTCCACCTTCGTCTCCGGCGTCAGCACCTACACCTGGACCTCCACCAACCTCGTCGCCCATGTGCAGGACTGGCTCGACGATGCCGCCCTGAACCATGGGCTCCTCCTGCGCTCCCAATCCGAGGGGACCACCAAGACCGCCCGCCGCTTCGGCTGCCGCGAGTCCGCCCAGGCCGCCATCCTCGATGTCGGCTTCC